>NZ_CP121648.1:6492500-6790000 GCF_029714205.1 Methylobacterium sp. CB376 | reverse complement strand
GGCGGGCTCCGGATCGGGCACCAGGACGGCCATGCGGTCCCCGTCCCAGCGCGCCGCGGTGGCGTCGCCGTCGAGGGCCGCGAGGAGCCGGATCGTCGCGGCCTGGGCCAGGGCGTCCCCGAGCCCGTGCCCGAGCTCCTCCGAGGCTTCCTTGAGCCCCTCGAGGTGCAGCAGCAGCGCGGCGACCGGCCCGGCGACCAGGCGGGCGGCCAGGATCTCGGTGAGGTGGCGCCGGTTCGGCAGGCCGGTGACGGGGTCGCGGTCGGCGAGGTTGAGGAGCCGCCCGTCGCCCTCCGCGACGTCCCGGATCACCGCCCCCATGCACATCCCCTCGGCGCCGGTCCAGACCGAGAGCGTGAGTTCGACCGCCACCTCGCTGCCGTCCCGGCGCAGGCCGGTGAATTGCACGGTCCGGCCGGCGAGGCGCGTCCCGCCCTCCCCGAGGACGCGGGCCATGCCTTCGCGGTGGCGGGCCCGGGCGCGCTGCGGCACGATGACCTCGACCGGCAGCCCGACGAGGTCGCCCGGCCCGTAGCCGAAGAGGCGCTCGCTCGCCTGGTTGGCGAAGCCGATGCGGCCGTCCGGATCGACGGAGAGGAGCGCGAGTTCCGTGGCGGCCGCGAAGCGCGTGATCTCCGCGTCGCGCCGGCCCTGGCGCCGCAGGTCGAGCTGGGTCATCATCAGGCGCGCGAGGTCGGCGAGGCGCCCCCGCCCGGCCGCGTCGAGGGCGGGGCGCGGGGCATGGTCGAGGACGCAGATCGCCCCGATGCGCGCCCCGCTCGGCGTGACCAGGGGCGCGCCCGCGTAGAAGCGCAGGGCGAGGTCGCCCCGCACCAGCGGATTGTCGCGGAAGCGCGGGTCCCGGCTGGCATCCGGGACCACCATGACCTCGTCGCTCTCGATCGTGTGCGTGCAGAAGGAGACCGATCGGGGCGTCCGCGGCAGGTCGAGGCCGTGGCGCGCCTTGAGCCACTGCGTGTCCTCGCCGATCAGCGTCACGGCGGCCCAGGGCGTCCCGAACAGGGCGGCGGCCAGGGAGGCGATGCGGTCGATCTCCGGTTCGGGCGCGCTGTCGGCGATCCGGTAGGCCGCGAGTTCCCGCAGGCGCCTCTCCTCCGCGGGCATGTCCTCGCCGGGCGAGGCGCCGTCCGCGCGGGCAAACGAATCGACCATCTTCCCCACGTCCACCGATCCGCACCCCGGGCGCGGTATGCAACCCAGTGTCCAGCCGCAGACGTTAACATATGCTTTTGTTACGCTCGGGCGCCCGGCGCCGGCGAGCACCTGATCCGCACTGACGCGGCGGGCGCGCTGCTCTTGAACACTCGCCCGTCCAGAGCGGCGCGGCGATCGTGACCGGCCGCATCGCCCGCGCGATGGATCGCGGGCCCGAACCGGGGAAGTCGACGCGCGGGAACCCGACGGACGATCCTGCCGGATGCCCGTGCGGGCGCGGCGGACGGCCCCGCCGGCGCGCCGGCACGGGATCGGACCGCTGCTGACTGAGGATGGTCTGGGGATCTGCCGGCGGCCCGCCGGTCTCGCGCGTCGCGGCGGGTCTGGCAGGCGGGTCGGCGCTCTCTCGTCGCCGCGCGCCGCCGCCATCGGCGGCCGCGGCGCTCGCGGGCAGGGCCGCGCGGGAGCGGGCCGCCCGGCGGAGTTCAGTGGACGGAGCGGACGGCCGGCGCCTCCCGGGCCAGGCGGGCCTGCTGGATGATCGACGCCTCGTAGAGCTCCGCCTGGGCGCGGGTCAGGCCACTCACCAGCACGCTGGTGCCGCGATACACCGTGTATGTCCCGTCCTGGGTCGGTTTCACCCGGATCGCGTCCTGGGTGGTAACAGCGTCTGAAGCCATGCGAGGCCTCCCCTTGTGCGCTGGATTTCGCGAACGTTCCGCGATGAACGCGACGTTAACGAAATGTGGCCCCTGCGCAAGGGGCGCGCCTTTTTCCAAGCTGATTCGGGCCGGCAATGCGGCAGAATGCCAGGGGACGCGAAGCGCTCTCGGGGACGCGAAGCGGTCTCGGGGACGCGACGCACTCTCGGTGACGCAATGCGTCCTCAGGAGGGTGCGCGTTCCGTTGGGGCAAGGGCCGACGGGGACAGGTCGCGCGGGGCGCTCGGCAGCGTCCACCAGCCCACGGCCGACTGGACCGCGAGCGTCATCACGACGAGGAGCACGGTCACGAGGGCGTGCCGGCGGAACACGGGAGCCGGCACGGCCGGAACGCCGGCCGCTTCGGTCTCCAGAGGCTCCGGCTCGAGCGGCAGCAGCGAGGTGTAGATCCCCGCGGGCTGGCCGGCCGACCGGTGGAAGGGTCCAATGCTGAACATCGGCGACTCCTGTCGAGGGCCCCTGGGACGCGGGCCATCGGATCGGAGGAAGATTAACAGATGCTGAACAAAGAGCCACCCCCGGCGCTCCATCCGGCCTAAATTGCCGCCAATGCGAGGGGTTTTCCCGCCGTTCCGCCTCCCCGGCGCCCCCGGGGAGCGTCAGGACCGGCGCGGCGGGTCCCGGCTCAGGCCGCGCCGGGCGAGTTCGTCGCAGTAGCGGGCGAACCGCTCCTCCCGGGTCGCGCCGAGCTCGCGCAGGTAGGTCCAGGAGAAGATCCCGGTATCGTGCAGGTCGTCGAAGCCGAGCTTGACCGCGTAATTGCCGACCGGGGTCACCGACAGGATCTGGACCTCGCGCTTGCCGCCGATCCACTGGCGCTCGGAGGGGGCATGGCCCTGGACCTCGGCCGAGGGACTCTCCACCCGCAGGTACTCGGCCGGCAGGGCGTAGGCGGCGCCGTCCGCGAAGGTCACGTGCAGAACGCGCTTGTCCCGCGCCAGGCGGATCTCGGTCGGCCAGTCTGCATCGCTCATGGGGCTTCTCCCGGGGCTCTCCCGCCGGCCGCTTGCTCGCCGCCGCATCTGCCCTCATATGCAGGGGGCGGCCCGGCCGCCAGAGATCGGGCGGTCCACGGGGCCGCACCCCGGTCCCGGCAGGCCGCCAGAGAGGAGCGTCCAGCCCGCCATGTGGGGTCCCGCCGACGAGACGACGCGCCCGGCGCCCACGCGGCCGGCGCCCCTGATCGACCCCTTCCAGCGGGCGATCACCTACCTGCGCGTCTCGGTGACCGATCGCTGCGACCTGCGCTGCGTCTACTGCATGGCGGAGGACATGACCTTCCTCCCCCGGCGCGACCTGCTCACCCTGGAGGAGCTCGACCGGGTCTGCGCGGTCTTCGTCGCGCGCGGGGTGCGCAAGCTGCGCATCACCGGCGGCGAGCCCCTGGTGCGGCGGGACATCATGCGGCTCTTCCGCGGCCTGTCGCGGCACCTCGCCTCGGGCGCCCTCGACGAGCTCACGCTGACCACGAACGGCACCCGGCTCGCCCAGTACGCGGCCGAACTCGCCGATCTCGGGGTGCGGCGGATCAACGTCTCCCTCGACACCCTCGATCCGGCCCGCTTCCGCGCCATCACCCGCCGGGGCGACCTCCCGGTCGTCCTCGGCGGCATCGCGGCGGCGCGGGCCGCCGGGATCCGGGTCAAGATCAACGCCGTGGCGCTGCGGGGCGTGAACGAGGACGAGATCGTCCCGATGCTCGAATGGGCCCACGGCGAGGGCATGGACCTGACCCTCATCGAGGTCATGCCGCTCGGCGAGATCGAGCCCGACCGGGCCGACCAGTTCCTGCCCCTCTCGGTGGTGCGCGAGCGCCTCGACGCCCGTTTCCGCCTGACGCCGCTGCCCGACCGCACCGGCGGCCCGGCCCGCTACGTGCGGGTGGAGGAGACCGGCGGGCGGCTCGGCTTCATCACGCCGCTGACCCATAATTTCTGCGAGAGCTGCAACCGGGTGCGCCTCACCTGCACGGGCAGGCTCTACATGTGCCTCGGCCAGGAGGACGCGGCGGATCTGCGCGCGCCCCTGCGCGCCTCGCCGGACGACGCGCTGGTGGCCGAAGCGATCACCGAGGCGATCACCCGCAAGCCCAAGGGCCACGACTTCGTCATCGCGCGCGCGGCGCGCCCGGCCGTGCCGCGGCACATGAGCACCACCGGCGGCTGAGCCGTCAGGGAAGCAGGAGCAGGCTGCCGCGGCTGCGCCCGGATTCGAGGTCGCGCTGCGCCCGCCCGGCCTCGGCGAGCGGGTAGGTGCCGCCGATCTCGCCGGCGATCCCCTCCCGCATCGCGGCGAGCACGGCGCGGGCCGCCTCCGGGTAGCGCGCGCGGTCCGCCGCGTAGGCCATCACGCTCGGCCGGGCGAGGGACAGGGAGCGGCGCGGCCCGACCTCCTCCACGGCGAGCGGCGGGATCGGCCCCGCCGCCTGCCCGACGCTCGCCACGGTGCCGAAGGGCCGCAGGCAGGCGAGCGTGCGCGCCAGCATCCCGCCCCCGATCCCGTCGATGGCGAAGTCGACGCCGCGCCCCCGCGTGAGGTCGGCGACCCGCGCGGGAAGGTCGGCGTCGCGGCCGACGATCACGGCGGCGGCCCCGCTCGCGCGGGCCGCCTGCGCCTTCTCCTCGGACCCGACCGTGCCGATCACCACCGCGCCGAGGCGCGAGGCCCAGCGCGTGACCAGCGCCCCGAGCCCGCCCGCCGCGGCATGGACCAGCAGCACGCTCCCGGCCGTCACCGGACAGGTGAGCGTCAGCAGCATGTGGGCGGTCAGGCCGCGCAGCAGCGAGGCCGCGGCGGCCTCGTCGGAGATCGCCTCCGGCAGGGGAATCGCCCGCCAGGCCGGGAGCAGGCGCGTCGCCGCATAGGCGCCGGGCACTCCCGCATAGGCCACCCGCTCCCCCGGGGCGAGGCCCGCGACGCCGGGCCCGACCGCCTCGACGACGCCCGCCCCCTCGACTCCGGGCACCGCCGGGAGCGGCAGTTCGTAGAGGCCCGTGCGGTGATAGATGTCCATGAAGTTCACGCCGATCGCCCGGTGCCGGAGCCGGATCTCGCCCGGGCCGGGCTCCTCGGCGCCGCAGGGGACGACCTCCAGCCGCTCGACCTCCCCGCACGCGGCCATCTGCACCTTCACGTCCATGGCATCCTCCATCGGGTGACGGGCGAGTGTCCGGCGTGGCGGGCCGGGCGGAAATTCCCTATTCTCGGCCCTCCTTTGTGCGAAACTTCACAGGGGGCATCCGGCGCGAGGAGGATTCTTCAGGTGGATTGGGACGGCCTGCGGCACTTCGCGGCGCTCGCGGAGGAGGGCAGCCTCTCGGCCGCGGCGCGGCGCCTGGGCGTCGAGCACGCGACGGTGGCGCGCCGGGTCGCCGCCCTGGAGGCGCAGCTCGGCCTCAGGCTCGTCGACCGGCGCGGGCGCCGGCTGGTCCTGACGCCGGAGGGCGCGCGGATCGCCATCCTCGCCGCCCGCATGGAGCGGGAGGCCCAGGCGATCGGGCGCGCCGCGGCGGGCACGCGGTCGAGCCTCGTCGGCGAGGTGACGCTGAGCGCGCCGCCCGCCCTCGCGGCCGCGCGCCTGATGGCCCCGTTGGCGGCCCTGCAGGCGCGGCATCCCGGCCTGACGATCCGCCTGCGCGCCGAGACGCGGCACGCCTCCCTGGCGCGGCGGGAGGCCGAGGTGGCGGTGCGGCTGAGCCGCCCGGAGACCGGCGAGGTCGCCGTCAGCAGGCTCGGCGAGATGACCTTCCGGCTCTACGCCAACCCGGATTCCCTCCGCGGCCGGCCGGAGGCGGCGTGGCGCTTCGTCGGGGCGGACGGCGCGATGCAGGGCTCGCCCCAGCAGGTCGCCCTGGAGGCGGTGGCAGCCGGGCGGCCCTTCGCGGTCCGGGCCGAGAGCGTCGAGATCCAGGCCGCCGCGGCGCGCGCCGGCGCCGGGATCGCGATGCTGCCGGATTTCCTGGCCGCCGCCGACCCGCTCCTGGCGCCGCTCCGCCCGCAGGATCCGCCGCTGCGCCGCGAGATCTGGCTCGTGGTCCACGCCGACCTGCGCGCGGCGCCGGCGGTCCGCGCCGTCACCGCCTGCCTGCGCGACGCCTTCGCGGGCCCGCCGCCAGCGCCCGAGGGGTGAGGCTCATCCGACATCCGGGTGATGGCTTCGCCACGCGGATCCCGGATCACAGCCGATAGGCCATCCGCACCCCGCCCCAGTGCCGCCCGTGCACGCGCACCGGCGCCGAGACCTCGCGCAGGGGCGCCGCCCGCCCCTCCTCCGGGCGGAGCTGGACCAGGAAGGGGCGCATCGAGCGGGCCGCCGCGAGCCCGGCGGGATCGTCGTGGAAGCGCTGGTGGCGCGCGTGGCGGGCCGTCCAGTCCGGGTCGCCGGGACGGGGCTCCTGCGCGAAGCGGCGGTTGTGCACCGGGGCGTAGCCGTTGCGGTCGACCGCGAAGCAATGGGCGAGGCGCGCATCCGCGAGCAGGGGCGGCTCCAGGAGCGGCGGCAGGATCTCCTCCAGGACGGGGCCGGCCGCGGTGAGGAAGCGCGGCGGCGCGCTGCCGGGAACCGGGGCGTAGGCCGGGTCGAACAGGGCGTCGCGGGGGAGCCGGCCGAGGCCGAGAGCGCCCTCCAGGGCCTGCCCGACCTCGGCGGCGAGGTCCTGGGCCGCCGCCACCAGGGGGCGATGGGCCGCCTCGATCCGCGCCAGGGCCGGCGCGCAGCGCGCGGCATCGGCCTCCCGCGCGAAGGCGCAGTGGAGGCCCCGGGGGCTGGTCCCGACCACCCGCACGGCGACCCGGCCGATCCCGCGCAGGTCGAGGTCGAGGAGGCTGCCGGGCGCGGCCGCGACCCCGGCGGGGGGCGTGAGCAGGAGCCCGCCGGCGCCGAGATCGACCACGCGCCCGAGGCCCCGCCGCCCCAGCCGGGCCGGGAGATCGAGCGGGTAGCGGTCGTGCAGGCGCCGGTCGCCGATCTCGGCATGGCGCAGGGCCGCGACGAGGCGGGGCCCGGAGCCGGCGAGGCCCCGCGCCGCCGCCTCGGCCGCCGCCGCGCGCAGCACCGCGCCCGACGCCGCGACCAGCGCCTCGGCCAGGTCGCCGCCGAGCCGGTCGGCCTCCTCGGCGATCCCCCGGGCCGTCCCGGCGATGGCCTCGGCTTGGTCGGCCTGGGCGCCGCTCGCCGCCCGCAGGGTGGCGAGCACCGGGCCGAGGCCGGCCACCGAGGCCGCCGCCATCCCGGCCGCGGCGGTCGCGGCCGCGGCCCCGTCCTCGCAGCGGCGGCCGAGCTGCCGGATCGCCTCCCCGGCCCGCAGGCCCTCGGCCGCGAGCCGCGCCGCGTCGCGGGCCATCCGGGCGCAGCCCTCGCCGGCCTCGCCGAGGCGCGCCGCCTCGATCGTGGCCTGGTGGGCGAGGAGGTTGGCCTCGCGGGCGACGACCGCCACCCGGTCGACGGCGCGGGCGATGGCCTCGGCGGCGTCCGCGAGCAGGCCCGCCGCGCGGCGGGCCTCGGCGTGGCTCTCCCCGGCCTGGTCGAGGTGGCGGCCCGCCTGTTCGAGCACGGCGCCGAGGCCGGCCGCCTCCCCGGCCAGGATGTCGGCCGCCGCCGCGATGCCGCGGCCGTCCTCGGCGAGGTCCCGCGGGATGCCGGCGGCGAGGCGCCCGGCCGCGGCCGCGTAGCCCTCCTGCGCGGCGGACGCCGCGGCGGCGAAGGAGGTCGTCGCGCCGGTGAGGTCGCGGGCCGCGCGGGCGACCTCCGCCTCGACGGCATCGACGAGGTCGAGCCCCGCCCGGCGCGTGGGCGCGGCCCATCCGCCCGGGGCGGGGCGGGGCCGCGGCGCCTCGGGCGGGAGCAGCTCGACGGCCTCGAGGGGATCCTGCGGCGTGCGGGTGCGGGTCGGGCGCATGGCGCCATCAGGCGGGTCGCCGCTTAAAGGCGGATTAACCCTGGGGCCGCCCGTCCGCCGCGGTTGCGCGCGCCGCCCCGGCCGTGGCAAGGGTCCGCGTCACGCCAGAACGGCGCGTCCCGCCAGACGGGCCGCGTCCCGCCGAGCCCCTGCCCGGATGAGCCGCCTCTCCTCGCGCCTCCTCGTCCTCCTCAGCCTCGCCGCCCTGCCGGTGCCGGCCGCGCTGCCGGCGCGGGCCGCCGGCCTGCCGGAGCCGGTGCGGATCGCCACCGAGGGCGGCAACCCGCCCTTCAACTACGTCGAGGACGGCCGGCCGGCCGGGTTCGAGGTCGATCTCGCCGAGGCCCTGTGCGGGCAGGCGCGCCTCACCTGCCGGATCGTCACCCACCAGTGGGACGGGATCATCCGGGGCCTCGAAGCGGGCGAGTACGACGCCATCATGGCGTCCCTCGCGATCACCGAGAAGCGCCGGGGCCGCATCGCCTTCTCGCGCCCCTACTACCGCATCCCCTCCGCCTTCATGGCCCGCCGCGACGCCCCGGCGCCCCCCCTCGACCCGGCCTCCCTGAAGGGCCGGGCGATCGGCGTCGCCGCGCGCTCGCGCGAACTCGCCTACCTGGAGGCGCGGGCGCCGGGCGCGGATCTGCGCGTCTTCGATTCCGTGAAGGATGCCGGCTACGACCTGCGCCTCGGCCGGCTCGATCTCGTGCTCGGCGACAAGCGCGAGCTCTCGGAGATCCTGGCGCTCCACGACGGCGCGGCCTGCTGCCGGCTGGTCGGCGACGTGCCGCCGGGCGATCCGCTCCTCGGCGAGGGCGTCGGGATCGGCCTGCGCAAGGGCGACGACGCCCTGCGGGAGGCCCTCGACGAGGCGCTCGCCGCCCTCGTCCGGGACGGCACCTACGACCGCATCCGGGCCAAGTACCTGCCGTTCGACACCAAGTGAGCCGGGACTCGCCGGGCAGCGCCGCGCGGCCCCGGCCGGCATTCCAGCAAGGGAGGATTCATCCATGGCGAAGGTCGCGTTCCTGGGTCTCGGCGTGATGGGGGCCCCGATGGCCCGCCACCTCGCCGCCAAGGGCCACGAGGTCACCGTCTACAATCGCACGGCCGCCAAGGCGCAGGCCTGGGTGGCGGCCCATGGCGGCCAATCGGCCGCGACCCCGGCCGAGGCGGCCGCCGGCCGGGAGATCGTGTTCGCCTGCGTGGGCAACGACGACGACCTGCGGGCGGTGACGACGGGGCCGGAGGGCGCCTTCGGGGCGATGGCGCCGGGCGCGGTCTTCGTCGACCACACCACCGCCTCGGCGGACGTGGCCCGCGACCTCGCCGCGGCGGCCTCCGCCTCCGGCTTCGGCTTCGTCGACGCCCCGGTCTCCGGCGGCCAGGCCGGGGCCGAGAACGGCGTGCTCACGGTGATGTGCGGCGGGGAGCCCGGGACCTACGCGCGGGTCGAGCCCGCGATCCTGGCCTATGCCCGCTCCTGCCGGTTGATGGGCCCGGCCGGCGCCGGCCAGCTCACCAAGATGGTCAACCAGATCTGCATCGCCGGGCTGGTCCAGGGGCTCGCCGAGGGGATCCACTTCGGCAAGCGCGCCGGCCTCGACATCGAGGCCGTGCTCGACGTGATCTCCAAGGGGGCGGCCGGCTCCTGGCAGATGGAGAACCGCGGCAGGACCATGAACCAGAACAAGTTCGATTTCGGCTTCGCGGTCGACTGGATGCGCAAGGACCTCGCGATCGTGCTCGCCGAGGCCCACCGCAACGGCGCCCTGCTGCCGGTAACGGCCCTGGTCGACCAGTTCTACGCCGAGGTGCAGCGCCTCGGCGGCGGGCGCTGGGACACGTCGAGCCTGATCGCCCGCCTGGAGCGCTGAGGCGGTAGCCGGGCCGGCCTCCCCGCGCCGGCCCGGCGGGACCGGTCCCGCGGCGACCCGCGGCACCGCGGCAACGGACGACCCGGCGCCGAGGCTCCCGCGCGGGAGCCTCGGCGCGGGCGGGTCTACCCTCCCGCCTCCCGCATCGCCGCCTCCGGCGCGAGCCAGCGCCAGCCTGCCCCGGCCTGGTGGCGGAACCACGTCACCTGGCGCTTGGCGTAGGCCCGCGTGTCCGCCTGCCCCCGGGCGACCGCCTCCTCGCGGGTGAGCGCCCCGTCCAGGAAGGCGATCAGGCCCGGCACCCCGTGGGCCCGCATCACCGGCAGCATCGGGTCGAGGCGGCGGGCGCGCAGGCGCGCCACCTCGTCGAGGGCGCCCTCCTCCATCATGGCGAGGAAGCGCGCGTCGATCCGGGCCCGCAGGAGCGCCCGATCCGGGACCAGGAAGAGCTTGTCGCAGGGCATTCCCGCGAGCGGTCCCGGCCGGCGGCTGCCCTGGAAGGCCGAGAGCGGGCGCCCGGTGGCGGCGAGCACCTCCAGGGCCCGCAGCACCCGCAGGCGGTCGTGGGCGCCGAGCCGCGCCGCGCCCTCCGGGTCGCGCCGGGCGAGGTCGGCGTGGAGGGCGGCGGTCTCGCGGCCCTCCGCCTCCGCCCGCAGGGCGGTCCGCACCGCCTCCGGCACCGGCGGGATCTCGGAGAGGCCCTCCAGCAGCGCCTTGAAGTAGAGCCCGGTGCCGCCGACCACGATCGGCAGGCCTCCCGCCGCCCAGACCTCCCGCAGCACCTCCCCCACCGCGGCGAGGTAGTGGCCGACCGAGAAATTCACCGCGCCGTCGACGCTGCCGTAGAGGCGGTGGGGCGCCTGCGCCTCCTCGGCGGGGTTCGGGCGGGCGGTCAGCACGCGCAGATCCGCGTAGACCTGCATCGAGTCGGCGTTGATCACCACGCCGCCCCGCGCGCGGGCCAGCGCCAGGGCCAGCGCCGACTTGCCCGAGGCGGTCGGCCCTGCGATGAGGATCGCCCGCCCGGCCATGCCGTCGGTCCCCATGCCGTCGCGCCCTTCTCCGAGTTCCGTCATGACCCTTGTGGCGACCCTGATAGCAAACCCGGCGCGTCCCGCCATCACGGACGCGGTGCTGGCCGAGACCCGGCGCGTGCTCGCGACCGGGCATCAGCCGCGCATCCTGCACGGGGAGGTCGCCGCCGAGGTGCTGGTTCCCGGCGCGCCCGAATCCGCTCCGGCCCTCGCCGCGCGGCTGCGCGCGGCGCTCGGCGACGAGCCGGTCGACGTGGCGGTCCTGCCCGCCGGCGCGCATCGGCGCAAGCGGCTGTTCCTCGCCGACATGGACTCGACCATGATCGGCCAGGAATGCATCGACGAACTCGCCGACACGATCGGCCTCAAGGACCGCGTCGCGGCGATCACCGAGCGGGCGATGCGCGGCGAGGTCGCCTTCGAGCCGGCCCTGCGCGAGCGGGTGGCCCTGCTGAAGGGCCTCGCCCTGGAGACGGTGGCGGCGGTGATCGAGGAGCGCATCACGCTCAATCCCGGCGGGCGCACCCTGGTGCGGACCATGCGGGCGCACGGGGCCCACACGGTGCTGGTCTCGGGGGGCTTCACCCTGTTCACCGGCCCGGTCGCGGAGCGGATCGGCTTCCACGAGCACCGGGCGAACCGCCTCATCGTGGCGGAGGGCCGGCTCACCGGCGCCGTCGAGGAGCCGATCGTCGGGCGCGACGCCAAGCGCGAGACCCTGGTCGCCCTGCGCGAGCGCCTCGGCCTCGACGCGGCCGAGACCCTGGCGGTGGGCGACGGCGCCAACGACCTCGCCATGCTGGCGGAGGCCGGGCTCGGGGTCGCCTACCGGGCCAAGCCCGCCGTGGCGGCGACGGCCCGGGCGCGGGTCGAGCACGGGGACCTCACCGCCCTCCTGTACCTGCAGGGCTACGCGGCGGCCGAGTTCGTGGACTGAGCGGCCCCGCCGCGGCTAAACCGGACCCATGGCGACCGGATTGATCACCCATCCCGACGGGCAGGACCGCTGCTGGTGGCCCGGCACCGACCCGCTCTACGTCGCCTACCACGACACCGAGTGGGGCGTGCCGGAACACGACGACCGGGCCCTGTTCGAGAAGCTGATCCTCGACGGGTTCCAGGCCGGCCTGTCCTGGATCACCATCCTGCGCCGCCGCGACGCCTTCCGGCGGGCCTTCGCGGGGTTCGATCCCGCCGCGATCGCGCGCTTCGGCGAGGCCGAGACCGAGGCCCTGATGCGGGACACCGGCATCGTCCGCAACCGCGCCAAGATCGTCGGCACCGTCCGCAGCGCCCGGGCCTACCTGGCGATCCAGGAGCGCGGCCCGGGCTTCTCCGCCTTCCTGTGGGATTTCGTGGACGGGCGCCCGATCCAGGGCACCGCCCGCGACCGCGCCGGCATCGCCACCGAGACCGACGTCTCGCGCCGGATGTCGAAGGCGCTCAGGGCGGAGGGGTTCGGCTTCTGCGGCCCGACCATCGTGCACGCCTTCATGCAGGCGGTCGGGATGGTGAACGACCACCTCGTCGGCTGCTGCCGGCACGGGCCCTGCGCCGCCCTGCCGGGTCCCGGCGGCCTCGGGTCGCGCCGGTGAGCCCGGCCCCCCGCGCCTGGCAGCGCATGCTGTCGGGCCGCCGCCTCGACCTCCTCGATCCCTCGCCGGTCGACATCGAGATCGAGGACATCGCCCACGGCCTCGCGCGGGTGGCGCGCTGGAACGGCCAGACCGCCGGGCCCCACGTCTTCTCGGTCGCCCAGCACGCGCTCCTGGTCGAGGCGCTGGGCGGCGGGCTCAGGCCGGAGGCGGGCGCGGCCGAGCGCCTCGACCTCCTGCTGCACGACGCGCCCGAATACGTGATCGGCGACATCATCTCGCCCTTCAAGGCGGCGATCGGCGAATCCTACAAGGCGGTCGAGGCGCGGCTGCTCGCGGCGATCCGCCTGCGCTTCGGCCTGTCCCCGCAGCCCGCCCCCGCGATGCAGCGCCTGATCAAGCGCGCCGACCGGCTCTCGGCCTTCCTCGAGGCGACGCGGCTCGCCGGCTTCTCGCGGGCCGAGGCGCTCAAGGTCTTCGGCCGGCCCGAGCCGGTGCGGGTGCCGGTCGAGGCCCTGCTCGACCCCTGGCCCACCGCCGCCGCGCAGGCGCGCTTCCTCGCCCGCTTCGCGGCGCTCGCCGAGGCGCGGGGGCGCGGCCGCGCCGAGACCCTCGCCGACGAGCCCCTCCCCGACAAGCCCCTCCCCGCCGACCCGCCTCCCCCAGGGACCTGACCCGATGCCCCGGCTCCACGTCTGCTCGCTGTCGCGCCTCGCCGAGACCGTGGCGGAATCCGGCGCGCGCCACGTCGTCACCCTCATCAATGTCGGCACGCCGGTGGTGCGGCCGGCCGCGATCGCTCCCGACAACCACCTCTTCATCGGCGTCAGCGACATCACCGCCCCGATGGACGACCATGTCCTGCCCGAGCGGGCCCACGTGGAGCGCCTGATCGCCTTCGTGCGGGCCTGGGGCCGCGAGGCGCCCCTGGTGCTGCACTGCTACGCCGGCATCAGCCGCTCGACGGCGGCGGCCTACATCGCCGCCTGCGCCCTCAAGCCCCGGCACGACGAGGCCGAGATCGCCCGGGCGCTGCGCGCCGCCTCCCCGTCCGCCACGCCCAATCCCCGCCTCGTCGCGGTGGCGGACGACCTGCTCGGCCGGGAGGGCCGCATGGTGGCCGCCATCGCGGCGATCGGGCGCGGGGCCGACGCCTTCGAGGGCACCCCCTTCAGCCTCGCGATCGACTGAGCGCCCGCGGCGGGCCGGGCGGGTCGGGTGCTGCCGGGCGCGGCATCTCTGACCCAGGGTCATGGTCAGGAAACATAATTCCTTGCACCATATTGCAGGTGTGCGTTTTCGCACTCTGTTTTATTGTGCAGCGCACTCATCACTTGTGCATTGCGACAAGGCGTGTTTCTATTGGGGTAACAGCAACAATACTTTTGGAGCCAGCCATGCGGTTCTCCCTCCTCGCCTGCGCCTGCCTCGTCGCCGTCTCCACCGTGCCGGCCTGCGCGCAGGACGGCGCCGTCACGGTGTTTCCGCCGCTCTCGCGGATGATGGTCCGGCAGGCCCGGATCGAGCGGCCGGCGGCCGAACTCACCACCACGCCGCAGCCGGTGGCTCCGGCCCGCGAGCCCGGGCAGCGCGTCGCGCAGGCCCGCTGAGGGCAGGGATCCGCGGGGGCGGCGCCGGGGCGCGGATCGCTGCCCTCACGCGACGGTCCGTGCTAAGGGGGGCGCATGAAGATCGACGGCCGCCCCTATCGCACCATCTTTCCCGAGCCGGGCGGCGACGCCGTCCTGGTGATCGACCAGACCCGGCTCCCCTTCGCCTTCGAGATCCGCCGCCTCGCCCGGGCCGAGGAGGCGGCGGAGGCCATCCGCACCATGGTGGTGCGCGGGGCGCCGCTGATCGGCGTCACCGCCGCCTACGGGCTCGCCCTCGGGCTGCGCGAGGACCCCTCCGATGCGGGGCTGGCGCGGTTCGGCGCGATGCTCGCGGCGACGCGGCCCACCGCCGTCAACCTGCGCTGGGCGCTGGACCGCCTCGGCGCGACCCTGCGTCCCCTGCCGCCGGACATCCGCGCGGCCCAGGCCTTCGCGGAGGCCGGGCGGATCGCCGAGGAGGACGTGGCGAATTGCCGGGCGATCGGCCAGCACGGCTCGCGGCTGATCGCCGAGGCGGCGCGCGCCAGGGGCGGGCGGGTCACCGTGCTCACCCATTGCAACGCGGGCTGGCTCGCCACCGTCGATTGGGGCACGGCGCTCGCGCCGATCTACGCGGCCCACGATGCCGGGGTGCCGGTCCACGTCCTGGTGGACGAGACGCGGCCCCGCAATCAGGGGGCGGCGCTGACCGCCTTCGAGCTGCACGCGCACGGGGTGCCCCACACGGTGATCGCCGACAATGCCGGCGGGCACCTGATGCAGCACGGGCAGGTCGATCTCTGCATCGTCGGCTCCGACCGCACCACCGCGACGGGCGACGTCTGCAACAAGATCGGCACCTACCTCAAGGCTCTGGCGGCCCACGACAACCGGGTGCCCTTCTACGCCGCCCTGCCGGTCTCGACGATCGACTGGACGCTGCGGGACGGCGTGGCCGAGATCCCGATCGAGGAGCGGGACGCCCGCGAGGTGACCCACCTCACCGGCCGCACCGCGGACGGGGGCTTCGCGACGGTGCAGGTGGTGTCGCCCGGGAGCCCGGTGGCGAACCCGGCCTTCGACGTCACGCCGGCGCGCCTCGTCACCGGCCTGATCACCGAGCGCGGCGTCACCGAGGCCAGCGCCGAGGGCCTGCTGCGGCTCTATCCGGAGCGCCGGGCGGCGGCGTGATCTCCCCGGCCGAACCGGCCCGGAAGCCTCCCCGTCTCCGCGCCGAGCGGTGACGGGACCGCCTCAGCGCCGGCCGCCGAAGCCGCCCGGCGCGCCGCCCGGTCCGGCTCCGCCGGGCGCCCCGAACCCGCCCGGCCCGCCCAAGCCGCCCGGATCTCCCGGCAGCCGCCGATCGAGCGAGAGCCCGCCGCGGCCGATTCCCGCGGGCGCCCCCGGCATCCGGCGGTCGAGGCCGAACCCGCCCGGCCCCGGCGCGGCCGGCCGCTCCGGCCCGGCCCGCCGAAGCCGCCCCGATCGGTCGGACCGGCCCCGCCCGGCCGCGCCCCGCCCTCGGACGATCCCGGGCGCAGGCGCAAATCCCGCGCGGTCAGGCGCCCCGCAGGCCCCGCCGCCGCCTCGATCACCGCGAGCCCGCCGCCGCGCGGCAGCGCCGGCGCGCTCCCGGCGACCGCGAGCCCCGAGCCGAGGCGCAGGCGCCCGCCCTCCCGCGCCACGTAGGCCTCGAGCGAGACTCGCCCGACCTCCGGCCCGAACGGCGCCTCGGCCGAGCGGCCCTCCACCACGGCGCGGCCCCCGACGAGGCCGGGCGCCAGCCCCGGCAGTGGCAGGGCGCCGATCCGCGGCGTGCCGCCGGGGTCCCGGCGCACCGGCCCGGCGACGCGGCTCGGCAGGTCCCCGGCCGGATCGACGCGGCTCGCCGCGATGCGCCCGTCCGGCCGCCGCAGCCCGCTCACCGCCACGCGCTCGCCGAGGCGCCAGGAGCGCGCCGCCGCCGCCCCGGCCGTGACCACGCTCTGGCCGAGCACGGTGAGCCGGCCCCGCCCGACCGCGCTCACCGGGCCCACCACCTCGTGGACCACGTCGATCCGCGCCGCGGAGACTCCCGCCTCGCCCGCGCGCGCCACCACCTGCACCACCTGGTCGAGCCGGAGGTCGGACGCGGTCGCGGGCCGCCCGTCGATGGCGACCGGCACGTCCGGCGCGTAGGCGATGCGCAGATCGTTGACCACGATGCTGCCGAAGGCCCGGATCGTGCCGATGACGCCGGTGCCGCCGATGCCGCGGTCCCCCTCCTCGTCGCCCGGCCGGGTGCCGGTGCCGCCGATGCCCTGATCGCGGATGCCGTCGCCCGCCGCCCCAGCCGGGCGCGGAAGGGCGAGCGCGGCGCCGCCGGAGAGGAGGCGCAGGAGGGCGCGGCGGCTGAGCGCGTCGGCCAAGGCGGGGATCCTCACGCGGCCGGGGTCGCGGGCGGCGGGGCCGGCGCCTCCTCGCTGTACATGTCGATGCCGAAATTCCAGCGCGCCGCGCCCCCCGGATCGGTCTCGCAGGCGGCGTGGGCCTCGCGGTTGGCCTGCTGGAGCGCCTCCATGGCGATCTCGCGCGCCCGCGCCTCCAGGCGCCGGGCGAGGTCCGGCGACAGGCCGTCGTAGTGCCCTGCCGCTGCCCTCGCGCGCCATGGCGGGGCGCGCCCTCGCAATCGTCCTGGCGCTGGGGATCCCGCTCGCGGCGGCGCCCGCGGCGGGTCACCTCCGCCCGGCCGCGTCCTCCCGGTGAGGCGATCGGCGATGACGCCCCCTCGGCGGGACCCGGCCGGCAGGGTGATCCGGTTCCCGGCCCCGGAACTCGGCGGCCGCTGGGCGGCGCCCCGCCCGGCCGGCAAGGCGGAGGATGGCGGCGCGACGGTCGTGCTGCTCGGGCTCCTCCTCGTGATCGGCGGCTCCGTGCTGCTGGTGGCGCTCCAGACGCTGCTGATCCTGCGCACGCTCTGACGCCTCCTCCGGCCGCTCCGCGGCCCCGCAGCGGGCGGGGCCGCGCCCCTCTGCCAGCCACGGCTGACATCCATGATCCGAACGATCCTCCTCGGGGCGCTCGGCGGCGCCTGCCTCGGCACGGCGTCCCTCGCGGCGGACCTGCCCCGCAAGGCGGCCCCGCCTCCCCTGCCGTGGCGCCGGTCGTCACCTGGACGGGCTTCTCCGCGGGCGCGAATGCCGGCCACGGCTTCGGCGCGGGGAGCGGCCGCTTCACCGATCCGACCTCCGGCGCGGTCGCGACCCGCGGCGGCTTCGCCGCCGGAGGCGGCAGCCTGCCCTCCTTCGCGTCAGCCGACACGGGGTCCCTGCCCGGCACCGTGCGCACCGCCTGACGGCCGAGGGGCATCGCGGAGGCGATCACCGACCTGTTCAGCGCCAAGCTCGAAGGCCTCTCCGTCGACCTCGACCGCGGGCGCGCCACGACGATCCACGGCGCCGCGACGGGTGCCCATTCCGGCATGGGGCGCGAGGGATCCGAATTCGGCCTGGTCCGGGCCGGCCTGAACGACCGGTTCTCGCCGTTCCGAGTTCCCCCAGCCTCGGAACGGCGAGATGGGCCGGAGGTGCGCGCGCCTCCGGCCCGACCCGCCTCCGCGGGCGCGCCGCGGCACTGCCCTTGCGTCACGGCCTCCGCTCACCCGACGGAGGTCTCATGGATGTCTCGACGCTCGCGGCCTTCGCGGTCGCCTTCACGGCCTTCGCGGCGAGCCCCGGCCCCGACAACATCGCCATCGTGGCCCGCACCGTCTCGCACGGCGCACGATCGGGTCTCGCCTACGGGGCCGGCATGGTGGCCGGCATCCTGACGGTGCTGCTCCTCTCGGCCCTGGGCCTGTCCGCCCTCGCGGCGCGGATGGAATCGGCGATGACCGTGCTGCGCTACGCGGGCGCCGCCTCCCTCGTCCTGGCCGGGATCCGGCTGTGGTCGGCGCCCGCCGCGGCCCCGGGGGCGGGGCCGGCGCCCGGCCGGCGCGGCGTCGCCTCGGCCTTCGCGGCGGGGCTCGCCCTCAATCTCGGCAACCCGAAGATGCCGCTCTTCTCTCTGGCGCTGCTGCCCAACGTGGTCGGGACGTCGCTGACCCTGCGCGAGACCGGCCTGCTCGCCGCCATCATCGTCGCGGTCGAGATCGGGGTGGTCGGGGCCTACATCCTGTCGGCGCGGCGCGCCCGGGCGCTCCTGCGCGAGCCCAGGGCCCTCCGGCGGGCGAACCGCGCGGCGGGCGGCCTGATGATCGGGGCTGGCCCCGCCGCGGCAACGGCCCGCTGAGGCGAGCGTCGCCGCGATCGGGCGCCGGCCGGATCGCCGCGATCGGGCGGCGCCCCGTCGCCGCGATCAGGCGGCGACCAGATCCTGCGCCTCGCGGCGCGCCGGCGCGGGCCGCGGCAGCGGCCCCTGCAGGGCGGTCTCGGCCTCGCGGCGGGAACTCATCCGCACGAGTTCGGACCAGCGCAGGGCGACCTCGTGCCGGGCGACGAGCCGGCCGCGCAGGTCGAACTTGCGCCAGCCGCAGCTGTCGCGGCCCTGCGCGTCCGTCTCGTCGTAGGTCTCGTAGCGGGCGACGACCTGGCCGGCCGGATCGACCTCCGTGTGGAACCAGCACACGCCGTCCGCCGGGCCACCGCGGCTGCGAGAGCCCATGATCATCAACCTGTGCGCGACAGGGATTCGGAAGATGGTCTCGAAGACGGGGGGCTGGAACAGCATGGTGCCTGGTCTCTCCTCCCTTGGCCCGGTGTCGCGGGGCCGTCAGAACCGGCCTGCATAATGGGAATGGTGCGCCGCAGCACCCGCAGCGTCAAGCGCCCCGGATCGAGCGCCGGGGGTGACGAAGCCAGCCGTTGCCCTCACTGTCGGCGGCACGAGGAGGTCCGCCCATGCGTCGCTTCCGGCTCGCCACGCCCACCCCGTCCGGGGCGGCATACCTGTCAGGGGGTCGGCGCCGGCGGGCAGGCCGCATCCGGGCCCTCGCGGCGCCCCCGGCGCCGCGAGGGCCGGCTCCCGGCCCGAACTCCGTCAGACGCCGCAAGGCCTTGCGGCGCAGCGGCGCCCTCCCGCCGGCGGCGCGGCGCGGCGCCTGCCGCCCGGTCACGCCCCCGCGCGGAGAGGTCCGGCGCCGCGCGCGACGGCGGGGCGCGCCGCTCCCCGGCGCGGTGCGGGAGCGGGAGGCGCGAGCGCGCCATCACAGGCGCGTGAGCGGTCGCGGCCGGCGGCGTCATCTCGTACCAATTGGCGAGACGGCCGGGCCGAAACGACCCACCGTCCCGGTTCGGCCGGGCGGTGATTCGGACCTCGACCCGGCCGCGCCTGCCCCCTCGCGTCCCGCGGCCGGACCCGCGCCGCGCCCCGAGGCGCCGGCGCCTCGATCGCCACGCACAGGAGCTTCGCCATGCGACGCCACCGCCACGCCAAGATCGTCGCCACCGTCGGGCCGGCGAGCGCCGCCCCGGAGCGCCTGCGGGCGCTCTTCCTCGCCGGGGTCGACACGTTCCGGCTGAACTTCTCGCACGGGAGCCACGACGACCACGCCCGGGTCTACGCGGCGATCCGCGCCCTCGAGCGGGACACCGGGCGACCGATCGGCGTCCTGCAGGACCTGCAGGGGCCGAAGATCCGGCTCGGCACCGTCGCGGGCGGGCGCCTGGCCCTGGAGGCGGGCGAGGCCGTGCGCTTCGTGCGCGAGGGAGAGGCCGGCGGCGCGGACGCGATCCCGCTGCCGCATCCCGAGATCTTCGCCGCGGTGACGCCCGGCCAGGACCTGCTCATCGACGACGGGCGGGTGCGCGTGCGGGTGACGGGCGTGACGGACGAGCGCCTCGACGCCGAGGTGGTGACGGGGGGCGTCGTCTCCGACCGCAAGGGCGTGAACCTGCCGGGCACCGTGCTGGCGCTCTCGCCCCTGACCGCGAAGGACCGGGCCGACCTCGCCTTCGGGCTCGACCTCGGCGTGGACTGGGTCGCCCTCTCCTTCGTGCAGACGCCCTCCGACGTGATCGAGGCGCGCGGGCTGATCGGCGGCCGGGCCGGGCTGATGACCAAGATCGAGAAGCCCTCGGCGCTGGAGCACATCGAGGACATCGTGCGGCTCTCGGACGCCGTAATGGTGGCGCGCGGCGATCTCGGGGTGGAGCTGCCGCCCGAGGACGTGCCGGGCCGCCAGAAGGAGCTGGTGCGCGCCTGCCGCCACGCGGTGAAGCCGGTGATCGTGGCGACCCAGATGCTCGACTCGATGGTCTCGGCCCCGAGCCCGACCCGGGCGGAGGCGTCGGACGTGGCGACCGCGGTCTATGACGGCGCCGACGCGGTGATGCTCTCGGCCGAGTCGGCGGTCGGCCAGTACCCGGTCGAGGCGGTGGCGATGATGGACCGGATCATCCGCCGCACCGAGCAGCACCGGCTCTACCGCTCCCTCGTGGCGGCGAGCGAGCCGGAGGTGGAGGACAGCCCGCCCCACGCGGTGGCGGCGGCGGCCGCGGGGCTCGCCGACGCGATCGACGCCAAGGCGATCGTCGCCTTCACGTCGAGCGGCACGACGGCGGCGCGCATCGCCCGCAAGCGGCCGCACGTGCCGATCCTGGCGGTGACGCCCGATGCCGGCGTGTCGCGCCGCCTCAGCCTGTACTGGGGGGCGCACAGCGTCCTGTCGGACGACGTCTCCTCCTACGAGCAGATGGTGGCGCGGGCGGCCGAGATGGCGGGCCAGGAGGGTTTCGCCCAGAGCCCCGACCTGATCGTGGTGGTGGCCGGCATCCCGTTCGGCACGCCGGGCACCACCAACAACCTGCGGGTGGTGGAACTCGGCCGCGCCGGAGGGTGAGGGCCGGCCTGCGGGCCGCAGGACGCCGTGCGCAAGGGGGGCGGTCGGCGGCCCGAGCGGGCGGGGCGCCCGCCGCGCCGGCTCAGCCCCGGTCGATCCGCGCCTCGGCGGCGGCGACGCGGCAGACGTTGCGGGCCGGGCCCAGTTCGGCGAGCGGCGTCTGACCGGTCGCGCGGGCGACGCGGGTCGGGCGGGCCGGCAGGCGGGCCATCGCCACCTGCACGGAGGGGGACGGGGCGGCGGAGGGCATGCCCTCCCGCTCGCCGCGCGGGCGCTTCTCGTAGAAGGCGTTGCCGCCCGCCAGGGCCACGTAGTGCATGTTCCGGTAGGGGAAGCGCAGCCCCGCGGTGTGGAAGAACATCGCGCCGCCGACGCCGTCGTGGCGCTGGCCGGCGAGGACCGCGTCCGCGACCTGCTCGACCTTCTCGCGGTCCTGGTCGCGCATCGGCTTGCGCAGCACGCCGGCCGCGAACTGGCGCGGCTGGCCGACGACGCCGCAGATCGATTCCGGGTAGGAGGCTGCCTGCAGGCGGTTCATCACCACCGTGCCGACCGCGAGCAGCCCCTCGTCGCTCGACCGGTTGGACTCGAAATACATCGCGCGGGCGAGGCACTCGCGATCGGCGGCGGTCACCGCGGCGACGCGCTTCCCGTTCGGCAGCGAGCCGGTGGTCGCCACCCGGTCGAAGCCGGGAGCCAGGACGCCGCAGCCGCCCAGATGAGGCGCGCAGGCGAGAACCACCAGACCGGCGGCCAGAGACATCGATCGCGCTCGCGGCATGCACCCCCCGAAGCTTGCAGTCACGCTTTGGCACAAGCTCGACGGCAAATGTGGCAGAGGATTGGCAACGATCCGGCCAAGATGCCACTCTTTTGCCTTGACAGGCCCGTCTATGATTCGGCGCGGGGCCGGAGGCGGCGTCTCTTGCGCTGCGGCAAGCCTCGCCGCAGAGGTACGGACCGGCAGGGCGGCCGCCGAGGAGCTCCGCCGGGCGGAGGGACCCGCATGGTCGAGGACGAGGCGACGCTCCCGAAGGCGCAGGGTCCGGCGGCGACCGGCATCGCCTTCGCGGTGACCACGGCGGGGCCGGACGGCGTCACGCTCGCGGTCTCGTTCGGCCCGCGCACCTACCCGGTCCGGCTGAGCGCCGCCGAGGCCGCCGATCTCGGCCTCACGCTCATCGCCACCGCCTCGGTCTCCGCCGACCGCGACCACCCGGTCCCGCCCGGCACCGCGGTAGAGAATTGCTTCTTCCCGGTGCTGCGCTGGACGGCGGGCCGGCTCGCGCCGGAGCACCCCGCCCTCTCCCTCACGGTCGCGGAGGGGACCGAGATCGCCTTCGCGTTCAGCCCGGACGCCGCGCGCGGCTGCGCGCGCGACCTCGCGCGCAGCGCCCGCCCCTCCCTGCGCGAGCGCCTGCAGCGGACCCTGCCGGCCCTGCAGCAGGCCCTGCCGGCCCTGCGGCGCGCCTCGCAGGAGCTGCGGCAGGCGCTCCCGGCCCTGCGCCGCGGCCGCGCCCCGTGAGGCGGCGGGCGCCGGCCCGCAGGCCTGCCGCGCCAGACCAACGGTCCTGTCTCACGACCGTCGGTTCCGGTCTCGCATCGTCGTCACGCCATCGGCGTGCGTCGACGATCCGAGAGGGTCGACGGTCCGATGCGCCGGCATCCCGGGCCGTCGGGATCAGGGCGGAACTCGGCTCCTGGAGGCCGCTCGCCGGGATGCACGGCTGGGGAATGACGACCGGCCCGGGACGGCGCCGCAGCGGCATCGGTCAGGCCGGACCGGCGAAGGGGGCTGCCCGCGCATCGCCGATCCCCTAGAGCATTTTCCGACGAAGTGGATGCCGGTTCGTCGCAGAAAATGCGGCAAGATCAAAGATCGAGAGCAGCACCCGATTGCAACGTGATCGGGTGCTGCTCGAGAGGCTGTGATGGCCCGCAGACAGGTGTTGTGCGGGCCATAGCAGCCTCTAGAGGTGGGCTGCGCCCCGTCTACGGGCGCCCCGCCCTGGCAACGGGCGCCCCGCCCGCCCTGGAGAGCCGCCATGACCGTCGCCGTCTCCATCGTCTCGCTGCTCCTCGTCCTCTTCCTCATCAGCCGCGGGGTGCCCGGGCGGCAGCTCCTCGTCATCCTGGCGGTGACGGCGGCGGTGGTGCTGCTCATCGTCGGGGTCGAGCGGTCCGGCCTGTGGCCGGCCGAGCTGCACACCCGCTGAGCCGCCCCGTGGCGATCCTGCCCCTGCTGCGCTACCCGGATGCCTGCCTGCGGCGGGCGGTGCCGCCGGCCGCCCTCCCCGACCCGCGCGTCGCCGCCTTCGCGGCGGACCTCGCCGAGACGCTCGACGCGCATCGCGCGATCGGCCTCACCGGGCCGCATGTCGGGGCTTCGATCCGGCTCACCGTGATCCGGCTCGGGCCGGGAGCCCCGCTCATGACCTGCGTCAACCCGCAGGTCGTCCACGCCTCCCCCGAGACGGCGCGCCACCGCGAGGGCAGCGTGGCGATGCCGGGCGTCGACGAGGAGGTCGAGCGCCCGGCCCGGGTGCGGGTGCGCTACCAGGACCTCGACGGCACCGCCCGCGAGGTCGAGGCCGAGGGCTTCCTCGCCGCCTGCCTGCAGCACGAGATCGACCAGCTCGACGGCGTGTTCTGGACCGAGCGCCTGTCGCGCCTGAGGCGCGAGCGGCTGCTCAAGCGCTTCGCCCGCGCGGGGCGCTCCTGACCACCCGTCGGCCCCGGCCGGCGGCCCGGGCGGTAGGCCAAGGCGATCAGGCCAAGGCGATCAGGCGAGTGCGATCAGGCGAGGGCGCCCGCGGCCCCGAGGATGCGGGCGAGGTCGGCGCGCGCCGCCTCGTCCAGGGCCGCCTGGGGCGGGACCGGGTCGCCGACCGCGAAGCCCTGCAGGGCGAGCCCGGCCTTGACGCAGGCCGCGAGGTTGTAGCGCGCGAAGGCCTGGTTCACCGCCCAGAGGTCGCGCTGGAGCGCCATGGCGCCGGCCCAGTCGCCCGCCCGCGCCCGCTCGTAGAGGGCGACGCTCTGGCGCGGCACCAGGCAGGCCGGCCCCGCCATCCAGCCGACGCCCCCGATCAGCATCACGCAGGCCGGGATGTGCGAGGAGGCGGCGAAGACCCGCATCCGCCCCTCGGTCTCGCTCAGGATGGACAGGAGCCGCCCGGTATTGGTCGAGGCGTCCTTGATGTAGCGGATGTTGCCGACCCGGGAGAGCCGCCGGATCAGCGGCAGCGACAGGTCGGCGCGCTGGAAATGCGGGTTGGTGTAGAGCACGACCGGCCCGTCCACCGCCGCCGCGATGGCGGTGAAATAGGTCTCGATGCCGTCGTCGGGCACCGGGAAATAGGCCTCCAGGGTCGCCATGACGCCGTCCGCCCCGCGCTCCATCACGGCGCGGGCGAGGGAGACCGCCTCGGCCGTCGCGGTCGCGGCCACGCCCGCGATCACCGGCACCCGCCCCGCCGCCGCCTCGACCACGGTCTCGACCACGGCGAGCTTCTGCGCGGGGGTGAGGTAGGCGAACTCGCCGGTCGAGCCGAGGGGCGTGAGGCCGTGCACGCCGGCCGCGATCAGGTGCTCGACGAGGTCGGCCAGCACCGGGCGCATCACCCGGCCCTCCGCGTCGAGGGGCGAGACGAGGTAGGGGAAGACGCCGTGGAGGTCGCGCATCGGCTCGGGTCCGGGGCGGGAGGGACGGGATCGGGATCAGCCGCCGAGCTGCCGGTTGCAGGCGGAATAGTAGCCCCCGCCCCGGGCGGTCCAGCGCAGGCCGCCATTGCCCCGCCCGGCCGCCCGGTTGGCGCGGTACTGGTCGAGGCAGGTCAGGCGCCGGGCGATGCCGGGCGAGCGGTCCGCGTAGGCCGGCGCCACGGCGGCGGGGAAGCGCAAGGCGGCGGGTGCCGCGGGCGGCGGCACCGGCACCGAGGGCAGGTTCGAGGCGAAAGGGTTCGTCACCAGCGCGCCCTGGGCGGCGGTCGGCTGCGCGACGGAGATCGCCAGGGTGGCGAGCGGGAGGGCGGCGAGCGGGAGGGCGAGACGGCGCGTCATGGCGCCCATTCTACGGCAGGGCGCGGCGCCGCGGGAGCGCCGGCCGGCTTTGACCCAGCGCCGCCCCCGCTCCAGGGTGGGGCGGGGCCGCGCCCGGGCGCCGGCCCGAACGGGAGCGAGTCGATGACCGAGAGAGTCGCCGTGGTGACCGCCGGAGGCAGCGGGATGGGGGCGGGGGCCGCGCGGCGGCTCGCCGAGGAGGGGTTCCGCCTCGCGATCCTGTCCTCGTCCGGCCGCGGCGAGGCGCTGGCGGCGGAACTCGGCGGGGTCGGCGTGACCGGCTCCAACCAGTCCAACGACGACCTCGCGCGCCTCGTCGACCTCGCGATGGCGCGGTTCGGGCGGATCGACGTCCTGGTCAACAGCGCCGGGCACGGGCCGCGCGCCCCGATCCTCGACCTCTCCGACGAGGAGTGGCACCGCGGCATGGAGGTGTATTTCCTCAACGTGGTGCGCCCGACCCGCCTCGTCACGCCGATCATGCAGCGCCAGGGCGGCGGCGCGATCGTCAACATCTCGACCTTCGCGGCCTTCGAGCCCGATCCGGCCTTCCCGACCTCGGGCGTCTTCCGGGCCGGGCTCGCCGCCTTCGCCAAGCTGTTCGCGGACCGCTACGCCCCGGAGAACATCCGCATGAACAACGTCCTGCCGGGCTTCATCGACAGCCTGCCGGAGAGGCCGGAGCGGCGCGCCAGCATCCCGCTCGGCCGCTACGGCACCGTGGCGGAGGTGGCCGAGGTCGTCGCGCTCCTCGCCACCGCGCGGGGCGGCTACATCACCGGGCAGAACATCCGGGTCGACGGCGGGCTGACCCGCGCCGTGTGACGCGAAGAGGCCCGCCGGGGCGACCGACGGGCCTTGTGGGCAGGGGCCACGCCCCAGGGTTGCCGGTATCTTGGGGTCGGCGCGGTTAGGATGCCGTCTCGGCCCGCGCCGGATCTGACCGCCCTGGAGCCACTATCCCTGTCGGATCTGGTCCGGCGGCGTGTCCTCGCCGCTTTCGGCCGTGCGGGTCGCCTGAGGGTGATGGCCGTGAGCGCACATCGCTGACCTCCTCTCGTCGACTTCGACCCGGTCATGCTGCGCCCGTTCGGGGGCGCGGGTCAAGCGGCCAGTGAGCCGGCTCACACCGGCGCTGACGGCTCATGACCGCCGGTTCCGCCCTCGCATTTCTCGCCACGCCTCCGGCCCGGGGTCGCCCCTTCGAGAGGCGCGACGGCCCGGTCCGTCGGCATCCTGGGCCGTGCATCACACCACGTGCAGGATCGCGTCCTTCACCACCCGGGCGACGATTTCGCAGGTGAGCTCGCTCGCGGCCGCGTGGGTGACCTGGCGGTCGTCGCGGTCGTGGTCGAGGGCCGGGTCGCAGGCGCTGGCGAGGAAGTAGCCGGCATCCGTGATGCTCATCACGTAGACCGGCGAGGCGCGGCCGCTGCCGCGGTTGATGAGCATGAACTGCGTGTAGGCCTGCTCGAAATCCGGGCGGCCGCGCAGGGAGGGCCCGCGCTCGACGAGGACGCCGCAGGGGGCGAGCTGGGCGGCGGCGGCTTCGAGCACCTCGGCGGCGATGCCCTTCAGCAGGGCGACGCGCCGCAGGTCCTCGGGCGAGAGCGGCGCGGCGGGGGCGGGCGCCGCGGCCGGCTCCTCGGCGGCGTGGCGCTTGCGGCGCTGCTCCTCGAAGAAGGACGCGAAATCCGACAGCACCGCCGGCGCGCAGCAGGGCGACGGGGTGGCGGCCTCGACGCGGGGCTCGCTCTCGGCCATCGCGACTCTCCCAGATCCCAACCGGCCCAAACGCCGCGGAGCTTAGTTCGGATGCGCGCTGCGGCAAGCGACCGCGGCAGTCATGTCGACGGCCCAGGGTGCCGACGCATCCGGCCGTCGGCCCTCTCGACGGGTCGACCCCGAGCCGGAGGCTTGGCGACCCCTGCGCATCATTCCGCCGGCCGGGACCGGCCGGTGCCGACGTGGCCACCGGTTCGGCGGCGAACCGAAGCACCGCGTCAGCGAAACATGATGCGACACCAACAGACCAAGCAGGATGGCCCCATGCAACTTTGCTTGGAGAACGGAACCGACGGTCATGAGAGATGACCGTTCGTGTCATACGGGATCCGCGTGATCGCAGCGGATCCCGGATCACGCGCCCGCGCGGCGCCTGAGCGCGGCGCCTGAGCGACGCCGACATCCGCATGGCCGAAATCGGAGATGGCGAAGCCATCAACCGGATGGCGTATCAGGCGCGGGCCTCCTGACGGGCGCGCCGCCGCTCGTAGGTCTTGAGATGGGTGAGCACCGTGTCGAGATGCGGGAAGGGCGCCTCGGGCGCCCCGGCGCGGCCGCGCCGCAGCAGGTCGCCGACGATGTGGTCGGCCTCGATGGCGGCCCCCTTCTCGATGTCGCGCAGCATCGAGGCGGTGAAGGCGGAGCCCTCGGCCGTGAGGGTGCCGCGGCTGGTCTCCAGGAACTTCTCGCGCGGGGCGTAGCCGGCCTGCGCGGCGATGCGGCGGCACTCGTCGAGGAGGCCGAGCATCAGCGCCCGCCCCCCGGCGCCCCGACGATGTCCCCGACCGTGCCCCGCATCAGGCAGGTCCCGCCCGCGAGCGTCGCGAGGAAGACCCACTTCTCCCACATCTCCAGCAGCACCTTGTCGGTGAGCCGGGCCGTGAAGGTGGCGTCCCGCATCAGCGCCGCGACCGCCTCGACCCGGGCCGAGCGCGTCCCGTCCCGCTCGCCGAAGGTGAGGCTGTGCAGGTCGCTCATCTGCACGATCTCGCCCTCCGGGCCGAGCGTCGCCGCGATGGCGCAGGAGCCGCCGAGCACGCGCGCGGGCCCGAAGCGGGCGTCGAGGGCGTCGAGATGGGCCATGCCGTTGAGGATCGGCAGGATCGCGGTCCCGGGCCCGACCGCCGGGGCGAGGTCCTCGATCGCGCCGGCGAGGTCGTAGGCCTTGCAGCTCAGGAGCACGAGGTCGTAGGGGCCGGGAATCGCGCCGGCCGTGACGGTCGCCGGGGCCGCCAGGTGCGCGTCGCGCACCGGGCTCTTCACGGTGAGGCCCCGGGCGGCGAGGCGCGCGGCGCGCGCGGGCCGCACCAGGAAGGTCACGTCCCGCCCGGCCTCGGCGAGCCGCGCCCCGAAATAGCCGCCCGTCGCGCCCGCCCCGACCACCAGAACCCGCATCGCGCCTCTCCCTGGAGCCTTGCCCGACGAGGCCGCGACCGGTTCGTCGGACGAGGCGGCCTCGTCGATGACCGCGAGCGGGATCCGATCGCCGCGTGGCCGGATCCCGCTCGGGGCCGCCCACAGGGTATGGCACGCCCGCGGCCGGAACAGCTTCGCATCCCCTGCCCTTTCGTCCAAGGTGGGAGCGCCCGGGTCGGGAGCGCGGGCGGTTCATGGAGGATGGCGCGGCATGCGCAGGGTCGGATCGTGGCCGCGCGTCTCGGGCCCCCTGCGCCGCCGGATCATCGATCCCGGGACGCGCCGCGCCCTCTTCCTGGTCGGGGGCCTCTGCGTCGGAGCGGCGGCGGTGCTGATGGCGCAGCTCGCGGACGCCGCCCAGGCGGCGCTCCAGGCGATGCTCGGCGTCTCGCCCCTCCTCGCGCTGGCGGTGACGCCCCTCGGCTTCGGCCTCGCGGCGCTCCTCGCCCGCACCATCTTCCCGAATTCCGAGGGGAGCGGCATCCCGCAGGTGATCGCCGCGCGCCACATCGCCGATCCGGCCCGGCGCGCGGGCCTGGTCTCGCTGCGGGTCGCCTTCGGCAAGATCGTGGTGATGACGCTCGGCCTCCTCTGCGGCGCCTCGACGGGGCGCGAGGGGCCGACCGTGCAGGTGGGCGCCGCCCTGATGGCGGCGGCCGGCCGCCGGGCGCCGGAGCACCAGCGCGGCCTCCTGCTCGCGGGCGGGGCGGCCGGGGTGGCGGCGGCCTTCAACACGCCGCTCGCCGGCATCGTGTTCGGGATCGAGGAGCTCAGCCGCTCGTTCGAGGCCAGGACGAGCGGCCTCGTGCTCGGCACCGTGATCGCCGCGGGCCTGACTTCCCTCGCCCTCGTCGGCAACTACGCGTATTTCGGCACGACGGCGGCGAGCCTGCCCTTCGGGCCGGCCTGGCTCGCGGTGCCGCTGTTCGGCCTCCTCGGCGGGGTCTGCGGCGGGCTGTTCAGCCGCATCGTGATCGCGGCCGCCCGCGGGCTGCCGGGGCGGCCGGGGGCGCTGATGCGGGCGCATCCGATCGCCTTCGCGATGCTGTGCGGCCTCGGCGTCGCCCTGTGCGGGCTCGCCACCGGCGGCCACGTCCACGGCACCGGCTACGCGGAGGCGAGGGCGCTGCTGCACGGCGAGGCCGCGCCCGCGCCCTGGTTCGGCCCGGCGAAATTCGCCGCCACCACGCTCTCCTCGATCAGCGGCATTCCGGGCGGGCTGTTCGCGCCCTCGCTCGCGGTGGGGGCGGGGCTGGGCGCGCACCTCGCCCCGCTGCTCCCGGCGGCCCCGGCCGGCGCCCTGGTGCTGATCGCCATGGTGGCCTACCTCGCCGGCGTGCTGCAGGCGCCGATCACCTCCTTCGTGATCGTCTCCGAGATGACCGAGGCCCACGCCCTGGTGATCCCCCTGATGATCGCCGCCCTGCTCGCCGACGCGACCTCGAAGCTGATCTGCCCCGAGGGGCTCTACCACGCCCTCGCGGCGCCGATCATCGCGCGCCTCGCGCCCTCGCGCGGCCCCGCCTGACCGCTTCTCATCGCCGGAGCCCCGTGCTATCGGGGTCCCCGCGCGGGTGTAGCTCAATGGTAGAGCAGCAGCCTTCCAAGCTGAATACGAGGGTTCGATTCCCTTCACCCGCTCCAAGGACTTCAAGCACTTAGCTGCCAGTCCGAGCCGCCCGAGAGGGCGGTTTCGTTTTCCGGGCAACACGACGGGTAACAGCGAGCGGCACCGAATCGTGCCGCTCACGTGGAGCCTTGAGCACCATCAGCCGATCGGCCCGCCCCAATCCCTCCCGTGGTGTGAGCCGGCTCTGTAGATCCAGCCAAGCAACGGGGATACCCCACGAGGTGCTCCTCGACGGGTTAAGATTGTGCCCGCCCTCGCGCGCGTCAGGACCACGAATTCGCAAAGGCGTAGCATGGTGCGGATTACGGAACCCACGGACAGCCTCCAGAAGACCTCTGAGCCGGTCCGGCCAGGGCGCAAGTCGAGGGGCTGTTTATCGGCCTCTCATCCGCCATCCGGTTGACGGCTTCGCCATCTCCCCTTTCGGCCATGCGGATGTCGGCTTCGCGCAGGCGCCGCGCGGGCTCGTGATCATCTGCCGCCTACTGTGGCGGCCGGAAGCGTCTGGACGGGCGTGGCGGGGTTGGAATGCAACCGCCTGGAGTTCAGGGTCTAAACCCACTCAACGTATTGCGATGATGAGCATAACGTGATTCCAGACGCCTCCCAGATGGCGGAGGCCATGGCAGAGCTGTTCTGGCTGTCGGACGAGCAGTGGCAAACGATCGCGCCGTTCATGCCCACCAACCGGCCCGGCGCTCGCCGCAAGGATGACCGCACGATCCTCTCGGGCATCCTTCGTCCTCAAGAGCGGCCGCTGGCAGGACTGTCCTCCTGAGTACGGGCCCGCGACCACCGTCTACAACCGCTTCACCAGGTGGTCGCGCCGCGGCTTCCGGACCGCCATGCTGGCCGCCCTGGCCAAAGCCGGGTGGTCCGGCGAGGCCGCCGCCCTTGAGGCGACCTGCGTCAAAGCCCAGCGGAGGGCCCACGGGGGAAAGGGGGGCCCGCGCACAGGAGATCGGTCCCTCGCGCGCTGGCGCGACGACCAAGATCCACGTCCTCACCGACGTGATCGGCCGACCGGGGGTCATCCACCTCACGCCCGGCAACGCCAGCGACGTGAAGACCGCGCCCGCCGGGCTGGCCCAGGCGCCCGGCCGGGTGCATCGGTTGATCGCCGACAAGGGCTACGATGCCGACTGGCTGCGGCGGAACCTGCGGGAGCAGGGCATCAGCGCGGTCACCCCGCTACCCGCGCCCGCACACGCAAGATCCGGCTGGACAAGCAACGCTCCCGTGACCGCTGGCGCATCGAGGCGGTCTTCTGCCGCCTGAAGGACTTCCGGCGCATCGCCACCCGCGACGACGAACTCGCCCGCAACTTCGCTTCCGCGCTCGCCCTCGCGGCTGTCGTCGCGTTCTGGTGCCGATTGAGTCTGGACCCTAGGATACACTTGGCCGTGTCCGCCCACGTGTCTCCGATCTTCTTCGCATCGCTCTTCTGGATCGCATCGAGCTGCTTCTTCAGCTCGGCCACCGTTTTTCCAAAGCGATCGCAGACTTTGCAAGGAGAGGGTTCGCGTCAGACATCTTCGGCCTCTACGCTCAGGGGGCGCAAATTCTGTGGATGGGGTGGATCTTCTGCTCGGCGGCGGCATTCCCGGTATAAGCTGCATGCAGTCACTCTAAAACATATGTTAACAGCGTAAGGAGACCGCCGAATGCCTGAGTTTGAAAGCAAAGCTCCCACGCAAGAGGGTGCACTGATCGAACAGGTGGCCGATATTGTTTCGGCCTATGTCTCGAGCAACCGGGTGTCAGCAGGTGAGTTGCCAAGCCTCATCGCTTCGCTTCACACTGCCCTTCAGGGCCTTGGGAAGCCCGCCACGCCACCGGCAGAGGAGACGCCCAAGGCGACTGCCGCCCAGATCAGGAAGTCGATCACGCCGGATGCCCTGATCAGCCTCATCGACGGAAAGCCCTACAAGACGCTCAAGCGGCACCTCACCACGCAGGGCCTGACCCCGGACGAGTACCGGAAGAAGTTCGGTCTGCCGTCCGACTATCCAATGGTAGCGTCGAACTACGCGGCCCACCGATCGGAACTCGCCAAGACCAGCGGGCTTGGCCAGCGTCGCCATCGGTCGCCAGCCGAGAAGCGCGCCAGTCCTGACCCCAAGGTGACGGCACCGGCCACGCCAAAGAGGGGGCCGGGCCGCCCACGGAGAGCTAAGGCGACCGAGTGAGGCAATGAGCGACGTCAGAGTGGCCAGCCTGTGTCACTCTGCACCATTCGGGTATGTGGCCGCGGCTGTAAGCCTGCTGTAAAATCGCTTTCAAGAATGCCAGTAGCGATGCTTTCGCGGCCAGGCTGGCGCACAAGGGGCTATCATGAAGCGGTCTGCCAGAGCGCTGATCAAGTGCCGAGTGCTACGCGAGTTGGATCGTAGTCTCGCGCAACGTAACCTTGAGCGAGTTGCCATCTTGCTTGGGCGGCAGCTCAGAATCGAGAAATACAATACTGCAGCAGCGTAAGGCTCCCTGCATGCGCTTTGATGCGGGATACCGTTGGAGGATAGCCCGGACGGCCAAATTGAGCGCGGGCACCTTCTCGAAGCAGCCCGGTTCTGCGCCCGACCAGCCCGGGCAGGCTCGCAGTTGAGCCCAGAGGGCGGCCAGATCGCACCTCACGCCCTCTGCCGTTGCCAGACCGTCCAGTTCGGTTCGCTGGTCCGATCGGCGGCAGGTTCACGCGGGTGCCCTCCTCATCGCCCGGGAGCCTGCACGCGGCCTCCATCCAGGAGGGGTGGACGTCGCGACGACCGCCGTGTGGTGGCGCATCAGGTTCATGATCGACTTGGCAATCGGATCACCGGCCGACGCAGTGACTCGCGGCGTCTGCGGCTTATGTCCCGATCACAGCGGGCTTGAATAAGTTCGCCGCGACAGTCCAGGCTCAGGACAGATCGGGGCCGGAATGCGCCCGTTCCAGACCTTCGACCGATGCCGCCGGAATGGCCGCTCGACACCCGACAGCGGCCATTCGAAGTCGGCGGCGGCCTCCTCACGCTTCATGAGTGCTGGGCGGTGAGTGGCACCACGGATGCAGTGTGGCTGCATCGGGGTGTGAGTGGGGCGGTCGCACCGGCTGGTGCCTCGGCTGCCGGCCGAACGGTCCGGAGATCAGGGCGTGGCGCAAGCTCGCGCCCTACCGGCGCCCCACGCTCCCGCGTGAGCTGCCGCGCGGGTTGGAGCAGGTGAAGCGGGAGCCGGAGGCGGCCGACCCGACCCGCGCTTCACTCTAAGGGGATACCGCAAACCGAACCGTTGGTCGGGCGCTTGACACGCGCGCTGCGGAGGTCTTCTGTTCCGCCTTCGGGAAGCGATCTCCCGACGAGGCTCCGGCTGAAGAATCGCGTCCAGCCTGCATCTCTTGCAAGGACGCGCCATGCCTACGCCCAACGCCATCCCTGTCGATAAGCTCGTTCGCCTGATCGGCACCCCCGGCTGCCCGGTGCTCCTCGATGTGCGCACCGAGGAAGATTTCGCCGCGGACCCGTGCTTAATCCCGAGCGCCGTGCGCCGCCCCTGGGCCGAGGTAGCCTCGTGGGCCGGCGCCCTCGCTGGCCGCTCCGCCATCGTAATCTGCCAGCGCGGCCAGAAACTCAGTCACGGCGTGGCCGCCTGGCTGCGCCAGGAAGGCGTGCCGGCCGAAAGCCTGGAGGGCGGCACCGAGGCGTGGCGCGCCGCCGAGCTGCCGACGGTGCCGGACGCCAAGCTGCCAACCCGCGACGCCCGGGGCCGGACGGTCTGGGTCACCCGCGCGCGGCCGAAGATCGACCGCATCGCCTGCCCGTGGCTGATCCGCCGCTTCGTCGATCCCTCTGCCGTGTTCCTGTTCGTGCCGTCCCCTGAGGTTGAGGCGGTGGCCGCGCGCTTCGGCGGCGCCGCGTTCGACATCGACGACCCGGAGGTGGTCTGGAGCCACCGCGGCGAGCTGTGCACCTTCGATGTCTTGGTCGAGGAGCTGAACCTCGGCACCGCGCCCCTGCGCCAACTGGCTGCGATCGTCCGTGGCGCCGACACCGCCCGGCTCGACCTCGCGCCCGAGGCCGCGGGCCTGCTCGCCGCCTCGCTCGGGCTGTCGCGGATGTACGCCGACGACCTGGAGCAGCTCAATGCCGGCATGCTCCTCTACGACGCCTTCTACCGCTGGTGCCGCGACGCCACCGACGAGACCCACAACTGGCCGACCAACAAGCCCAAGCCGGGGGTCTGACGATGAGCAGCACGGTGAGTGCCACCACGCCGGGCATGGTGGCCGCCGGCCCCGTTCCGGTCACCCTGGCGCAGGCCCTGCCGGTCTGGCTGCGCGTGGCCGGCCTCTCGTTCGGCGGCCCGGCCGGCCAGATCGCGGTGATGCACCGCATCCTGGTCGAGGAGAAGCGCTGGATCTCCGAGAACCGCTTCCTGCACGCCTTGAACTTCTGCACGCTGCTGCCCGGGCCGGAAGCGCAGCAACTCGCCACTTACGTCGGCTGGCTGATGCACGGCAGCCGCGGCGGCCTGGTGGCCGGCGGGCTGTTCGTCGTCCCGGGCATCCTGGCGATCATGACGCTCAGCTGGATCTACGCGCTGTATGGCCAGGTCGGCCTGGTGGCCGGCCTGTTCTTCGGCCTGAAGGCGGCGGTGCTCGCCATCGTGCTCCAGGCCGTCCAGCGCATCGGCCGGCGGGCGCTCAAGAGCCGGGTGATGGTCGCGCTGGCGGCCGCGGCCTTCGCGGCGATCTTCGTCTTCGACGTGCCGTTCCCGCTGATCGTGCTGGCGGCCGGCGTGATCGGCTATTTGGGCGGCCGCGCCGGCCGGCCGGAGTTCCGGGCCGGGGGCGGCCACGGCAGCGGCAGCACGGTCGCTGAAGGCCCCTTCCTGCTCGGCGACGACGAACTCCCGCAGGAGCATGCCGCGCCCAGGGACACCGTCCGCGTGCTGGGCGTCTGGGCGGCCATTTGGCTGCTGCCGGTCGCCGCCATCCTGCTCGCCCTCGGGCCGAACGACGTGTTCAGCCACGTCGCGGTGTTCTTCTCCAAGATGGCGATGGTGACGTTCGGGGGCGCCTACGCGGTGCTGGCCTACGTCGCCCAGCAGGCGGTGGAGCATTACGGCTGGCTCAAGCCCGGCGAGATGCTCGACGGTCTCGGCATGGCCGAGACCACGCCCGGCCCCCTCATCATGGTCACGCAGTTCGTGGGCTTCATGGCCGCCTTCCGGGCGCCCGGCGCGCTGCCGCCGCTCGTCGCCGGCACGCTCGGCGGGTTGCTGACCACCTGGGTGACCTTCGCGCCCTGCTTCCTGTGGATCTTCGTCGGCGCCCCTTACATCGAGCGCTTACGCGGCAACCCGGCCCTGGCCGGCGCCCTCTCGGCCATCACCGCGGCCGTGGTGGGGGTGATCCTCAACCTCGCGGTCTGGTTCGCCCTCCACACGGTGTTCACCCAGGTGCAGCCGGTCGCGCTTGGGCCACTCCGGCTGGAGGTGCCGGTCCTCTCCAGCGTGAACGTCCCGGCGCTACTGCTGGCGCTGGCCGCGATCGTCGCAGTGTTCCGCTTCCAGGTCGGCATGATCGTGACCCTGGCCGCCTGCTCAGCGGTGGGGCTGGCCCTGTATCTCGTGGGGATCGTCTGATGCGCGCTTCCTGTCGCACGCGCGGGCTGGGTGCCGCCGCCCTGCAGACCGGCTTGGTGCCGGCGCAGCCGGCACCGGCTGCGGGGGTCTTTCAGCAGCTCACCGGGCCGCAGATCCGCGCCCGCCTGGTCGGCAAGGAGGTCACCGACGAGGTGCACTGGTCCTACCAGTTCGCGCCGGGTGGCCGGCTGCAGGCCGTGTCCATGGGGCGGCCGCGGACCGGCACCTGGCGGCTCAAGGGCGACACGCTGTGCCTGGATGACGACCCGTGTGTCCAGGTCTGGATGGCCGGCAGCCGCGTCGAACTGCGCCGTGACCGCGCTCTGCCCGAGGAGGGTGTGCTGCAAGCTCCGGTCCGGCGCCGCTGACGCCGGCCTCACCCACCGCTGATGACGAAGGAGATGACCATGCGTTCGTGGATGACTCCCGTTCTCGCTCTCGGGCTGGTGGTGCTTGCGCCGTCCGCGCAGGCTGCCGAGCCCTGGCAGCAGGCGATCGCCAGCGGCCTCGGCAAGGCCGGCACGGAAATGCCGGGTGGGGTCTACCGGGTCGGGCTGCCGCGGACCGATCTGAAGGTCACGCTCGACGGCGTGACCCTCAAGCCGACCTTCGCCCTGGGGTCCTGGCTCGCCTTCAGGAAGGTCGGTGAGAACCAAGCGATGGTGATGGGCGATCTCGTGCTCACTGAGGACGAGGTGAACCCGGTGATGGCCCGCCTGCTCGAGGGCGGGGTGGAGATCACGGCCCTGCACAACCACCTGCTGCGCTCCTCGCCCAGCACCCTCTACATGCACGTCTCCGGGCACGGGGAGCCCGGGAAGCTCGCCACCACGCTGATGGGCGCGCTCGGCGCCAGCCGGACGCCGTTCGGCGCCGAGACCGCCGCGGGCACGCCTCCGGCCGGCAATCCAAGCCCGGCCCCTGCGCAGGCGACGCCGGCGGACCAGACCCCAAACCTCGACACTGCGGCCATCGACGCAGCGCTCGGACGAAAGGGCAAGCTCAACGGCGGCGTCTATGCCGTCAGCGTGCCGCGCGCGGAGACGCCGAAGGACCACGGCATGGAGGTGCCGGAGGCGATGGGTTCGGCCATTGCCATCAACTTCCAGCCGACCGGGAGCGGCAAGGCGGCCATTACGGGTGACTTCGTGTTGACCGCCAAGGAGGTCAATCCGGTACTCGCGGCCCTGCGCCAGAATGGCATCGAGGTGACTGCCCTGCACAACCACATGCTCGACGATGAGCCGCGGCTGTTCTTCATGCACTTCTGGGCCAATGACAATGCCGGCAAGCTCGCGAAAGGGCTGAACGAGGCCCTCAAGCACATCAACGTCGCGCCGGGCGGCTAGAGCGGCACCCGATCACGTTGCAATCGGGTGCCGCTCTCGATCTTTGATCTTGCCGCATTTTCCGCGACGAACCGGCATCCACTTCGTCGGAAAATGCTCTAAGGCCACGCGCACAGGCCAGCCAGGCCGCTCGTCGCGAGCAGCACGCAATGAGGGGACCGGCTGGCCCCGGGGTGATCAGGCCTGCACGCGATCAGGGGAGATCGGGATGACCTACGCCATAAAACCGCTCGGTTGCGACCCCGCCCGGATCAAAGGCATGTCGGAACGGCTGATCATCAGCCATTACGAGAACAGCTACGGGGGCGCCGTGAAGCGCCTGAATCTCCTAGAGGAACAGATCTCCGGGTTGGACTACGAGACCGCCTCCGGCTTCATGATCAACGGGCTCAAGCGCGAGCAGTTGATCGCGATGAACTCCATGATCCTGCATGAACTCTTCTTCGATGGGCTCGGCGAGGAGAGTGAACCGGGGCCGGCACTGCGTCACGCCCTCGCCCGCAGCTTTGGTTCGGTCCGGCGCTGGCGCTCGGAGTTCGTCGCCATGGGCAAGGCCCTGGCCGGCGGTTCCGGGTGGGTGCTCCTGTCCTGGTCGCCGCGGGACGGCAAGCTGGTCAACCAGTGGGCTGCCGACCACGCGCACACGCTGGCGGGAGGCGTGCCGATCCTGGCGCTCGACATGTACGAGCATTCCTACCACGTCGACTACGGCGCCAAGGCCGCGACCTACGTCGACACCTTCATGCAGGCGATCCGCTGGGAGAACGCGACGAGGCTATTCTTAGCCTTGGGTCATGATGGCTACACAGAAACCCCGGGGTAAGTCGACTCTCTCCAAAAGTGACAGGCCCATGTCGTCGAAGCTCTTCGGATCCGTTCTTGCTCAGGTGGCGGCCGGCCTGCTGCTTGCCGCCCAACCCGCGCCAGGATTGGCCGCCGGCACCACACCGTTGCTGCTTGACCGAACGATCCCGCTCGGCGACGTGCGCGGCCGCATCGACCACCTTGCCTTCGATGCTGCCCGGCACCGGCTGCTCGTCGCCGAGCTCGGCAATGGCAGCATCGGCGTCATCGACGTCGGCGACGGTCGGCTCGTGCATCGCATCGCGGGCCTCCGTGCGCCGCAGGGCATCGCCTATCTGGCCGACAACGACACCGTGTTCGTGGCGAGCGCAGGTGACGGCACCGTGCGCCGCTACAGCGGCTCGGATTACGCGCCGCTCGGCGCCGTGAGGCTGGGTGAGGACGCCGATAACCTTCGGATCGATCCGCGTGCGAAGCAGGTCGTCATCGGCTACGGGCAAGGCGCGATCGCGGTTCTTGGGCCGGACGGCACCAAGCTGGCGGAGGTCCCGCTCGCCGGACATCCCGAGGCGTTCCAGCTCGACGCTCAGGGACGCCAGATCTACGTCAATGTGCCCGAAGCGCACGAGATCGCGGTGCTCGATCGCGACAACGGCCGCCAGATCGCGCGCTGGAGCCTGCCCTCTGCGGGCGGCAACTTCCCGATGGCGTTGGACGAAGCCGGCGCGCGGCTCCTCGTCGTCTATCGGTCTCCTGCCCTCCTGGCCGTCTTCGCCGTGCAGGACGGGAGCGTGCTTGCCCGGGTGCCGACCTGTGGCGACGCGGACGACATCTCCCTCGATCCCAAGCGCCGGCGGGTCTACGTCAGCTGCGGACAAGGTGTGGTCGACGTCCTGCAGGAGGACGGGCGCTCCTATCGCGCCCTCGCGCGCATCCCGACCCGACCAGGGGCGCGGACCTCCCTGTTCCTGCCCGCGCTCGACCGTCTGCTCGTGGCGGCGCCCGACACTGGCACAGCGGGCGCGGCCGTCTTGGTGTTTCGACCCGTCGATTAGGGGTGGGCAGATGTCACGAACTCAGCCGGACTGCGCCAGGGGCAGGGCTGCTGGGCATTGTCTGAGGTGGTCATGACCGGTGCTCCTCAACGCCGCTTCAAGGTTGCCGTTGTTTCCCACGGCGATGCGCAGGCGCGTGCCGAGGCACGGCCGGACACAGGCCGCCTCAGTGCGATCTTCGCCGCACTGGCGCAGCAGGGGATTGCCGCGGAACCGGCCGTCTGGTCGGACGCGCTCAGCGATGAGGTTCGCGCTCAGCTGATGGGCGTGGATGGCGTGCTGGTCTGGGTAAACCCGATCACGACCCCGGACGGCGATGGTCGGGGGCGGCTGGACGACCTGCTGCGGGAGGTGGCCGCGGCCGGCATCTTCGTCAGCGCCCATCCGGACGTCATCGCCAAGATGGGCACCAAGGAGGTGCTGTTCCGAACCCGAGAGCTGGGTTGGGGCACGGACACGTACGTCTATCCGGAGCCCGCCTCGTTCAGAGCGGCGTTTCCCGCGCGGGTGGCCGCGGGTCCGCGGGTGCTGAAGCGGAACCGCGGCAACGGCGGGCAAGGGGTCTGGAAGGTCGAACGGGCCGCCGGTGCGGACGTCATCGTGCAGGAGGCCTGGGGCGACCGCCGCGTGCGCACCGTCCCCCTCGACGCGTTCATGGCGGAACGGCTGGTCGACTTCACCCATGCCGGCACGCTGGTGGATCAGCCGTTCCAGGCACGGCACCTGGAGGGCATGGTCCGCGGCTACCTCTCCGGTGACCAGGTGGTGGGGTTCGGCCATCAGCTGGTCCGCGCCCTGGCGCCGCCTGAGATCGGGCCGGCCGGGCCGCGCCTCTACTCCGGGCCGGACGATCCCCGGTTCCAGCACCTGCGGGACTTGCTGGAACACGAGTGGGTGCCGCAGATGGCTCACCTGCTGGGGATCGACCTGGACGCCCTGCCGGTGATCTGGGACGCCGATTTCCTGCTGGGTCCGCCGACGCCCGCGGGGGAGGACACCTACGTGCTGTGCGAGATCAACGTCAGCTCGGTGTTTCCGGTCCCCGAGGAGGCCCCGGAAGGACTGGCCAAGACGGCGCTGAAGCGGCTGAGATCACACGTGACGGCGTGCAGGCACCCCGCGAGGCGGTAAGTTGGAGGCCCGCATGCTTGCCCGGGTCGCTGTTCCGATGGCCGTCCTTGCTGGCGGGCTGACCACGGTGGCCACCGACGTGCAACCCTCAGGCGCCGGTCAGGGAGCGCACATTGTGGACATGCGCGACCGGACGACACGCAGTCTCGAAGCGGTGTGCCGCGCCGAGCAGGGCGCGGCGTCCGGGTGGTGCGGTGCCTACCTGATCGGCGTGGCCGACACGCTGACGGCCTTCGGCGATGGTGGCGACGAGGGCGACCTCTGCAACGCCGACTACACGATCGAGCACCTGAAAGTGCCCAAGAGCTAGGCGGTTTGGTGGACATACGACCGGCATGCTGTCTTGGATGATGGTTCCCTTCGCGGTGCTCGCGGGCGCTCTGACGACGCTCCAGGCGGGCAGCAATGCGGCGCTGAAGAAGAGCCTGGGCGAACCCCTGCCAGCTCTGCTGATCAACTACGGGCTCGGGATCAGCATCGTCGTTCTCGCCAACCTTGTCAGCCGCCAGTCCTGGCCGGACTTCGACAAGCTCTCGGGCGTGCTCTGGTGGGCCTGGATCGGGGGGGTGGCGGGTGCAGCCTACGGCTTGGCCGCGATCCTGCTGGCCTACCGCTTGGGTGCCGCGACCCTGATGGCCTCTGTTGTCACCGGACAGGTGATTGCCTCCGTGCTGCTCGACCATTTCGGCTGGCTTGGTTTCGAGGTGCACGCGGCCAACGTCTGGCGCCTGCTCGGAGCCCTGCTGATGATCGTCGGGATGGTGCTGGTGGCCCGGTTCTGAGCACGGGAGGGACGGACCCAGGAGGAGACATGGCCATGATCCAGACGGCGGCGACGCCTTCGAGCGTCGTGGAGCAGACCACCCGGGCGTGCCGCGGCGTCGTGGTGGTACCCATGCCCGGCACCGGTTTCGCGTCCCGCCACGAGCGGGCCACCCGCGCCGAGCTCGCGAGGCGCCTGGCTGCCCTCAAAGACTTCGACTTCGCAGGCGAGCTCGACCCGCCGTTTCCTCACCGCGGCCCGGTCTACCTCGTGCCGGCCGACACGCTCGTCGGGGCCGAGGCCGCGGCGTTCGGCGTGCGCGGCGAGCACGACCTGTTCGGCGGCGTTGCTCCGCACGCGTGCGTGGCCACGAAGGCGATCACCCACCCGCTGGTCGAGCCGGACGCCTTCGCCCCGACCGGCTGGTCCCGCGAGTTCGGGCACCGGGTGCGCGACGTCGTCCTGCGCGGCTTTTCCGCGTTCGCGCCCGAGGATGCGCGCCGCGCCGGCTTGCGCCTGCTCGGGCACGGGCCGGTGCGCCTGAAGGCCGTGCGGGCGACCGCCGGGCGAGGCCAGATCGCGGTCTGCGGCGCCGCCGAGCTGGAGGCGGCGCTCGCCGCGGCGGACGCGGCCGAGCTGTCCGGCCACGGCCTCGTGCTTGAGGAGGACCTCGCCGAGGTCACGACCTACAGCGTCGGCCAGGTGCGCGTGGCCGACCTCGTGGCGAGCTACTGCGGCACCCAGCGCCTGACGCCGGACAACGGCGGCGCGCAAGTGTACGGCGGGTCGGATCTCCTCGTCGCCCGGGGTGACTTCGAGGCGCTGCTCGCGCTCGATCTCCCCGAAGGGGCCCGCCTTGCGGTGGCGCAGGCGCGCACCTACGATGCCGCCGCGATGGAGTGCTTCCCGGGACTGTTCGCGTCGCGACGCAACTACGACGTCGCGCAGGGTGTGGACGCGGCCGGGCGCAGGCGCTCGGGCGTGCTGGAGCAGTCCTGGCGCGCGGGTGGCGCCAGCGGCGCCGAGGTCGCGGCCCTCGAAGCCTTCCGGGCCGACCCGGGGCTGCGGGTCGTGCGCGCCTCCACCGTCGAGATCTATGGCCAGCACCACGCGCCGCCGCCGGGCGCGGTGGTGTACTTCCGCGGCGAGGACGAGCGGGTCGGTCCCATGACGAAGTACGCCTTTGCGGGGCCGCATGGCAGTCCGTGAGGAGGCCATCACCGTCGCGGTGGACGGCAGCGAGGAGCGGCTCCCGGGCACCCTGGTCTCGCCGGGGCCCCTGGTGCCTGGCTTCTTGTTCCTGCAGGGCTGGGGCAGCACCCGGGAGCAGTACCTCGCGCGGGCGGGTGAGATCGCGGCGCTCGGCTGCGTGTGCCTGACCTTCGAGCCGCGCGGGGTGGCGAGGGGCGACCCGCGGCACGAGACGGTGACCCGCGAGGAGAACCTGCGCGACGTCCTCGCCGCCTACGACGCGCTCACTGGCCGGCCCGGGGTCGATCCCGCCGCCGTCGCCGTGGTCGGCAGCAGCTACGGGGCCTACCTGGCCACGATCCTCAGCTCGCTGCGCGCGGTGCGCTGGCTCGCCCTGCGCGTACCCGCGCTCTACAGGGACGAGGACTGGGATGTGCCGAAGGCGCGGCTCGACCGCGAAGCGCTGATGGCCTACCGGCGAGGCCAAGTTTCGCCTGATGACAACCGGGCGCTGGGCGCGTGCGCGGCGTTCCAGGGCGACGTGCTGATTGTGCAGTCCGAGCGCGACGACACCGTCCCGCCGCCGGTGATCGCGAACTACATGGCGGCCTTCGAGCGGACGCGCTCGCTGACCTACCGGGTGATCGAGGGCGCCGACCACGGCCTGTCCGAGGAGCCCTGGCAGCAGGCCTACACCTCGCTTCTCCTCAACTGGGCGCGGGAGATGGTGCTCGGCGCGCGCGAGGGCGGCACCGCCGCGGCAGCGGCGCAAACGCATCTCGCGCCGGCGCCACAGCGCGGGCCACCGGCCCCGGCCTGAAAGGCGCGCTCCGGTGAGTCCGTCCCCGGACGACCTCTGGAGCCCAGCGAGGTTTCCTCTCCCTCGCGCAGAGCCTCCAGGAGGCAGCCCGAACCTGGGACATCGTCTATGCCTCAGGGCAGGTTGGTGGGAAGCTCTACATCGCGACCCACACTATGCCGGACCGGGTCTCCGCGGGGGAGGCGCTCGTCCCTTTCGGCTTGTTCGGTGCTTGCGCGCTGGAGCGGGCCAAGCAGGGTCCGGCACTCGGAGTCGAGCTGCCAATCGACTACCGCTCATCAGGTCGCGCATTGTCCGCCGTCAGCGCCCGTGAGACAGATTAAGGCCCTTCACGAACGGAGGATGGCTGGTTCATCGTAGCCCCAGGAGCGAGAATGAAGCAGACATCCGGGCCGTTGCGGAAGCCGGCAGAGATGGTGATCAAGAACATCCGCCGCGCCACCCGCCGGCAGTTCACGGCCGAGGAGAAGATCCGCATCGTGCTCGAGGGCCTTCGCGGCGACACGGCCCGCGCCGCCACCTCGGACGAGGTCAAGGACCTGCGCCGCGAGGCCAGCGCGCTCAAGGAGGTCGTGGCCGATCTCACCCTGGAGAACCGCCCGCTCAAAAAAGCATGAGCGGGGCTGGGGGCGACGAGGCATGAGGTACCCGGCTCCTGAGAAGCTGGAGATCATCCGGCTGGTCGAGCAATCCCGCCTGCCGGTGCGCGCCACCCTGGAGAAACTCGGCATCCCGCGCGCCACCTTCTGCCGCTGGTACGACGCCTACCAGCGAGGGGGACCCGAGGCCCTGGCCGACCGACCCTCTCGGCCCAGCCGGGCCTGGACCCGCCTGCGGACCTTCCGAAGCTGGCGGTCGCACTTCTCGCCAACTCAGCGATTGGCGTAGCCATCGACGTCGCCAACAATGTCCCAGCGTTGAGGTGGTGTGGGCGGGCAGCCGCTGTCGAGCTCGTAGTGGCTCCTCGGCGGTCAAGCTGTCTCACCCACCTAGATGTTCGGTCCCATAATAGTAGGACGCAGCGAAGCCGCACTCACGCAAAGGGATGTATCGTGGCCGACGAACACGACAGCTCACCGGCTGGGCCGTTGGACCGGGCCATCGCGATCCTGACGTTCATCGCCGAGCAGAAGAAGGCCCTCTCGGCTGCCGAGATTGCCGCTGGGCTCGCGCTGCCGCTGCCGACGGCCCACCGCCTCATCGGCAACCTCGAACATCGGGGCCTGATCCAGAAGGCCCTCGGCACGAAGCGCTACGTCGTCGGCAGCAGGCTCGTCACGCTCTCGGCCAAGACAATCGGGGCAGCGTTCCGCACCGTACGCCGGCAGGCCGTCTTGAGCGCCGTGGCCGATCGGATCGGCGAACAATGCGAGATCGGTGTCGTGCGCGACCATGCTGTGGTCTATGTCGACAGCGTACGGTCAAAGGAACAGCAGAGCTTGCAGTTCAATCCCAGCGACTCCGCACCTCTGCACTGCACTTCGACAGGCAAGATTTACATGAGCCGGCTGCCTGCCAAAATGAGGCACCGCCTGGCCCATTCGATGAACCTTGTCCGCTACACGCCTACTACGATCGTCGACCCCGACGAGCTGCTGGCCAGTCTTGAGGAAACACGGCGCAGGGGCTGGGCCAAGACGAACGAGGAGTTCGTTCGCGGTGTCGTGGGCTGCGCCGTGCCGATCGTCTCACCGGAGGGCGATCTCATCGCCTGCCTGGGCGTGTCGGTGCCGGTGGCGCGCGTCGGCTTTGCAGGCCTCGATACCTTCATCGGTCCTCTGCAGGAGGCGGCGGCCCTCCTCTCAGAGACAATCCTGCAGGACAACGAGGATATCTGAATTCTCAATTTTCGGAATTAAAGCTCTCAGTTTTCGATGCAGATCCTCGACGCAGTGCGCGTGTTGTGTATTCTCAGGGCACGCAGCTGATGTGACCAAATCCTAAGCGGGATGCGCGGTCCTGCGTCACGAAAGCACCGAGACTGGATGAAGAAGGCCGCCGGCTCTGTCCGGCGCGGGTGCTTCGCCATGTCCGCGTCGCCGGAGGTGATCATGAGCCAGCACTATGACGTTGCCGCCGTCCGTCAGGCATTCCCGGCCGCCGAGCACGTGGTCTACCTCGACAGCGGCTTCCAGACTCCTCTCTCTCGCCCGGTGAAGGAGGCTTACGAGCGCTTCCTGCAGGAGGGCTTCGAGACGGCCGGTCCGAAGCAGGTCTGGCTCAACCGGCTGGAGGAGACCCGTGCCAAGGTCGCATCCCTCCTGGGCGCCAGGCCGGACGAAATCGCCTTCACCAAGAACACCTCGGAAAGCATGAACATCGCCGCCAACGCGCTTCCGCTGCGGGCCGGCGACAAGGTTCTGATGATCGAGGGGGATCATCCCAACAACGCCTACGCCTTCCTCAACCTGCAGCGGAAGGGCGTGGAGGTCGTCTTCATTCCGATGAGCGAGGTGGTGAACGCGGAGAGCTTTCGGCCGCATCTCGACGACCGGACGCGGGCGATTTCCATGTCGCATGTCACCTTCCACGCCGGACACCGGTTCGACGTGGAAAGCGTCGGCGAACTCTGTGCGCAGCGCGACCTCTACTTCGTCGTGGACGTGATGCAGGGCATCGGCGTCGTACCGATCGACGCCAAGGCGATGAAGGCCACCTTCGTCGGCTCGGGCACGCATAAGGGCCTTCTCGTGCCGCAGGGGCTCGGCCTGCTCTACTGGGACGCGACCCGGATCGAGCTGGAGCCGGCCTATCTGGCGGCAGCGAGCCTCGCCAGCCCGCCGGCGGATTTCATCGCACGCGCCGACAACATGGCCCTGCCGGCGACCGCCGGGCGGTTCGAACTCGGCAACTTCAACCTGCCAGCCATCCAGGGGCTCGGCGCGGCGCTCGATCTCATCGGCCAAGTCGGGATCGAGAACATCCAGAACCATTGCTTCGACCTCGGCGACTACCTGATCGAGCGTCTCGACGGGCTCGGCGTCGGCTTGGTCGGCCCGCGCGAGCGGCAGCATCGCGCACCGCACATCTACGTCATCGCGCTGCCGGCAGCGGACTGGCTCGACTACTTCACACGCACCGGCATCCGGGTCTCGCCCGAGCGGGACGGCATCCGAGTGTCCTTCGGCATGTTCAACACCACGGCGGACATCGACCGGCTGGTCGAGGCCATCCGCGCCAGGAGCGCGCCGGCGACGCCACAGGTCCGCACGGCCGTCCTGTCGAAGCTCGGGTAGCCCGCCAGAGCGTCCCCACCCCCAGCACGGCGCCCGGAAGGGGGCTGCACTCATCGAGAGGAGAATGGCCATGGTCCCAGGTCGCGTTTTCAGACGAGTGTCCTGCGCGCTCGTCCTCAGCTTCGCCACGACCGTGGCCTCCGCGGAGAGCCCGACGCTGACGAAGATCAAAAGCAACGGCAGCGTGACACTCGGCTATCGCGAGGCTTCGATCCCGTTCTCGTATCTCGGTACGGACCAGAAGCCGGTCGGCTTCTCCCTCGACCTGTGCGCTCAGGTCGTGGCCAAGATCAAAAGTGACCTCAAGCTCGACACCCTTGCGGTCAAGCTCCAGCCGGTCGACTCCACCAATCGCATCCCGCTCATCCAGAACGGGACCATCGACATGGAGTGCGGCGCCACGTCCAGCAGCGTCGCCCGGCTCAAGCAGGTCGCCTTCACGGTCGCGATCTTCGTGTCATCGGCCCGGTGGTTGACCAAGGTCTCATCCGGCATACACGATGTGAAGGATCTCGACGGCAAAACCGTCGTCGCCACGCAGGGCTCGAACGCGGTCGGCTTCGCGTTTGGCATCAAGGCCAAGGGCGGCACTTTCAACGTCATCCAGGCCAAGGATCACGGCGAGTCCATGCTGACGCTTCAGAGTGGGCGTGCCGCGGCTTTCATGGAGGATGACATCTTGCTCGCCAGCCTGAAGGCTCGCACACCCGATCCCGCCGCCTTCGCCTTCCTGCCCGAAACCTACACCTTGGTGCCGTACGGTCTGATGTTGCCCAGGGACGACGTGGAACTCAAGGCGCTTGCGGATGGCGTCCTGAAGGACATGATGGCCTCAGGAGCGTTCACCAGGCTCTACGCCAAGTGGTTCGAGAGCCCGATCCCGCCCCGCAACGAGAACCTGAACTTCCCGATGTCCGATGCTCTGAAACAGCGGGTCGCGCACCCGAGTGACTCAGTCGAGTTCTGACTCGGGTCCGGGTTCGGCACGGTATCGGCTGACCTTGCCTCCAGACATCGAACTTCCGCTGGCCACCCCCAAGCAAACCTTCGTCGGTAGCGGCTTCAACGTCCGCTTGGGGTCGAGGCCGTGTGAAAACTCAGGCGCGCTCCGAAATCGGAGAATAATCTTCTACACAGCCGTTATCCGAGCATCCTGGATGGCGGCCGAGATGTCAGCTGGGTGCCTATTCCGGCGCTGCCCAGGGTTATCGAGGGAAGATCCTTCTGCCGCCTTTGCGTTTCCACACAGCCTCGACCCTTTGCGGACCCTGCCCCGCTGTGCATCAGGTCCTACTCGGATGTTGCTGCTCGGAAAGAGAGCGCATCCCGCTCCGAGTGCAGAAAGCCGATGAGACGTTCAACGAGGTGACCCGGCGGTCGTCCGGCCGGTCGGATCAGTAGCGTCTCAATGAGCACGCGCGGCCGAAACGGCCGCAACACGATCGGTAGGCCGACGAGATCACGTGCAGGGATCGGATCGACGATGGCGACGCCCAGACCTTCCGCCACGAGGCCGCACCGCGCAGCGGTGTATTGAGCCATCAAGACCGAACGCAGTTCGATGCCCGCCCGCGCGAAGGTGTCTTCGATGGCCTGCTGGAACATACCGGGACCGCCCGCCACCATGGGTTCGCCCGCGAGGTCGTGCGCCGTGATCACCCGCTTGCGGCTCAGGGCGTGGTCCCGCCGCAGCGCGCAGACTGCCTCGACCGTCAGGAAGGGCTCGCCCGTCACCCCCGCGTAGCCTGGACGGGGCCGAACGAGGCCGATGTCACACTGCCCCGAGGAGGCCCAGGACCAGATCGTGTCGGGGCTCGGCACGTGGAGCGCGACCCGCGCACCTGGATGCTCGGCGCTCAACCGCCGGATGGCGCGCGGCAGCAGGCGGGCCGCCAGGGAGGGCTGACAGGCCACGCGCAGCGGCCCGGTGCCGAGGTCCCGGATCTGGCGCGCGGCGTGGTGCAGGTGTTCGAGCCCGGCGCAGGTGCGTTCGACCTCACGCGCGAAGGCTTCTCCCTCCGGGGTCGGCGACGCGCTGCCATGACCGCGGACGAAGAGAGCGAAGCCGAGGTCGGCCTCAAGCTGCGCGATGGCGCGGCTCACGTGCGGTTGGCCGACGCCGAGGGCGGCAGCCGCCCTCGTCATCCCGCCGTGACGCAGCACGGCGCGGAAGAGGTCGAGATGGGCTGGGTTCATCATGCCCCGCGTGCATCGAGAAGTCAGATCAGGGCATTTGACGGCATGGGTGAATGGTGGTTGTCAATGTGCCCACCCGCGGTGCGCCGAAGTCGCGCCTGAGACTGTCTGAAGATCATGCTCCACGTCCTACTCCCCTCGGCCCTTGCCATCGCAGCGGGGGTCAGCATCGTCGTCCAGCAGGTGCTAAACGCGAACCTGCGCGCGTCTCTCAACTCGGCCGCGTGGTCCGGTTTCGCGAGCTACGCGGTCGGAGTGGCTTGCATGGCATTGCTCGCCCTTGCCCTGCGCGATCCGGTCCCCGCGGCGGGCGTCGCGACCCGCATCCCGTGGTGGACATGGAGCGGTGGCCTGTTCGGGGCGATCTTCATCGGCCTCGCGATCTTCCTTGTGCCGCAACTCGGGGCCGCGACATTCATCGCGCTCCTCGTCACCGGCCAGATGCTCGCCTCGGTGACGGCGGACCACTTCGGATGGATGGGCCTCGCCCAGCGTGCGATCGACCCACCGCGGTTGATTGGGATCGCTCTCTTGATCGGCGGCGTCATCCTGATCCGGCGGTGAGCTCGGACCCTCCGCGCACTATCAGGGAGCAGCCGCTTCCCACCCCATCCGGACCTTCGGAGGCGGCAAGCCAAATGTCCGCGAAGGGTCACTCCGAGGCCTTCGCCGGAGCCGCCTCGAACGTCCGCTTACCCTGGCCAGGGACCCCGAAGCGGACGGGCCGCAATCGGCCATGCTCTGCTGCAGCCGACCGTCCATGAGCCTGCCAGGATGATGGTCGTTCGCTGCATCAATCTACGGCGCCCCGCGCTATGACGTGGAATTTGGGTCGCGCGTCAGGACCTTCAGCCGGGCTCTCCACCATGCTCTTCCTCATCGCCGCCGTATTCGGCATTGCCGGCTTCGTGAAGGGCGTAATCGGCCTCGGGCTGCCGACAGTGTCGATGGGCCTACTCGCTGTCGCAATGACGCCGCTGCAGGCCCTGACCATCGTTATCGTGCCCGCCATCGTCACCAACATCTGGCAGACCTTCGCCGGGCCGTACCTGGGCAGCATTCTGCGCAGGCTGTGGCCGCTGCTCCTCGGGACCGGCGTCGCGATCTGGGGAGCCGGCGCGTTGATGGCGGGCCCCTACGCGCGCTACGCCACGATCGTGCTAGGGCTCCTGCTGGTGATCTATGCTGGGCTCGGGCTGACGCGACTGCAGATCCGGACAGCACCCCGGAATGAGAAATGGGTCGGCGGCATTGTCGGCCTTCTCACGGGTGTGATCTCAGCCGCCACCGGCATTCAGGTCATTCCGTCGATGCCGTACTTGCAGTCGATCGGCCTGGAGAAAGACGAGCTGGTGCAGGCGCTCGGCGTATTCTTCACGGTGGCAACCTTCGCGCAGGCGTTCAATCTCACGAGCGTGGGCCTTCTCAACGCCTCGACCGCCCTGCCCGGGCTTGTCGCCATGGGAACTGCCTTCGCGGGCATGTTCGTGGGCCAAGTGGTCCGCCAGCGGCTGGACCCGGAGGGGTTCCGACGGTGGTTCCTGATCGCGCTGCTCGTGCTCGGCATCTACCTGGCCGCCAGCACAATCGTGTCACTGTGACGCCGCAGCCAGACCGTCGCGCTGGGTTACCGGTGCCAGCGCTGCCCGCGCAGGGGATCAATTGAGGACGCGATAGGCAACGGTCCTCATTCCGGCCGTCGCCCCTGTACGTCGTCGTCCCACATGAGCCGGACCCGGTCGTTCAAGTCGATGAGTTTGCCTGCGCGTGGACCTCCCCATGGCCGAGGAGGGTCTCAAGCAGGCGTCATACCAAATCCGCTCGATCCCTTCGGGATGGCGGATTGGGGCTTCGCTCAGGCGCGGCGCCTGAGCGCGGCGCCTGAGCGAAGCCGACATCCGCATGGCCGAAATGGGAGACGGCGAAGCCATCAACCGGATCACAAGCCCGCGCGGCGCCTGAGCGACGCCGACATCCGCATTGCGAAGCAATCAACCGGATGTCGGATGACAGCGGACATGACGAGGCTGACGGCCCGACCCGTCCCCCCACTGTGCCCTTCCGTATCATGCAGGTCGCCCCGCCTGCGGGACGCCCGTGCTGGACTTGCGCGACGGGCACGGACGGGATCGCACGGCCACGTCGATCGCGAGAAGGCTGGGCGACGTCGCCCGTGTCGACATTCTCGCGGCAGCCCCACGCCCTGCGCGCGACCGAGGATACCGCTTTGCTGCACCAGCGTGGCTGCACCATCGTGCATTCTCCGGCGAGCGGCTTACCGGTGCAGGAGCAAAAAAATGCAGCATGCTCTTGACGAGCGCCGGATTCGCAGCGATGCTGGTATACAATATATCAGAAGCAGGCTGAAGCTACGGGCCGTTGCCAGCTCGGCCTGACCGTCGCTTGCGACACCTCACTTGACCAAGCCGACCCGATCGAACGCGATAGTCGGCAAGCAACTTCGCCCTTGTCTCGGCAGCCACCACCAACAGCCGGTCTGGCTGAACACTGTCCAGGTCTGCCGCCCACCTGTGGGGCTTGTCTCCCCCGAATCTGTCAAGCAACAACAATAAAAGACATCGCAACAATCGAGGAAACAACAATGCCGACCTCTACACCCATAACTACCAACAGAGTATCTGACAGCTATCGCTGGATGCAGCTGGTGCTTGGCGTCGTCTGCATGGTCATGATCGCCAACCTGCAGTACGGCTGGACTTTCTTCGTACCCGAAATCCAGAAAACATTCGGCTTCGATCGCGCCGCGATCCAATGGGCTTTCACCCTTTTTGTCCTGTTCGAGACCTGGCTCGTGCCCGTCGAGGGCTGGTTCGTCGACAAGTACGGCCCGAAGATCGTGGTCCTGTTCGGTGGCGTGCTCTGCGGCGTCGGCTGGGTGATCAACGCTTACGCGACAGGCCTCAACATGTTCTACGTTGGTCAGGTCATCGCGGGTCTGGGAGCTGGCGCCGTCTACGGAACCTGCGTGGGCAATGCCCTGAAGTGGTTCCCGGACAAGCGTGGTCTGGCCGCCGGTATCACCGCAGCAGGCTTCGGCGCCGGCTCGGCGCTCACGGTGGCGCCTATTCAGTGGATGATTGCCGACAAGGGCTTCCAAGCTGCCTTCCTCAACTTCGGCATTGGTCAGGGCGTGATCGTTGCCGCCCTCGCCTTCTTCCTGGCGTCTCCGCGCAAGGGCCAAGTTCCGGAGGTGACGAGCACCGCCAATCTCCAATCTCGGCGCAACTACACGCCCAGTGAAGTGGTTCGTCAGCCGATTTTCTGGCTGATGTACTTCATGTTCGTCATCGTCGGCGCAGGCGGCCTCATGATCACCGCGAACCTGAAGCCAATCGCGGCCGATATCCACGTCGACAAGGTGCCGGTGACGATCCTCGGTGTTACGATGGTGGCCATCACCTTTGCGGCGACGATCGACCGCGTGCTCAACGGTCTGACCCGTCCCTTCTTCGGCTGGGTCTCGGACAAGATCGGTCGCGAGAACACGATGTTCATCGCCTTCGCCATGGAGGGGTTTGGCATCTACATGCTGTACCTGTGGGGACATGATCCGCTGTGGTTCGTCCTCCTGTCGGGCTTCGTGTTCTTTGCCTGGGGTGAAATCTACTCGCTATTCCCCTCGACCTGCACCGACACGTTCGGCTCCAAGTTCGCGGCGACGAACGCCGGGCTGCTCTACACGGCAAAGGGGACTGCGGCGCTGCTCGTGCCGTTCGCCAACTACCTGCAGCAGAGCACGGGCAATTGGGACGGCGTATTTCTCGCGGCGGCCGGAGCCAACATCCTGGCTTCGATCCTCGCCATCGCGGTGCTGAAGCCTTGGCGCAAGCGCGTCGTCACCAATGCGCAGACCGATGCGGAGTTGCCGGCCGGCACCAAGGTCGCGGTCGCCTGACAGCCTCCGGGCAATCGTAGGCACGAGCAAGCAACGGGAAGGGCCTGGACACGTCCAGACCCTTTCTCGTTGAGCGCCGTTGCCAATGTGGCGGGAGAATTAAGGAATGAAGCGAGATTCAATCTACTGCGCACACTACATTCGGCAAGAGAATGGGATTTTTACTGCGCGAGAGGCAATTCCCGGGCCTCAGTCTCTCGAGTTTTTCTCAAAAGACCTTAATCGTGTTCAGGAAGCCATTAAGGAAATATGGGCTGCCGAGCGCAAGACTCTGCCGATGCCAGAATGGTTTAGAGGTGCCCTGGCTTCCCGAAAGCAAGCCCGGGTCGATCTCGACAGCTTGGCGTGATCGCGGTCTATCCCGCCACGTCGCGCAGTGCCCAGGCGCGGGACGGCCCGTCCTGCAGGAAGGCGTAGATGATCGGCAGCGCGGCTGGCATGGGCGGGCTCGTGATCAAGTGGTGAGGCGCGGGCCCGGGTTTCTCCCTGCCCGGTCGAGCGTGATCAGGGCTGCCGGTCAGGCCCGCGTCTCATGCAAGCTGTGCCAGGGTCAGGACTCAATCGGCACCAGAACGCGACGACAGCCGCGAGGGCGAGCGCGGAAGCGAAGTTGCGGGCGAGCTCGTCGTCGCGGGTGGCGATCCGGCGGAAGTCCTTGAGACGGCAGAAGGCGGCCTCGATGCGCCAGCGGTCACGGGAGCGGCGCTTGTCGTGGCGAAGCGCGCGCGTGCGGGCGCGGGTGCCGGGCGGGTGCCGGGCGGGTGCCGGGCGGGTGCCGGGGATGACTGGGGTGATGCTCTTCTCCCGCAGATCAGCCCGCAGCCGATCGGCGTCGCAGCCCTTGTCGTCGGCGATCAGGCGGCGGCTCCGGCCGGGGGCCTCGACCAGCACCGCCGGGGCGGTCCGCCCGTCGCTGGCGTCGCCCGGCGTCAGCAGGAGGACACCGGGGCGGCCGAGCACGTCGACGAGCGCGTGGATCTTGGTCGTCTGACCACCCCGCGAAGGGCCGATGGCCTGCGCTGTCGCTCCCCTTTGCCCCCGTGAGCCGAGCGCTGGGCTTTGACGCAGGCCGCATGGAGGGCGGCCGCCTCGCCCGACCACCCGGCTTTGGCCAGGGCCGCCAGCATCGCCGTCCAGAAGCCGCGCCGCGACCACCTGGTGAAGCGGTTGTAGACCGTGGTGGGGTGTCCATACGCGGCCGGGCCATCGCGCCAGCGCATCCGGAAGTGAGCACGTGCAGGATGCCGGCGATGATCCGGCGATCGTCCTCGCGCTCGGGGCCGGGCTGGTTTGTGGGCATGGACGGTGCGATCACCGCCCACTGCTCGTCCGAGAGCCAGAACAGGTCCGCCATCGCCGCCTGCATGCGGCAAGCGACGGCCCTGAATCACAAAACTATAGGCCCTGCAACACCTTGGTTCGGTTCACATCCTAGGCTTGACGCTGCGGCCCGTCGAGCAGGCCGCGGACGATGCGAACGCACGGTCTGCCGTCGATCGGTCGTGGGTCGGCAACGCGCCGGGAGCAGACCTTCGATCGGTGCCGCCGCACTGGCCGCTTGCAATCCGGCAGGGACCTTTCGAGCTCCCGCGAAGCGGGCCCTCGATTTCCCACGGTCGTGGGAGCGGGGCGAACGACATGTCAACCACGCCGGCCCGGGACGGCGTCAAGGGTCCGGCTGCTTCGAGCCAGTCTCGGTGGATTTCATGGGGACCGGCGGGAAGACGATCCTGACCAGCAGCCCCGATCCGCCTCGGCGAGCGTCACCGAGGGTCACGGCGGCACCGATCCGGTCGGCGAGGGCCCGAACCACGGCGAGGCCGAGGCCGCTGCCCTCCGGGCCGCCACTCCGGGCGACCCGATAGAAGCGCGAGAAAACCTTCTCCCGGTGCTGCGGCGCAATTCCCGGCCCGTCGTCCTCAACCTCGGCAATGGCTCCGCCCGGTTCGTTCGCCACGCGCACGACCACCCGGGCGCCGGCCCCGGCGTAGCGGATCGCGTTGTCGACGATGTTGGCGAGGATCTCGCCGACCAGGGTCGCATGGCCCGGAACCATGACGGCTTCGCTCGGCCGTTCGTATTCGATCTCGACGCCGGCGGCGAGAGCGCGCGGGACCTGGTCCGCAAGAACCGTCGCGGCGACCTCGGCGAGATCCAGATTCGTCATCACGAGCGCGCCTGGGTCCTCGTCGGCGCGGGCAAGGGCGAGGAGTTGGGCGAGCAGGTGCTCCAGGCGCAAAGCCGCGCCCTCGATGTCGTCGAGCGCGGCGCGGCCTTCGGGGCTCGCGCCGACGCCGTGGCGGCGCGCGAGATCGACATGCATGCGCAGCACTGCGAGCGGCGTTCGCATCTGATGCGAGGCGTCGGCCGTGAAGCGCCGCACGGCCACCATGACCTGCTCCAGCCGGGCGAGCAGGGTGTTGAAGGCCAGCACCGGGGCGGCGGCCTCCGCCGGCACGCGCGAGGCGTCGAGGGGCTGCAGGCTGATCGCGCCGGGCGCCGCCCGCCGGTCGATCTCGGCGCTGAGATGATCCAGGGGCGCCAGGCCGCGGCTGATCCCGTGCCACGTCAGCACCCCGACCAGAGCCAGGAGGACGGCTTCGAGCACGAACAGGCCGCCGAACAGCCGCGCCTCCAGGGTGCGTCGCGCATCGCGCGTCTCGGCCACCTGAACCAGGACCAAGCCCGGCTTGCCGTAGACCCGCCGCGCCTGCGCGGCGACGCGCACGGGCGCCCCGCGCATCACCGCGTCCCAGTGCCGGGTCGGGCCGGGCTCCATCTCCGAGGCCGGGCGAGGCAGGTCGCGGTAGCCCGTGACGAGCTGGTCCTGGTAGCTGACACTGTAGTAGATGCGGTCATGCGCTTGGCTCTCCAGCATGCCGAGCGCCACCCGCGGCAGGTCCACCGTCACCTCGTTGTCCTCGTCCAACGCGAGGCGCTCGGCGATGGCCAGGACGGAGCCGTCGAGGAGACGGTCGTGCGTCGTCTCGACGACATCCCGGATGACGAGGGCGCCGCCGAGGCCGAGCACGAGGGCGAGGGCTGCGGTGGGCAGGAGCATCCGCAGCATCAGCCCGCGCCGCAGGGAGGGCGGGCGCCGGCTCATCCGGCGTCGAGGAGATAGCCGAGACCGCGGATCGTGCGGATCTCCGGTCCCTTCGGCTGCAGCTTCTTGCGCAGGCGCGCGATGTAGAGTTCGAGGGCGTTCGGCGCCACCTCGTCGTCGAACCCGAACACCTCGTTGTTCAGCCGCTCCTTCGGCACCACCTGCCCGGCCTTGGCCATCAGCACGGTGAGCACCGCGCGTTCCCGGCGCCGGAGCGCAAGGGGTTCGCCGTCGAGCGTCACCGCCCCGGTCGAGCGGTCGAGGGCGAGCGTCCCGCAGCGCAGGACGGGGTTGGGCTGGCCCTGACCGCGCCGGATCTGGGCGCGCACCCGCGCCTCGAACTCGGCGGGGGCGAAAGGCTTGAGCAGGTAGTCGTCCGCCCCGAGATCGAGCCCCCGCACCCGGTCCGCCACCGCGTCGCGCGCGGTCAGGATCAGCACCGGCACGGTACTCCCTGCTGCTCGAATGCGCCGCAGCACCTCGAAGCCGGAGAGGCCCGGAAGGCCGATGTCGAGCACGATCAGGCTGTAGGGCTCCGAGAGGGCGAGCCGCGCCGCGTCCTCGCCGTCCGCTTCGTGGTCTGCCGCGAGTCCGGCGAGCCGGAGCGACGCCACGAGCCCCCGCGCCAGAGCCGCGTCGTCCTCCACGACGAGCACCCGCATCCGCCCGCCCTCCCTCGGTACCAGCCTCCGCGCATCCGCGCTGCGGCGGCTTGGCATCGCGGCGCGAGCCTGTAGCCTCGATCCTCGCGACTGTGAGCACCGCAGGCAACCGAAAAGCGGTGGGTGGGGAGGGAACGTGCGCATCCTCGCGGCCGGATTGATCGCCTTCGGCGTCCTGCTCGCCTCCGCCCGGGCCCAGGTCGACGCGCCCGTCGACGTGCGGCGCCAGGACGTCGCGGAGGCCGTGCGGGAGGGCGCATTGGTCATCCGCGCGACGACCGACGAGGCGGAGGCCTCCGCGCTGCTGGAGGGGTTCCGGCAGAGCTACCCGGGCGTCTCGGTCTCCTACGCCAAGCTGAACTCGTCGAAGCTCTACGAGGAGTTTCTCGCCGAGGCCGGGGCGGGAGGCGGTACGGCCGACATCCTCTGGAGCTCGGCCATGGACCTCCAGGTCAAGCTCGTGAATGACGGCTTTGCCGAGCGGTACGTCTCCCGGGAGGCGGAGGGGCTGCCTGCCTGGGCAGTGTGGCGCTACGAGGCCTACGGCGTCACCGCCGAGCCGGTCGCGATCGCCTACAACCGCAGCCTGCTTCCCGACGAGCGTGTGCCGCGCAGCCACGCCGACCTCGTCCGCAGCCTGACGCAGGACCCGGAGGCGTGGCACGGCAAGGTCGCCACCTACGACCCGGAGCGCAGCGGCGTCGGCTTCCTGTTCCTCACGCAGAACCTCGCGGTGACGCCGCGGACCTGGGACCTCGTGCGCGCCCTCGGGCAGGTCGGGGCGAAGCTCTACACCACCACGACGCACATGCTCGACCGCGTCGTCGCCGGCGAGGCGCTGCTGGCCTTCGATGTCTTCGGCGCCTACGCCCTGGAGCGGGCCAAGCAGGACCCGAGGCTCGGCGTCGTGCTTCCCGCCGACTACACGCTGATCACCTCGCGCATCGCCTTCATTCCCAAGGCGGCCCAGCACAAGGCGGCAGCCCGGCTCTTCCTCGACTACATGCTCTCATGGGAGGGGCAGGCGCGGCTCGCGGCCCGCTCGGTGACGCCCGCGCGCGCCGACGCGCGCCAGCCCGACGACCCCGTCGCGGCCGCCCCCCAGCCGATCGTGGTCGGGCCCGAACTCCTCACCGCCCTCGACCAGATCAAGCGCAGCCGGACGCTGAAGCAGTGGCGGCGGGTCATCGAGGGACGATAGGACGAAGCTTTCCCGGCCACCTCGCAGAAATTCGCGCCGCGACAGATTTGTGACAGGTTCCATCTCGAAGATCCCTCCAAACACATTCAGGAGGGAACGGATGCAAGTCACGGGCATCTTGCACGGCGCGAAGCTCCTGCAGTTCGCCGGCTTTCCCACGTCCGAGGTGCTCGGCCCGGACGCGAGCGAGGAAGAGATCAAGGGGCTGATCGACCGCCACGGTTCGATCTTCATCAAGCCGGTCTTCAAGGGCGGCGTCGGCAAGAAGGGCAAGGCGGGCTCGTCGGCCGCGCCTCGGACCTGAGGACGGCGCTGCGCGAGAAGGAGCGGCTCTACTTCTCGGAGCACCGCCACGGCCACGCGGTGGCCAAGGCCAACGGCGTCACCTTCGAGGGCGCGGTGCCGGCCGAGCACGAGGTCTACTTCTCGATCTCCGACAGCACGCGCTACCGCGCCCCGACCATGACGCTGACCCACCGCGGCGGCGTCGACATCGAGGAACTCGACAAGAGCGAGGTGGCGCAGGTTCCCTTCGACCCGCTCACCGGCCTCAAGGCCTTCGTGGTGGCGAACGCCCTCTCGGAACTGAACGCCCCGAAGGCCCTGATCTCGCCGCTGGTGCAGCAGCTGCCGAAGCTCTGGGAACTCTACCACGGCTTCGGCATGACCACGGTCGAGTTGAACCCGATCCGCATGCGCCCCGACCGCAGCGGCCGCCTCACCCCCGTCGCCTGCGACTTCAAGTGCGGCTTCGACCGCGACGACCCGCGCTGGCAGCGCCTCGGCCTGCCGGGCAAGTCGAACAACACCGACATCTTCGAGACTTTCCGGGCGATGGCGGACGCGCTGCGCGAGCATGTCGGCCGGCACGGGCCGACGCCGCTGTACATCGTCGCCGGCCGCGGCGGCCCGAACCTGGTGCGCGGGATGGGGGCATTGCGCGACACGGCCGAGGCGCTGGGCCTGCCCTACCGGCTGTTCGGGTTCGATTCCGACATGAGCGAGGTCGTCGCCTACGCCCGCAAGGCCGACCAGTGGATGCGCCAGGGCGGGCGCGAGGCGGTGGCGCGCGCCATCGGTCTCGGCGAGCCGCTGCGTCACGCGGCCGAGTAAGCGAGGGAGGACGACATGCACAAGCACGGCATCGGCAGCTTCAAGTACCACGTCGGCATCTCTTCGCTCGATTAGGTCGCCACGCGCCAGGACCGGGTCTGCGTGCTCAACATCCTCGGGGGTGAGTCGAGCGACGTGACGCCCGTCGGCCACGCCTATTCGGGCGGCAACGTGGTGTTCGGCACCTCGCCCGGCCGCCGCGGGCAGGTTCTCGAGACCCCGCTCGGCGAGATCCCAGTCTACAACAACGTCCGCGAGGGGCTGGAGGCCGGGCACCGCTTCAATTGCGGCGTCGTCTACCTGCCGCCGTCCGGCGCCCGCGACGGCGTCGCCGAGCTGATCCGGGTCAACCCGGACCTGCGCAAGATCTTCATCGTCACCGAGAAGCTCTCGGTCCACGACAGCCGCGAGATCCGGGCCCTCGGCCAGCAGAACGGCGTCGACATCTTCGGCGGCAACAGCCTCGGGGTCGCCGACGCCTACCATCAGGTCCGCATCGGCGGCGCGCTCGGCGGCGACAGCCCGGGCGAGGCGCTCAAGGCCGGCTCGGTGGCGATCTTCTCGAATTCCGGCAACTTCACCACGACGATCGCCACCTACCTGCGCATGAGCGGCTGGGGCACCACCACGCTCATCTCCAGCGGCAAGGACGTCTACATCCAGTACGCGGCGCCGGAATTCGCCTTCGCGCTCGCCAACGACGCGCGCAGCAAGGCGGCGGTGCTCTACGTGGAGCCGGGCGGCTACTACGAACTCGACGCGCACTTCACCAAGCCGGTCGTCGCCTGCGTGGTCGGGCGCTGGAAGAGCCGGCTCTCCCGGGCGGTGGGTCACGCGGGCGCCATGGCGGGCGGCGACGACGATGCCGCCGCCAAGGAGCGCTGGTTCATGGAGAAGTTCGGGGTGGACGAGGTGTTCACGCCCGACAACCCGGTCGTCTCGGCCAAGGGCGCGGTGGTCACGAACATCGCCCACATCCCGGCGGCGCTCACCGCGGTGATGCGCGAGAACGGGGCGCGGCCCGACTTCGCGCCCGAGAGCAGCCTCGCCCTCAAGCCCTGGTTCGGCTCGAATGCCGGCCTGACCCTGCCGGCCGGGCTCGACCTGCCGGTGGTCGCGGCGGCGATGCCCTACGGCGAGCAGATCGCGCGGCTCAACCGCCAGATCGGCATCGTGCTGCCGCGCCAGACCATGAAGGACGTCTCGGGCGCCTCGCAGATGGACCCGAAGACGCAGGTCACCAGCCTGCACGGCGTCTCGATGCTGGAGGCGGCGCGCCTGCCGATGGAGGCGAACCTCGCCCTCGCCCTCCTGCGCGAGGCCGCGGGCGACAACGACCGTGCCCTGATCAACGCCGCGGTGGCCGCCGAGGTGAACCTGCACGGGCGGCCGGAACTCGCGGCCGCTGAGGCCGCCCGCGAGGCCGGCAACGCGCCGAACGTGGTGCTCGCCGCCGCCGCGAGCCTCGTCGGCCCGCGCCGCGCCGAGACGGCGCGGCGGATCTGCCGGCTCCTCACCGACCGCTTCGTGGAGGCGGGGCTGCCGAGCGCCCTCGACGAGAGTTTCGACCTCGGTCGCGTGGCGGCGGATCCGGATCTCGCCGCTCTCCTCGTCGGCCCGAAGCCCGATCCGCGGGCGCAGGCGCTCCTCGACGCCCTCCAGGCCCGCGGCGCCCGCTCGGTGTTCCTGCGCTACCTGCGCGGCCTCGGCGGCCACCCGACGCGGGACGCGGTGCTGGCCACGGTCGCCACCACGCTCGCCTGGGGGCCGCTGATGCGCAAGCGCATCTCGCGCCTCACGGCCGAGAGCCTGCCCTGGTGGCTGCAGCTCTTCGGCGTGCTGCTGGGCGCGGCGGTCCCGGCGGAGGGGCACGAAGCGGACAGCTTCTGCGGCGTGCCGAACGTCGACCTCCTCGGGCGCCGTACCCTCGGCGAGATCGGCTGCCTCGCGCTCCTCGGCCGGGAGGGCGCAGCCGGCGACGTGTTCGTCTTCGAGACCCTGATCGGGCTCCTCCTGTCGAACGGTCCGGGCACGATCTCGGCGCAAGGCTGCAAGGGCGCGGTCTCGGCCGACGGGCCGGAGAGCCCGGAGCGGGTGCAACTCAACAAGGCGGTGATCGGGTTCCTGAGCCATGCGGGCTACGCCCACGGCGGCAACGGCTACGAGGGCATCGCCTTCCTGATCGAGCAGTTCCGCGACGCGGGCCTCGCCGACCCGGGCGACCCGGACCACGACGTCGACCTCGAGGCGCTCGCCGACCGCACCGCCGCGGAGTACGCCCGCTACAAGACTGACCGGAAGAGCGCGGGCAGCCTCGACATCCAGAAGATCCCGGGCGTCAACCACCCGGTCTTCAAGGACAAGGCCGTGAACCACGACCCGCGCGAGGTCTGGATCCACGACCTGCTCGCGGCGCGCGGCGACACCAACGCCTTCCACGCCTACTACCGCGCCCTGGTGCGGGCCCTTCACGAGGCGGGCGTGTCGCGCACCGTCTACTGCGTGAACATCGACGCGGTGATCGCGGCGCTGCTCCTGAAGATGCTGTGGCGGCCCTACCAGGACGGCGACTTCTCTGGCGCCGCACTCGAGACGGCGGCGTTCACGATCTTCCTGTTCGCCCGCATGCTCGGCTGCGCGGCGGAGGTGGACGATCACACGAACCGCGGCCGCAACATGGACACGCGCACGCCCGCCTCGCAGTGCCGCTTCGTGGCCTGATCACGCGAAGGCCCGCGCGACGGCCTTCGCGCGGGTCCCGCTCCTGACACGACGGCGAGCCGTCCGCAGCCCGGACCGACGCCTCGCTCCCCGCGCATCGGACGGAGGCCGCATCGCGGCCTCCGGCGCGGGCCGCCGTCCGGCGGAACCCGACCCCGCAGCCCGTCCGCTCCGGCGGCGGGCCACCCTGGCACCACCATCACAAAGCCCCTGGGAGGATATCATGGCGCATTTCGCCCCCGAGGATCGCTCACGATCCAAGATCGCCACCGTGCTGCGCGTCACGAGCGGCAATTTTCTAGAGATGTTCGACTTCTTCCTGTTCGGGTTCTACGCCACCTACATCTCCAAGGCGTTCTTCCCGACCGGCAACGAGTATGCCTCGTTGATGCTCACCTTCGTGACCTTCGGGGCGGGCTTCCTGATGCGGCCCCTCGGCGCCATCTTCCTCGGCGCCTACGTCGACCAGGTCGGGCGCCGGCAGGGCCTCATCGTCACCCTCGGCATCATGGCGATGGGCACGATCCTGATCGCCTTCGTGCCCTCCTACGCGACCATCGGGCTCCTCGCCCCGTTCCTGGTGCTGATCGGCCGGCTGCTGCAGGGCTTCTCGGCGGGCGTCGAACTCGGCGGCGTGTCGGTCTACCTCGCCGAGATGGCGACCCCCGGCAAGAAGGGCTTCTACGTCTCCTGGCAGTCGGGCAGCCAGCAGGTCGCCATCATGGTCTCCGCGCTGATCGGCTACGTCCTGAGCCAGGCGCTCACGCCGGAGGCCTTGGGCTCCTGGGGCTGGCGCATCCCCTTCGTCATCGGCTGCCTGATCGTGCCGTTCCTGTTCTACATCCGCCGCTCGCTGGAGGAGACGGAGGAGTTCCTGCACCGCAAGCATCGTCCCACGGCCCGTGAGATCTTCGCCTCGCTCGGCCGCAACTGGCAGATCGTGCTGCTCGGCATGCTGCTCGTGGTGATGACCACGGTCTCGTTCTACACGATCACGGTCTACACCCCGACCTTCGGCAAGAGCGTGCTGAAGCTGTCGGCGGAGGACAGCCTCCTCGTCACCTTCTGCGTCGCGGTGTCGAACTTCTTCTGGCTGCCGGTGATGGGCGCGCTCTCGGACCGGGTCGGCCGCAAGCCCATCCTGCTGGTGTTCTCGGCCCTGACGCTACTCACCGCCTACCCGGCGCTGGCGTGGCTCGTCGCCAACACCTCCTTCACCAACATGCTGATCGTGCTCCTGTGGCTGTCCTTCCTGTACGGGAGCTACAACGGCGCGATGGTGGTGGCGCTGACCGAGATCGTGCCGGCGAGCGTGCGCACGGCCGGCTTCTCGCTCGCCTACTCGCTCGCCACCGCGCTGTTCGGCGGCTTCACCCCACTGGTCTCGACCTGGCTGATCGAGGTGACCGGGAACCGTGCCGCCCCGGCCTTCTGGCTGGCCTTCGCGGGCGCCTGCGGCCTCGTCGCGACGCTGCTCATCTACCGGGAGCGGAGCCACGCGAAGGGGGGCTCGCCCGGGACGCTGCGATGGCCTGACCTCCCGCTGACCGCTCGCGACCGGCGCAGCTCAGCACGCGCGCCGGCCGCGAGCGCGACCGCCCCGTTCTCCGGGCGCTGCGGGTGGCCCGACCTCTGCCCTGATGGAGAAGACTCGTGATCCGTTCCAAATTCCTGTTCCGCGGCCTCGGCCTGGTCCTCCCGCTTCTCCTCGCAGGAGCGGCCCTGGCCGCCGAGGTGCGCGTCGTCAGCTCCGGCGGCTTCGCGGCAGCCTACCGGGCACTTGCCCCCGAGTTCGAGCGCCGTACGGGCCACAGGCTCGTGGCCGAGTGGGGACCCTCGATGGGCCAGACCCCGCAGGCGGTGCCGGCCCGGCTCGCGCGGGGCGAGCCGATCGACGTCGTGATCGTGGTCGGCTACGCCCTCGACGACCTCATCAGGCAGGGCAAGGTGAGCGCCAACAGCCGCACCGCGCTCGCGCGCTCCGGCATCGCGCTCGCGGTGCGCGCGGGCGCGCCGATGCCCGACATCAGCAGCGTCGAGGGCCTGCGCCGGACCCTGCTCGCGGCAACGTCGATCGCCTACTCGGACAGCGCGAGCGGCGTGTACATCGAGCGGGACCTGTTCAAGCGCCTCGGCATCGCCGAGCAGGTCAAGGACAAGGCGCGGATGATCCCGGCCGAGCCGGTGGGCGCAGTGGTGGCCCGCGGCGAGGCGGAGGTTGGCTTCCAGCAGCTCAGCGAGCTGAAGCCCGTGCCGGGAATCCAGATCGTCGGCCTGTTGCCGGAGGAGGTGCAGCTCTACACGCTGTTCTCGGCAGGCGTCGTTGCGGGCAGCCGCGAGCCGGAGCCTGCGCGGGCGCTGATCCGCTTCCTCGCCGGTCCGGAGGCCGCCGCGGCGGTGCGGGCGAGCGGGATGGAGCCGCTCGGGGCCGATGCCGTGCGGTAGCGGAGCACTCTCTCAATAGAAACTTGCTATGCTGGCGTGAAAAGCTCTGATCGCATGCACGCTCAGGTTTCATCCGTGAGGGACGGCGAAGCCGGTGTGCACCTCATACGACATCCGATTGAGCGCTTCGCCATCTCCGATTTCGGCCATGCGGATGTCGGCGTCGCTCAGGCGCCGCGCAGGCTTGTGCTACGGGACCCGCTTTGATCAAGCGGGTCCCGTATCAGAGCGCTTCGGCATCAGGGTTTTCCTTTTGTGGCCTGTTCGAGGATGGCTAAGCGCGCCGCGCCAGGGTCTGAATCGCACCAAGGTGTTGCAGGGTCTGTGGTTTTGTGATTCAGGGCCGCCGCTTGCCGCATGCAGGCGGCGGTGGCGGACCTGTTCTCGCTCTCGGACGAGCAGTGGACGGTGATCGCGCCGTTCATGCCCACAAACCACCCTCGACCCCTCGCGCCCTCGGGCCGCGGACGGTCGTCCTAAGCCGCGGTCCCATCACAGCGAGACCAGCTCGGCCGTACCGGGGAGGCCGCCGGCCATCGGGCGGCCCTTGGCACGCGCCGGCAACCAGGGCGCGACGGCCGCGAGCAGGTCCCCTTGCGTTGCGGAGCCGACCGGCCCTCCGCGTCGTCTCGACCCGCCATGCGCCCGGCAGGGCGCGCTTGCCGTACCGGAGCGCCAGCATCGGCTCCCGACGGCGCTCCGGCACCTTGGATCAAGGAGCGGCGCGATGCCCTGCCGGTCGGCGGCGGGCTTCGGCACCGCGGCGGCGCGGGGCGCCATCACGGCGTCGGGGTCGCTCCGCGCGCTGCCCAGGAGGCGCGGATCCACCGTCGCGCATGTCGGTCCGGTACATCTCGCGCGGCTGGGCGGCCAGATCCACTAGTTTAGAGCTGCGCACCTGGAGCATGGTGGCGATCATCGGGGCGAAGTTGTCGCGCGGCGCCTTGCACTGCCAGTAAAGCAGGTCCTTGAACTCCGCCGCAACTCCCTCCGCAAGCGCCCAGATTCCGCCCACGATTCCCATGCGCCTCCCGGCCAGCGGGAAAGCCCAGGATCACGCCACCTTTCAAGCCACCATACTTCCAAGCAAGCCGACACGGAATGAGCGTGGAGACTGCCCGGAGAACCGCGCCGGTTGCCTGAGTCTGTTGATCGACCGCGCAGATGACCCAGAGTCGCAACCGACTCCGTATTGACAGATCGGCAAATTTGCCATCATGTGCGTCATCTGACGGAGGGTCATATGGACTACAACGAAGCGCAGAAGATAGCTTGTGAGCTGTACGGCAGGGTATTGTTGCGAGATGCAGATCAAGAAGGCTTCGCATACACGATCGACAGACTCACCAACAATATACATCCTCTCGAGATTGCTAGGGAGATGATGCTCTCCGAAGAATTTGCGGACAAATTTCTCCTTAATACCTCAATCAATGAGATTGCGAGGAAAATTCATGTCGCGGCTTTCGGCTCACACCCGACCAAAGAATCGATCAAACAAAATGCAATGACGATCGTTGCGAAAGGTTTCCAAGGATTTATTTCCGACATCATCGCGAGAAAAATCAGAAACTCCAATTCCAGAATTCCTGACCTGCGCGAATATTAACCATCTCAGACATCTTGAAAACGCCGAGAGCCCGGCAGGGCCGGGCCGATCGAAGGTAGGATCGGTGCCGCGCGTCCATCCAACCACGCCCGACAGCACTGCGCGGTCACCGGGGCGACCTGTCGGTCCCGCGGGCTGAGCAGCGTCGCCTCCTCGGAGAAGCGCGCCGGGCGGGCGACGGCGCCCGCCGGCCCTGCGCATTCACATGCTCCTGCCGGATCGCGGTCTGCGCGTCATCGGGCGGATCCCTTCCCGCTCGGCATCACTCACACGCCTCCTGCGCCGGCGGCTCGAACGGAAAGGTCATGCGGGATCCGCTTGATCGAAGCGGATCCCGGATCACGCGCCCGCGCGGCGCCTGAGCGCGGCGCCTGAGCGACGCCGACATCCGCATGGCCGAAATCGGAGATGGCGAAGCCATCAACCGGATAGCGTATCAGACGGTGACTACGCTTCCATGTCGTCCGTCCAGCCGAGTTCCATGACTTTCCTCAGAGCCTGTCCGGAGCGTCAGGTCTGGCGTGCGGCGCGTCGCAGGAGGACCGAGACGACTTCAGGATCGAGACGATTTGGCTGCTGGCGGCCTGCGGGGCCCGCACCAGCGCGCGGCCATCCGTGGCGGCCAGGGCCTGCCGTTTGCGGCCCTTCGCCTTCCCAGCTTCGCGGGGCCTGCTTGGCCGGCGCGCCGCACCGTTCAGGGAATCCCGCGCCCCGCGACGCCCGCCTCGACCGCCACCGAGAGCCGGTCGGTGACCGCCCATTCGACCCCGACGCGCGCCTCCGGCCGCACCGCGAGGTCCTCGCGCGCGAAGGATCGCGAGACCGCCGTCGGCCCGACCCGCAGCGTCTCGTGCACGGCCACGGCGCCGGCCTTGGCGTAGACGAGCACGTCGGGCGTGAGGAGCGCCCCGACCTTCACCTCCAAGCCGCCGGCGAGGTCGCGGGAATAGGCGAGTCCCCCGAAGCCCGGCGCGGCGCCCCCGCCGAGCGCCGAGAGGAAGTCGAACCCGCCGGAGACGCCGTAGACCAGCCGGCCCTCCTGCCACATCCGCCCCCCCTCGAACCCGACGGTCGGCCCCGCGGAGCTGCCGAAATGCTTCGACGAGACGGCCGCGAACCCGGTCGACAGGGCGGCGTAGGAGCCGGACCAGCGGGTCTCCTCGTCGCCGGCCGGCCGCGGCCACGCGAAGGACGGCAGCGCCCCGAAGCCCGCGAAGGGCGGGACGCCCTGCGCCGCCGCGAGGTCCGCCCGAAGGAGGAAGCCGCCGAGCAGGAGGCAGGCCGCGACGCGGCCGAGCGGCCGAGGACAAGCGAGTCGGGTCATGCCGGACGATAGCCGCAGGGCGCGTGCCCGAACAGCCCCGCTCGGCCGCGCCGCCCGCGGCGCGATCGCGTCAGTGGCCCGCCAGCTCGGCCCCCTGCCGGCCGCGCGGGGCCGCGTCGAGCCAGCGGGCGATCTCGTCCTTCAGGCGCAGGCGCTCGAGGCGGGCGGCCCGCTCCGTCTCGTCCGAGACCGGCTCGATGCGCGCCTCCATCCGGTGCACCGCGCGGTTGATCGTGTGGTAGCGCTCGACCAGAGCGGCGAAGCGGCCATCCGCCTGCCTGAGCGCCTGGATGCGCCCGCCCTGGTCGGGGAACTCGTTGGCCAATTCATGGGGAACGTGGGACACCGGACGTCTCCTTCCTGGTGACGGCGCTCCGGGGAGCGGCGGCGGTCCAGGGCAGGCCCGGCCGCGTCGGAGCAGGCCCATCCTGGCCGTGGGCCCCCTCTCCTCCTTGATCCAGCGCAAGGTGGCCGCCCCGAGGCCCCGCGCGGGACGGGCCGAAACCTGCGCTGGATCAATGCATCCGCTCCGCGGTGGCTGCAACGATCAGGCGGGGCGGGCTCTGGACCAGTCCCGCCGCGACGACCCCGCCTGCGCGCGGCAGGCGGGGCGGGGGGCGGGGGCGCGTCAGGAGATCTCGTCGGGAGATCGCGCCGAGGGGCGTTCCGAGACCGGGAGTTCGAGTCGATGCTGACAGTCAAGGATCATTGCGAGTCCGCGGGACTTGTCTGCGGGAACCGGCCGGGCTCGAACTGCGCCGCCTGCGGGGCGCGCCCGTTCAGCATCTGCGCGGTGATGGACCTCGACGAGCTCGACAGTCTGGAGAGCCTCAGCCAGCACCTCTGCCTCGACCGGAGCCAGACGCTGTTCGGGCAGGACGAGCCGGCCGCCGCGGTCTACAACGTCATCGAGGGGGCGCTGCGGCTCTCCCGCCTCCTGCCCGACGGGCGCCGGCAGGTGATGGGCTTCGCCCTCACGGGCGACTTCCTCGGCCTCGCCCGCCAGGAGCGCTACACCGTCACCGCCGAGGCGCTGGCCCCGGTGCGGGTGTGCCGGTTCGAGCGCAGGGCCTTCGCGGGCGTCGTCGAGAGCAAGCCGCACCTGCTGATGAGCCTGCACGAGCGGGCCCGCCACGAATTGTCCCTGCTCCAGGACCAGATGATGCTGCTCGGGCGGCGCACCGCCGAGGAGAAGATCGCGAGCTTCCTGATCGGCCTGCGCGAGCGCTACGCGCGCATCGGCCGCGTCTCCGTGACCCTCGAACTGCCGATGGGCCGGCAGGACATCGCCGACCATCTCGGCCTGACCATCGAGACGGTGAGCCGGATGATGACCCGCCTCGACCGCGAGCGCACCATCCTGATCGTCCCGGGCGGCGTCCGCCTGCTCGACCCCGCCCGGCTGGAGCGCCTGGCGGCGAATTGAGGCGGGCCGCCGGGCCCCGCCGGCGCGGCCGCGCTGTGGGCGCCTCGGCCGGGGCCTCGGAGGGGGCCTCGGCCGGCTCAGTGGCTCATCAGCAGGCAGAGGGGCGCCGTCCGCAGCGCGTCGTGGGTGGCGCCTCCGAACATCCATTCCCGCAGCCGGCTGTGGCCGTAGGCTCCCATGACGACGAGGTCGGCGTCCTGCCGCTCGGCGAAGCGCAGGATCTCGTCCGCGGCGCTCCTGGCGTGGCAGGTCAGGAAATGCGCCGTGACGTGGGCGCCGTGGCGGGCGAGGTGCCCGGCCACGTCCTCGGCCCCCTCGAACCGGGCCTCCGCCCCGGCCGTGGCGACGAAGACCTGGTCGGCCGCCGTGATGAAGGGCAGCGCGCCCGAGACCGCGCGGCGCGCCTCGGGCCGGTCCTTCCAGGCGACCACGACGCGCGCCGCCCGCAGCCGGTCGATCCCGGGCGGGACGACCAGGACCGGCCGCCCGGCCTCCATCAGGACCGGCCCGGGCTCGACGCCCATCTCGCCCGGATCGGCATCCCCGGATCCCGGGCGCCCGACCACCACGAGGTCGGCGGACCGGGCCTGCTGGACGAGGACCGGCAGCGCGTGCGCGGCCGCGGAGCACCACGCCGTCGGCACGCCCTCGCCGGCCTCGCGCTCGAAGGCGGCCCGGACCTGCGCCAGTTCCTCGCGCAGGCGCGCCTCCTCCCTGGCGAAGATCGCCTCCGCGTCCCGGAAGTCGTTGACCGCGGCCGGTGCGGGCACGCGCCGCGCGGCGACGCCCGTCAGGGTCGCCTCGAACCGGCGGGCGAGGTCGGCCGCGAGACGGACCCGGTCGCCCGTCTCCGGACCTGTGTCGAGGGACACCACGATGCTTGCGTAGGACATGATCGTCTCCCGAGGCCGCTCTCGCCGACCCGATTGAGCCCGTTTGAGGCCCATCGTGTTGGGGCGGGCGGGACGCAGCCTTGATCCACCGCAAGGACCCCGGTCTCCGCCCCGATGCGGCGGCCCGGCCCGCGGCGGGGCGCGGCTCATCGGGCGCCCGCCGCGCCGTCATTGACCCAGCGCAAGGAGGAGGCGGGCGCGCGGGACGACGAGGGGAGCGTTCAGGAGGAAGCCATGACCGTGCTGCTGACCCTCGCCTTCCTGCCGGTGCTGGTCGCGCTCGTGCTCGCCAAGGGCGAGATCGGGCGCGCCCTCGGCTGGCTCGGCCTGATGACCGTGGCCCTCCTGCTGGCCTGTTCGGGCCTCGTCAGCCTCGCGCTGGGGCGGCGGGGGACCCTGGCCCGGACCGGCGCGGACCTGCCCGCCGATCCCCGCGGCGCCTGAGCGCGTCCCGCGCGGGCTTGAGCGACGCCGGCATCCGCATGGCCGAAATGGGAGATGGCGAAGCGATCCGTCGGATGTCTCATCAGTCGCGGGGGCGGCGCGGATCCCGCGTCCGGCGCGGCGGGGCGGCCCGGGCAGCGGCCGCCTCGGCCGGGGGCGGCGCGGGGCCCGTCCCCGCGCGCGCCGTCTCCTCGGCGAGGCCGGGGTCGATCAGCGGGTCGGGCAAAGCCGCCCCGACGAGCCGGCCCCGGTCCAGGATCGCGATGACTTGGCCGTCGACCCGGATCCCGTCCCGCTCCAGGCTCGCCAGGGCCCGCGAGAAGGATTCCCGCGTCATGCCGAGTTCCGAGGCGATCACGTGCTTCTCGTAGGGCAGGAGCGCCCGCGCCGGCGTTCCCTGCCGCTCCGACAGCGCCAGCAGGTAGCAGCCGACCCGCTGCGTCGAGGAGCGGAGCTTCAGGTTCTTGGTCTGGCGCACCATCCGGCGGAACTGCCGCGACAGCGTCGCGATCACCGCCTGCGCGAGGCCCGCATCCGTCGCCACCGCCTCCCGGAATACCTCGGCGTGGATCAGCAGGAAGCGCGAGGGCTCCGGCACGCGCGCCTGCATCAGGAAGGGCGAGGCGGTCATCACGGCGGCCGGGATCACGAGGTCGGGGGCGCAGACGACCTCGATCAGGACCTCGCGCTCCTCCACGGACCGGCCGAACAGGTGAACGGACCCGGCCGTCAGGACGTACTGGAAGTTCGGGACCTCGCCCTGGTCGAACAGCACCGTGCCGGGCCCGACGCGGTGCTCGACGGAATGCCGCAGCAGGGCGTCGAGGCAGGCGGCCGACACGCCCCGGAACGGCGACAATTCCCCTTGCAGAACCTCTTCGCGCATCTCTCCGCCCGAACCGACCCCCGCGCCCGCGCGTCGGAGCGAACGCTGCGTCGGCATGATAGTTGATCGACGCGCAGCCGCTCGTTGACCTGCATCAAGGCTGCGCGCCGGCCCTGCCCCACCCCCGCGCCGGGGTTGCGGCCGGCCCTCCCCTCGGGCCGCCGGCCCGCGGGACTCGATCCCGCGGCCCGGCACGCGGACGGGCCGGTGCCCCGGCCGCCGCACTGGACCGGGTTCCGCCTCGCCCCCACGGCGATCGAGTTCCGGCAGGACGGCGCCTTCCGGCTGCACGACCGCGTCCGCTTCACCCGCGAGGGCGAGGACCGGGACCGGACCCTGCTCTGCCCCTGAGGGGCCGGGGCTCTGCCCCTGAGGGGCCGGGGCTCTGCCCCTGAGGGGCCGGGGCTCTGCCCCTGAAGGGGGCCGGGGCTCAGCCCCTGAGGGTCCCCGGGCGGCCCGGAACCCCTCGGACGCCTCTCGGGCGCGGCGAGGGAGCTCTCGGGCGCGGGCCGACGCCGCCGCGCCACCGTCGCGGCCCCGACGACCATCCCGCCCGATCACCCGCACCCGCGGGCAGGAGCCGGGACCGGCGGGTGCGCGGCCCGGATCCGGTCGGGGATCCTGACGCGTCATCCGCCATCCGGTTGATGGCTTCGCCATCTCCGATGTCGGCCATGCGGATGTCGGCGTCGCTCAGGCGCCGCGCTCAGGCGCCGCGCAGGCGCGTGATCCGGGATCCGCTGCGATCACGCGGATCCCGGATCAGACCACATCCGCGTGATCCCTTCGGGATGGCGGATTCGGGCGTCGCTCGAGCGCCGCGCGGGCGCGTGATCCGCGAGCCGCTGTGATCGACCGGATCCCGGATCAGGGCCGGCGAGGCGCCGGGCACGCCGCGCTGCGGCGCCCGGAGCCGCGCGCCGGCCGCGCGCAGCATCTGTCCGGCGCGCCGAAGGCCGCCCGTCGACGGCGCCGCGTGCCGCCTCCGCGACCGCCGGATCACCTCTCGCGCAGATGCGCGGCGAGCGGGCCAGCCGAATCCGGCCCCGGGAGCGCGACGCGCCCCGGGCCGTTCCGCCGGCGCTCGATGCTCGCGCGCATCAGCGTGTGGGCGTGGGTCGTCATCGTGTGCCCGATATCGGACATCAGGTTGGCCGATTCCTCCGGGATGTTGCTCGCGCCGCAGGTGATCGAGACCAGGAGGTCGAGCTGGTCCACGAGCTGGCCGATCGCACTGACGAGCGGCGGCAGCAGATCCGCGACATCGTCGATGGTCGGGCGCGAAACGTCGGTGTGTCTGCTCATCGCGAGCCCTTGCGAGTGGTGGGGAAGCGGCCGGGGTCCCGGGCGGGCGGGGGCTCGCCCCGGCCCCGACCCGGGCGGAATGCCCTCCGCGCTCCCGCTCTGGGTCTTGGTCCTGCATCGTGGTCGCGGGCCGGGGCGGGATCCGATCCTGGAGATCGAATCCCGCCCCGGCCCCTGCCGCATCGCCCCGGCGGACCGGCAATCGTCCCGTCGGAGCGCGAAGCGGGCTTGCTGTCCGGGCTCAGGCCCCGATCCTCTCGAAGGCGATCACCAGCACGTCCCGGAACGCGAAAGCCTTGCGCGGGTCCTCGACGTGGACGGAGGACACCCCGTGGTAGGTCACCCGGTCGTTGCCGACGACGAAGTCGTGCGGGTGGCCGAGTTCGACGTCGCCGATCAGGCTCCGGTCGTCGTCGGTGATCGTGCTGATGCCGCCCACCACGTTCACCCGCCGGATCATGTAGGAGACGATGAAGTCGACGCCGTCCTTGTGCAGCCCCTCCGGGGCGGGCTCGCCGCGCGCGCCGTCCCGCGCCACGATCCGGTAGGGGTGCAGCTTGACGTTCCAGCGCGCGTGCCCGGCCGCGCGGGAGAAGATCTCGCCGAAGGTGGTCACGATGCGCGAGAAGTTGCGGTTGCCGACGAAACTGTCGCGCAGCGGCTCGAAATGGCGCTTGAACCCGCCGTTCAGCCGGTTGACGGCGGCCGATTGCTCGTAGGGTTGATGGGGAAGCTGCCGCAGGGAGCGGCGGAGGTCGTCGTACTCGAAGGCGCTGTAGCGGCGGTAGCGGTAGGTGCCGCCGTCCCGCATGTGCTCGTCGCGCAGGAGATGGTTCCACTCGTCGGCGAAGGCCTCCCAGGCCGGCCCGAGGTCGAGCCCGAACCCCTTCACCGTGTGCTCGCCGCGCGAGAACCACCATCCGTGGTCGCTCAGGTTCTCGACGAGGTCGTCCCGGTAGCCGTCCCGGGCGATCCCGGGGAATTTCACCGCCACACTCATCTGGTTCCCCTCCTGTGAGGTTTGCGCGCGAGCCCGTCCGGCGAAGCGGTCGCCCCTTCGCCGTCGGGACCACGAGACGATCGGAGACTTGAAATCCGAGGCTTGAAATCCGCGATTTGGACCCGCCCCGGGGCGGGCCCGGCCCGGGCGGGCGACGCGTCGTCCGCACGGCTGTTCGATGGGCCGCAGATTCCGCCGCGGCATCGGCGGCCGCGCTGGCCGACCCCGCTCAGGCCGCCCGCGGGATGCCGAGGCAGGCCCGCCCGGCCTCCCGGCTCTCCCAGAGATCCCTGTCCCGGATGTAGAGGGGCGCGTCCGCCACGATCGCGCGCGGCAGGAAGCGCTCCGCGTCGACCCGGTAGGTAACCGTCCCGGAGACGCACGCGAGGGCTTGGCGGATCGCCTCGCCGCACATCGCGTGGAGCGTGCTGCCCCAGCGGCCGCTGACGGCCTCCTGCACCCAATCCTGCTCGAGCCGCTGCTTGACCACGATCGCGCGGGTCTCGACGCAGGCCGTCTCCAGGTGGCGCAGGGCGTCCATCAGGATCGCGGCGGCCGGGGCCTCGCGGACCTCCAGCACCTTCTCGCCGCCGCTCAGGTGCTCCAGGCCGACGTAGCGGCCGTGGCCGAACCGGCCCACGCGCTGATTGAGCTCGGCGATCGCGTCGATGAGGGCGATCGGCCGGCCGTCGAGCGCCACGAGGTCGCCCCGCTCGAAGGTCAGGGCGATCTCCTCCGGGGCGAGTGCGACGGGCCCGGCGCCCGATGCCGCGCCCTCGCCGGGCGCCGGGCGCCCGCGGGTCCAGTGAAACGCCTCCTCGGGAATCCGGAAATCCTCCGGATCGTCGAGCGGGCCGGATTCGAATTCCCGGCACCAGAGGTTCTCGTCCCCGCTCAGCGCGCGCTCGGCCATCGCGCCGAGCCCGGCCTCGGCCAGTTCCGCCGCCTTCTGCTGCCGGGAGATGGCCGATTGCTCGTAGGGGCTGCCGTACTGTCCCGGGAAGCCGAGCCGCGCGAGGCTGTTGTTGAGGCGCGGCAGGCTGTTCTGCGACAGGTTGGCGGTGTGCAGGATCAGGTCGGCGCCGACCCGCCGGGCGTAGCGGGCGACGAGTTCGGCGATGGCCGGGCGGCTGAGCGAGCTGCTCAGCGGGTAGATGCCGAGATACTTCGCGTGGGCGCGGATCGCGGGGCGGACATGGCCCTCCACGAAGTGGCCGCGACCGTCGAGGCGGACGAACTCGGCCCCGAACAGGGACGCCGCGCGCCGCAGGGCCGGCTCGTCGAGCGGCGCGCCGACATCCACCGCCACCGCGTGGACATGCGCGAAGCCCAGCCCGCGCAGGCGGTGGAGCAGGTAGGAGCTGTCGAGGCCGCCGCTGAACATCGTCACGACCGGGGCGGTGCGCGTCGGCCCGCCGGTCAGGTGGTCGAAGCTCCGGATCACGCGGACGGAACTGCGCGCCAGGGGGGAGATGAAGTTCATCTTAGCTCCTGCTCTCGGCGGCGAGGCCGACGAAGGTACCGGTCAGGGTGAGGCCCGCGCCGAGGACGCTGAGCGGAGAGAGCGGCTCGGCGAGGAGGATGTGGGCGAGCGCGAAGCCGAACAGGGGCTCGGTGCCCATCAGGAAGCCGACCCGGGTCGGGCTGGTCCGGCGCAGGGCGGCGTTCTGGACGTAGAAGGCGGCGATCGTGCAGAAGAGCGACAGGAAACCGACCGCCGCCCAGAACCGCCCGTCGGCCCGCACGACGAGCGCGGCGGGATCCGAGGGGTCGAGGAGGAGGACGAGCGCGAGCAGGCAGACGCTGGCCGCCTGGGTCGCGGTCAGCGCCGCCGCGGTCAGGCAGCGGCCGGCCATCAGCCGCTTGGTGGCGACGACCATGACGGCGCGCAGGCCCGCCGCCACCAGGACGAGAAGGTCCCCGGCGCTCAGCGCCGAGACCCCGCCCGCGAGGAGGCCCACCCCCGCGCAGGCGAGCGCCGCGCCGAGGAGCACCAGGGCCGGCGGCCGGCGCCCCGCCAGCCCGTAATCGAGCAGGGGGGTGAACACGGTGCAGAGCGAGATGATCACCGCCGTGTTGGTGGCGCTCGTCCGGGCGACCCCGGCGGTCTCCGCGAGGAAGATCAGGAACAGGATGCCGCCGAGGAGCGCCCCCCGGGCGAGGTCCGGAACCGGTGCCCGGGCGAGGTCCCGTCGGGCCACGGCCGCCATCACGACCGCGGTCACCAGGAACCGGTAGAAGATCAGCACCAGGACGGGCGCTTCCCGCAGGGCGTCCTTGGCGATCGGGTAGCTCGCCCCCCAGACCAGGGCGATGCCGAGCACCGCCAGGTCGGCCCAGAGGGCGGGGGTGGGAATGAGGATCGGCCGTACCGCCCGCCCCGTCGCTTGCAATTGCCCGGCTTCCACTGGCCCGCCTTCCCGCTCGGTCGGGCGGGCCGCTGGACCGGTCCGCCCGCCCAAACCGTAGGAGGGGGCGCGAGGCGCGCGATAGAACGAAAGCGCGCCCTCATCCGACATCCGGTTCATGGCTTCGCCATGCGGATGTCGGCCACGCGGATGTCGGCCATGCGGATGTCGGCGTCGCTCAGGCGCCGCGCTCAGGCGCCGCGCAGGCGCGTGATCCGGGAGCCGCTTCGATCACGCGGATCCCGGATCAGCCCTGGGCGTAGGCGCCCGGCGTCATCCCGACGATCGACACGAAGTGGCGCGTCATGTGGCTCTGATCCGCGAATCCCGCCTGCGCGGCGGCCTCCGCGGCCGAGAGGCCGGCGCGCAGCATGGCCTTCACCGCCTTCACCTTGAGGACGACGTGGTAGGCGTGGGGCGGAAGGCCGGTGCAGCGCTTGAACGCCTCGATCGTCTGCCGGCGCCGCAGGCCCGAGACCGCGCAGAGGTCGTCGATCGTGACGTTGTCGCAGGCATGCGCCTCCAGGAACTCCACGGCGCTGGCGATCCGGCCGTCCGGCGGCCGCGCCCCGCCCTCCGCGTTGAAGGTCGGGCAGATGATCTCGACGAGCAGGCGGATGATCGCGTCGAGCGCGACGTCGCGCGCCAGGGTCAGGGTCGAGAAGTGCAGCACTTGGTGGAAATGGCTGAAGCAGGTCGCGAGATCGGGCCGCAGATGGAAGGTGGTCTTGAAGTCGGGCTTGACCCGCGGGCGGTCGGTGGCCTCGCGGATCAGCTGGCTCATCAGGTCCTCGCTGACGTAGAGCATGCGCTGGACCCAGCCCTCGGCGACCGCGGCGCCGCCGTGATGGACCTCGCCGGGATGCATGGTCACGACGGTGCCGCCGCCGACGCGATGCTGCTCCCCGCGGCACCAGACCGCGTGCGCGCCGACCTCGATGATCCCGATCACGAACTCGTCGTGGGCATGCGGCTTGAAGGATTGACGCACGTAGTGCGCGGCGAGTGTTTCCAGCCCCCGATGATTGGGAGGACGGCGGATCGACACCCGATCCTTCGCCGGCTCGTTCCTGGATGTGAGATCGATCATCGGCCCCTCTGGTGGCGCGGCGCGGCTTCGGTTGATTTTGTCCCCTTGTTCAATCTAAAATTGTATCTCTCGGTTCGATCCTCCGCGAGCCCGGGTCGTCGCGCGCGGGCGGCGCAGCCCGCTCGGCATCCTGCCCGGTCCCAGGAGGTGATCAACACGGACGCACGGCGCGGTTCCCGAGGTCAAGACATCCCGGGGCTGTCCACCGGCGGCGCGGCGAGGCCGTCCGCACTTGAACGATCGTGCGCTCCGCCCGGCGGGGACCGCCTCGCGCCGCGGCGCGAGCGGTCAGGGGGCGGCAGCGTCCTGCGCGGCGGCGCCGTCCCGGGCCTGGCCCGCCGCGACCGCGAGGGCGAGCGCGAAGGCGAGGAGCGCCGCCGCGCTGGCGAGCCCGCTGCCGCGGCGGCCGGGCTCCCACCCGGCGAGATCCGCCCCGAGCCGCAGCGCCACCGCGCCGTGCAGGAGCGCCAGCGGCCCGTACAGGAGGGGGCTGAAGCGGAGCCGCACCCGCGCGACGGCCGGCAGGATGACCAGCGCGTGCCCGAACACCATCGAGAGCACGAAGCCGATCAGCACCGCGTGCAGCGCCATGTCGTACCCGAAGGCGGCCTCGCCGGGGGGCAGCGCGACGAGGACCAGCCCCGCGGTCCCGAGCCAGGCGTAGCCGGCGAGCATGCAGGCGGCCATGAAGCGGACCTGCCCCCGGCCCCGGATGCCGCGGCCGGCGACGTCGTGGCGCGCGAGCCAGGCCGTGAGCCCGAGGAGGCCGGCCCCGAGCAGCGCCGCGCCCGGACCGGCGAGGCCCCGGAGGGCGCCGGCGGCGACGAGCGCCACGGCCAGGAGGTAGGCCGGCAGGCTGCCGCGCCGGCGCGGCAGGAGCCGGCTGAGTTCCAGGCGCTCGCCCGCGATGGTGAGGACCAGGAAGGCGAGCCACCAGCCCGCGAGGTCGGGCACGGCCGCGCCCCGGGCCCAGAGCAGGCAGCCGGCGAGCCAGGCGGCCGCGCCCGCCGCGAGCGTGGCGGTGAAGGCGGCCGGCTGCAGCCCGACCGCCAGGAGCGACGCGGCGGTCAGCACGAGGGCCGCCGCCGCGTAGGCAAAGCCCCCCGCCGCCTGCGGCGCCCCGGCGAGGAGCGCGACGGTCCCGGCCGCGGAGAGCCAGGGCGCCGCGAAGGTCCAGGCCCGGCCGAGCGCGACGGCCCGCTCCAGCCCGACCAGGGTGCCGAAGAGGCCGCAGATCAGGAGCGGTCCGTGCAGCGCGGCGAGGGATGAGCCCCGCGGCAGGTCGAGGCCGAGCCGCCACAGCCCCGCCCAGAGCCCGGCGAGCAGCGCCGCCGCGGCCGTGGCCAGGATGGGCAGCCGAATCGCCCGCCGGAGATCAGGGCCCCCCGCCGGAACGGGGCCGGCCGGCTCCCCGCGCGGATGCGCCGCGCTCATGCCCGGCCGCTCCCGGGGCGCGGCGCGGGAGGGTGGGCCTGCGGCATGGTGGTGTCCTCCGGACCTGTCGGGGCGGCGCGGCGGGGCCCGCCGCGCCGGGTCAGCCTGTCCGCCGCGCCCCCGGTCGGCCTTGATCCCGATCAAGCCTCGGCGGCGCGCCGGTCAATTCCAGCCGGGTCCGTGCCGGGACGGGGGCCCGCGCTCGAGCAGCGCCAAGCCCTGCTCGGTGATGCGCTCGGGGGTCCAGACCGGGCTCCAGACCAGCCGGACCAGGAGGTCGGGGCAGTCGTTGAAGCGGCGCCGGAGATGCTCCCGGGCGGCGTCGACGATCAGGGCGCCGAGCGGGCAGGTCCGCGTCGTCAGCGTGAGGTCGACCTCGATCCGGGCGGGCCCCCGCACGGCCCGGTAGACGAGGCCGAGATGCACGATGCTGACGCCCAGTTCGGGATCGGGCACGCCCGACAGGCAGTCGAGCAGTTCGGGGTCGAGGGGCGCTCGGCCCCCGGTCGCGGCGCCGCCGGATTCCTCCTCGGCCGGGCGCCGGACCGCGCGGCCCCTCCACCAGGATACCATCGTGACCCCCCTTCCCCGCGTGATCGCCGGCAGGATGTGGGCCGGCCTCGCCGGAACCTTGATCCGGATCAAACGCCGCCCCGGCCCGGGCGCCTCATCCGATATCCGGTTGATGGCTGCGCCATGCGGATGTCGGCGTCGCTCAGGCGCCGCGCGGGCTCATGCGCCATCCGGTTGATGGCGTCGCCATCTCCCATTTCGGCCATGCGCATGTCGGCGTCGCTCAGGCGCCGCGCAGGCGCGTGATCCGGGATCCGCTTCGATCAAGCGGATCCCGGATCATCCCGGGCGTCACCCGCGGGCGGGCTCGCAGCCCCGCGAACGGTCCCGCGCTCGCAGCGCAGAAGGGCCGGCCCGTGCCTCGTGGCTCGGCACTCGCCGCGCGCCACGGTCGCCGCCCCCGCGGACGGCGCCCGCGAGGACGAGCCGGGACCGACGGGCGCGCCCTGCGGGTCGGCGGCGGCGGACCGGATCACATGGCGAGGCGCATCTGCACGGCGAGGGCGTAGAAGAGCGCGGTCAGCGCCCCGACGGCGAGCAGGATCGCGACGACGTGCGTCGTGTCCGGCAGGTCGACGCGGAGCCGCTGCGCGGCCACGGCACGGTGCGGAACCGGCCCGCGCAGCCGCGCGCCCGGGATCCCGCGCGCCGCGAGGCCGACCCCGCCGGGGGCGCGCCGGTTGTCAGGCTGGTTCATGGCTTCCCTCGCCCCGTTCCCGCACCCGCCGGGGGCCACGCCGCCGGCGGATGCTGACCTGAGGTCGGGCAGCGGGCGCGAAGGATCCTTGCTGCAGATCAACGCGCCCCGCACCGCGGCGCCGGCAGACCCGGCGGGGCGCGGGGCGGGCCGCGCTCAGGCCCGTCCGTCGGCGGCGGGGGGCGCCGCAGGTCCTGGACGAGGATCCGGCGCCGGCGGGCGAGCCGCCGCAGGTCGTCCTCCAGCTGGCGGTGAGTCTCCGAGGCGCGCTCCCGGGTCTCGTCCGCGTCGATAGACCGAGAGGCGATCGTCCCCATCAGTGCGCAGCAGCGCCGCACGCGGTCGATGCTGCGGTCGAGCCGGGCGATCTCCTCCACCTGCCGGGCAAGGCCCGGACCGGACGGCCCGGCGGCGCCGGGGCCGTCCTCGCCCGGTCGGCGCGCGAGCGAGCGCAGGAGGCCGAGGTTCCGGCGGCTCGGCCGCGACCGGCCGACGGCCCATTGCCCGACCGTCGCGCGCGAGACGCCCAGGCGCCGGGCGATCTCCGACAGGCCGTAGCGCTCGGCCGCCGACGCGAGGTCGCGGGGAGCCTCCGGGCCGAGCGCGGGTCGGGATGGATGCGACACCATGGAATTCCCTCGTGGCTGCGCCCCGGACGCGGTCGCGAGACGGCGCGGCGGCACCTCCGCGCATGGTGTGAGGCCGGTCGCGGCGCTCGCCATGATCTGCATCAAGATGCCGGCGCACTCCGATCCTGACCAGGCTCGCCCGCGGATCGGCGGGATGGGCCTAATCACGCCCGCGCATCGCCGCAGGTTGGACTAGTCCTTATCGCTTAAACGCGCTGAACTCATCAGTAAATCAAGTCAAACTCAGGGGTACTTTCATCGCAAATTAATTTCCGAGGCGCCTGTAGGAATCACGTCAGGAACATACACCCATCTTGGGACTTCCGCCGCGCGGCGCGAAGGCAGAATGACGGAGACGATCCGATGCTGATGCGGCGCGCCGAGACGCCATGCGAGGCCGAACTTGCCGACCAGCTCAACTCATTTCCTCCCGAGCAGCAGGCCGTCTTGCCCGAGCTGCGCCGGCTGGTCGAGTCCGGGATCGACGAGGTGCTCGGCACCTTCTACAGCGCGGTGGCGCGCGATCCGGCGTTGAGCCGGATCCTCGGGCAGAGTTCGGGGGTGGACCGGCTCAAGGCGGCCCAGAAGGCGCATTGGCTGCACCTGCTCTCCGGGCGGATCGACGCGGATCTGCGCGCACGCGGCGCGCGGATCGGCGCCGCCCACGTCCGCCGCGGCCTCGAACCGCGGCACTCCATCGCCGCCTACGCGTTCCTGGCCGAGCGATTCCTGGAGCGGGTGATCGGCCGCCGGGACCGCAGGACCCGGCGGGCCCAGGCGCTGGTGCGGGCCGTCTTCATCGACATGGAGATCGCCCTCTCGGCCCATCAGTCCGGCACCGAGGCCGAGTTCCGCGAGCGGGAGGCCGCGGCGCTGGCGGGCTCGGTCGAGACCGAGATGCGCCTCGCCAACCGGGCGATCAGCTCCGAATCCGAGCGCCTGAGCGAGACCGTCGCCCAGATGCGCCGCGCGATCGAGGCGGTGGAGGGCGGCAACGCGGTCGTCGACCGCAACGCCGTGGCCACGTCCCAGGGGATCCAGCAGGTCGCCTCGGCCAGCGAGGAGATGGTCGCGTCGAGCCGCGAGGTCGGCCGGCAGGCCGGCGACACCTCGGCCCTGGTGCGCGAGGCGGTGCGCAAGGCGGAGGATGCCTCGCGCATCATCTCGCGCCTGAAGGACAGTTCGGGCCGCATCGCCGAGGTGGTGCAGCTGATCGACGGGGTCGCCCACCAGACGAACCTGCTGGCCCTGAACGCCACGATCGAGGCGGCCCGGGCCGGCGAGGCCGGCCGCGGCTTCGCGGTCGTCGCCGCCGAGGTCAAGGAGCTCTCCCGGCGCACCGCGGAGGCCACCAAGGAGATCGCCCGGCAGGTCGAGGACGTGGTGGGCGCGACCTCGGCGGCGGTCGAGGCCGTCGCCGCCGTGACCGGCTCGGTCACGGCGATCGACCAGGTCGCCTCCTGCGTCGCCGCCAACGCCGAGGGCCAGATCAGGGCGCTGCAGGAGATGACCGGCAGCGCCCAGACCGTGGCGGGCAGCGGCGCCGAACTGACCGAGAGCGTGCAGACCATCGCCACGGGCGTCGAGGCCGCCCTCGGGGTCGCCGGCCGCGTCGACGAGGCCGCCGCGCGCATCATCGCCCTGTTCGACCAGCTCGAGCGGCGGCTCGTGGTGACGGTCCGGGCCTTCAGCGCGACCGACAACCGCAGGGCGCCGCGCGTCCCGGCCCGCTGGCCGGCCAGCTTCGAGGCCCCCGAGGGCAGGGCCTCCCTGCGCACGATCGAGGTCTCGGAGGGCGGCTTCCTGATCGACGCGCCGCCCTTCGCGACGGAGGCGGGCCGTGAGGGCACGCTCGACCTCGCGGGGATCGGCCGCTTCGCCGTCGAGGTCGCGGGCGAGCAGCCGCTCGGCACCCGCCTCAAGATCCGGCCGAGCGAGCCCGAGGCGATGGACCGGCTGCGCGAGCGGATCGCCGCGATCCTCGTCAGCCAGCAGAGCCTCAAGGCCGCCCTGCGCGGCGCCGCGGACGGGATCCAGGCCTGTTTCGCCGAGAGCCTCGCGGGCGGCGCGGTCACGCTGGCGCAGCTCTTCGACGAGGATTACGCGCTGATCCCGGGCAGCGCCCCCAAGCAGTTCCGCACGCGGGCGCTCGCTTTCCTCGACCGCGTCCTCCCCCCGTTCCAGGAACCGCTGCTCGCCGCCGATCCCTCCGTGGTGTTCTGCGCCGCGGTCGACCGCAACGGCTGGCTGCCGGTGCACAACAGGACGTACTCGCTGCCCCAGGGGCCCGACCCGGTCTGGAACGAGGCCAACTGCCGCAACCGGCGCCTCTTCGACGACCGCACGGGCCTGAGCGCGGCGCGCAACCTGCGCGATTTTCTGGCCCAGACCTATCCGCGCGCGCTCGGGGGCGGCCGGACGGTCCTGATGATGGACCTCTCCACCCCGCTCACGGTCGCCAACCGCCACTGGGGCGCCCTGCGCATGGGTCTCACCCTGGAGTGATCCGGTTCCCGGGGACGACGCCGACCCGGCCCGGCGCCGAGCGGTCGCGAGGGCCGCGCCGCCCATCCCGGGATGCGCGCGGCGCGGGCTGCGCAGGAGGCGGGGCGGCCCAGGGTCTCGCCGCCGCCTCCGACCGGCGCACCGATCCGAGAGCCCGAGCGCGGAGGTGGGCCGCTTCCTGCACGCCGCTCAGGCCTCGACGCGCAACCCCGCCGGCCCCGCCTCGACGCGGCCGACGATCGCCGCGGCGGGGTAGCCGGCGGCGCGGATCCGGTCGCGGATCGCCTCGGCCGGCCCGGCCGCGCAGGCGACCAGCAGCCCCCCGGAGGTCTGCGGGTCGGTGAGGAGGTGGCGGCGCCACTCCGGGAATCCGTCCGGCAGCGCGACCTCGGCCCCGAAGGCGCCCCAGTTGCGGTGCGAGGCCCCGGTGACGAAGCCGTCCCGGGCCAGCGCCGCGGCCCGCGCGAGGAGCGGCACCGCCTCCGCCTCGATCACCACCCGGACGCCTGCCCCGCGGGCCAGTTCGAGCCCGTGGCCGACGAGGCCGAAGCCGGTCACGTCGGTCATGGCGTGGACGGCGGGATCGGCCGCGAGCTCCGCCCCCACCCGGTTGAGGAGCGTCGTGGTGGCGACGAACTCGGCGTAGCCCGCCTCTCCGAGGGATCCCCGCTTGATCGCCGCCGCGTAGACGCCGACGCCGAGCGCCTTCGTGAGGATGAGCCGGTCGCCCGGGCGCGCGTCCCGGTTGCGACGCACCGCCTCGCGGCGGCAGCTGCCGATCACGGCGAGGCCGTAGATCGGCTCGGGCGTGTCGATCGAGTGCCCGCCCGCGACCGGGATGCCGGCCTCGGCGCAGAGGCTCGCCCCGCCCGCCAGGATGGCCGCCACGGTCTCGGGTGCGACCCGGCCCACCGGCATGCCCAGGATCGCGAGGGCGAGGAGCGGCCGCCCCCCCATCGCGTAGACGTCCGAGATCGCGTTCGCGGCGGCGATGCGGCCGAAATCGCGCGGATCGTCCACCATCGGGGTGAAGAAATCCGTGGTGGCGATCAGGCAGGTGCCGTCGTCGAGGGCCCAGACGGCGGCGTCGTCCGAGGTCTCGTGGCCGACGAGGAGCCGCGCGAAGGGGCCGCCGGCCGGCTGCCCGGCGAGCAGGCCCCGCAGGATCGCCGGATCGAGCTTGCAGCCGCAGCCGCCCCCGTGGGCGAGGCTGGTGAGGCGGACGGGTTCGGCACTCATGGCTCCTCCTGCGGGATCTCGCGCGGCCGGCGCTCATTGCGGATGTCGGCTTCGCTCAGGCGCCGCACGGGCTCGTGATCCGGGATCCGCTTCGATCAAGCGGATCCCGGATCAGGCCCGCGCCCGGACGATGGTGGTGCAGGCGCTCTCGAGCTTCGGCAGGTCGCGGGCGGCCGCGAAGCGGACGGCGAGGCGGCGCTCCTCGCCCCGCGCGACCGGGCAGTAGGGATCGACGGCGTCGAGGTTCCCGCTCAGCCGGCGGCGCCCGGCGCAGCCGCCGCGGCAGGTCGCCGCGTGGGCGCAGCCGCGGCAGGGCGAGGGCAGCGCCCGCGCCGCCGCGAAGGGCTCGGTCTCGACGATGGCCGGGCCGACGTCGAGGAGGGCGGCGAGGTCCTGCCCGGCCCCGCCCCAGTAGACGCAGGGCAGCACCCGGCCCCGGGGCGTCACCCGCACGGTGCCGGCCCCGCAGCCGCCGCGCCGGGGCGGAAGGCCCGCCATGGCCCGCACCAGGGGTTCGCCGATCGCGATCGCGTCGGTCTCGGCGAGGAGCCGGGCGAACCCGTCCCAGTACGCCTCGTAGCTCAGCGCGAAGGCGTCGCTGCGCACCGCCTGGTAGACGTTGACCCGCAGGGGCGCGTCGAACCGGGCGGCGAGCGCGGCGATCTCCGCGAGGCGGTGGTAATTCGTGCGCATCATCACGGCGATGAAGGTCACGCCGAGCCCGAGGCGGCGGCAGCGCGCGGCCTGGTCCATCACGAGGTCCCAGTTGCCGGCGCCGCGCTGCGCGTCCTGCTCGGCCCGGGTCGGGTAGTCGATCGAGAACTCGACCTCCGCGAAGGCCCGCAGGTCCGCATCGTCGAGGCGCGCGATCGAGTGGCCGTTCGACGTGATGGTGAGCTTGACCGGCGCCTCGCGGAGGAGGGCCAGGAAGGCCGGGAAATCCGGATGCATCCCGTTCTCGCCGGTGCCGAGATTGACCGAGCGCACCGGCAGCCGCGCCAGCACCGCCCGCACCTGCGCGAGGTCGAGCCGGTCGGCGCGGTCCGGATCCCGGTAGCAGAACGCGCAGGCGAGGTTGCACTCGCTGGTGAGGCCGAGCCCGAGGGCGAATCCCGCCCCCGGACCGGAGGGGGCCGCGGGCCCCGCCGCCGTGCCGTCCCTCTCCCGCATGCCTCGCTCCTCCGGCGCTCGCCCCGGCGAGCCTACACGCTCCCGTCTTCGCGCGGAGGGGGCCCGCGGTGACGCCCGCCCGCGGCCGGCCCGGCGCGATCACGATCCCGTGCCCCGCCGGCCGGCGGCGCGTCACCGCCCGCCGCGCGGTGGCGTCGCGTCCGGCCTCGGCTACCATGGGCGGGAGGATCCGCGTCGAGCGGGGGCGGCGGATGAGCGGGACGGCGGGCAGGCGGGCGGTTCTGGTCGGGCTGGGGGCGGGCCTCGCCGGCAGGCCCGCGCGGGCGCGGCCGGGCGACGCGCCGCCCTTCGTCCTCACCGGCATCCCCGACCCGGACGAGAGCCGGCTCGTCGCGCGCTTCGGCCGGGCGGCCGCCCCCGGGAGGCCGGCCTCGGCGCGCCGGCGCGCTCGATGCCGGTGAGGAGCGACCCGGCGGTCACGGCCTTCACCACCGGGCCGGTGCAGCCGGCGTGATTCGGCGGCTTCACGAGGCGGCGATCTCGGAGCCGCGCTGCGACGCCGCCGGGGGGCTGATCCTGGCCGCCTGCCCGATGACGAGGGCGCTCGACGCCCTCGCGCGCGGCCGACCCGCCTCCCGGCGCCGGTCCGCCCGCCGGACGAGGCCGCGCCGGAGCGGCCCGGCCCCGAAGACCCCGCGCCCCGAAGACCCCGCGCCCCAAAACCTCGCGCCCCAAAACATCTCCTGGAGAAGGACGAGACCCATGCGCACCGATCCCTTCCTCGACACGTGGCTGTTCCTGACCGGCCAGCAGGGCGACCAGGCCGCCCTCGGGCCCTGGCGCTGGATCCTGGTCGGGCTCTTCGCCCTGCTGCTGCTCGGCAGCCTGCTGGTGGCGGCGCGCGAGTGGATCCTCGACCCGGCGCAGCGCACGGGGCGGGACCTCGTCACCTGGCTCCTGCGCACCGCCATCGGCGCCATGTGGTTCCAGGCCGCGTTCTGGAAGCTGCCGCTCCTCACCACCGAGAACGGGCTTCACTACTGGACCGAGCAGGAGGTGAAGTACGCCGCCTTCCAGGCGCATCGCGACCTCGTGGCGCAGCTTCTTCTGCCGGTGCCGAATTTCTACGTGCTGAACGCCGCGGTGCTGGCGACGGAGCTCGGCTTCGCGGTCTCGCTGATGCTCGGGATCGGGGTGCGGGCGGCGGGCGCGCTCGGCGTGGTCTTCCTGGCCCAGCTCTGGCTCGGCCTCTACCAGCACCCGCAGGAATGGCCCTGGACCTACGTGTTCCTGGCCGGGCTGATGGGGCTGTTCAGCGTCGCGGGGGCCGGGCGCAGCCTGGGGCTCGATGCCGGCCTGCGGCGCGAATACCCGCCGCAGATGACGAACGGCGCGGCGGGCGCCTTCGTGCGCGCCGCGACCTGAGGGCGGGACCGCCGCGCCGGTCAGCGCACGCGGCGGATCCAGAGGCGCTCGACGCGCGGGTGCATGGCGGCGGCGACGGCGAGCGCGCCGGCGGCGGCGGAGAGCATCACGATGAGTTCGGGCATGCGCCCCCCTACTCGGCCGCGCGCCGCCCCGGCCATGCGGCGGCCTGCCGCGAGACGATCGGACCCTCGCGGTTGGCTCCGAGGATGGGGGCGAGGATTGCCGGCGAGGGTGCGCATCCGGAAGGGCCGGGCGGCGGTCCCGGCCCGGATGCACGGTTGCGGCGGGGCGCCGCCCGGCGCGCGCCGCCGGTCGGGACGTCGATCAGCGGCGTGCAGCGTCGTCCCCGCGGCGTCACGGTGGCGGCTCGCCTCGACGCGCATGAGGATTCACCCGGCCGATCACAGGTTCGGCGCCGCGGGGGTGAAGGCATCGTCCTGCGTTGGATGATGAGGTGCTGATCCCTCTTGCACGGAACGGATCGACGGCGGGAAGCCGCGCAGGGCGTTGTGCGCGGCAGCGGAGATGACGTGAAAGGTCCTCGACAGCGAAGCGCGCCTCGGCAAGACCGTGATACGATCGAGATCACTTCGATAATCTTCAAGATCGATCTGGTTTTCACCTCATCAGGTGCGCCATCGCGCCCTGCCCCCGCATAGCCGCAGATCCGAGAAGCGATCGCAGTGGTACATGCACCATCGCAGACGAGCCGGTTCAGGCCCTGTCGCGTGCGGCGGCAAAAATTGTGCGTGATGTATTTGTATTCGATGTACGAGGTATTTGTTCACTGAAGAGCGGTCGCCGATGCAGACGAAGCCGGGTCCGAGCGCGGCCGCTGTTCGCGATCGTGCGGGCCGCCGAGTCTTTCCCCCGCATCGCGGCTTGCTTACCCAAGGAAATAATGGTTCCATCATCCGACGATATACATCCGATTTGCGGAGCGCCGTGGGATGGACCTCATCGACACATACAAGTCATGTTTTGGCTCGGCGCTGATTTTTCTTACATGGACTGCACAGGCCGCTGCCCTATGCGTGCTCCCCTATCAGATCTCCAACGGTCAGCCGGCCGATGCATCACAACTGATGGCGAATCTCAATGCTCTCGCCAATTGCATTAACGGCGCGCCAGGGGGAACCCAGAACTCAATACAGTACAAGGATAGCAATGGTGGGTTTGCCGGCGTTCCTCCGCTCGCGAACGGTCAGCTTATTATCGGCTCATCCAACAATCCACCCAAAGCCGCATCCATCACAGCTGGCAGTGGCATCATTGTAAGCAGCGGACCCGGTAGCGTCACCATATCATCAGCCGGCGGCGTTGCGGTTCTTCGGGAATTTGGCCCGTACTCGCCACCGAGTGCAGCGAGTTTCACGTACATCGACGGGGCAGGAGCATCACCACCAACCATCACCAACGTTCCAAGCGTCGGATTAGTCTATTCAGTGCCGGCTTCCTCCTCGATGCAAACTTATCGCGGAGTCTACAGGCCGATCCCGGCAACGGCTCCCTGGACAATCACTCTTCGCTACAAATACATGCATTCCACTGCAAATTGGCCGTCGTTCGGAGTATGGGTCAAAGACACATCAGGTAGGATGCTCGGTCAAGTCCCCGAATCTGGGGCGATCATTGTCAAAAGGCTTAATTCCAATACAAATTTTAACTCGAACGTTTACACCTTCGCCGCACCCGATGGGCCCCAATGGGCTCGCGTGAGCAACGATGGATCTAGCATCAGATTTGCAATATCCTGGGATGGGCAAAACTGGATTAATACTTATTCTGAGTCGGTCACCGCATTCCTGAATGGGAATTTGAAGTGGGTCGGACTGGGCGGACTGACTGATTTCAATCAGACGGACCTGTGGCAACCCGGCTCCACACTCGGCGGAGTTGTGACCTACTGGGATGCCCCAGACGACCCCGCATACAGCAGGGCCGCCCAATAGCATATCACACCATCATACGATTTCGTCGTAACGAGGCAATTCCGCGGCCCCCGTGAGAATGGAAGATGTAAAATGTTACTACAACGGAAAAACATTTGCGGTGATATATATTCGTTCCTCTGGTGTGCTTCACTACTAATATTTCTTCCGGTCCAGAATACAAACGCGAAAGAGATATTGTACACTTACGATCTTAATTACAGACTCGCGACGTCCCTCTACGACAATAACGTATGCATATCCTACTTATACGATGAGAACGGAAATCGTGTCAGTCAGATCAATACTGTTGGCAGCGCCCCCGTGACGGCCACCTGGGGTACTGGGAAATGGGGCTGCTTTCAATGGCTTCCGTAGGGGAGCCGAAGAGTGCGCAATCGCGGGAGGCAGCCATGAGCGTACTTGGAAGCGTGGGGACCGGGCGAAAGTGGATTGTTCTTCTGGCGGCTTGGCTGATCGTCGGGATCGCATCGACGCGCGTCGTGGCCGCGAGGACCGAGGCTGAGGGGGCCGATGCATTCCGCCTTGCAATCGTCCAGCTGGCCGAGCCGCTGGTCCGGACGCGACCGACGACCGCCGCCGAGGACCAGGACCTCGCGGCCGCGCTGGCACGCTTTCGCGCGCGGGCCCAGGTGGACGACCTCGCGGCCCTCGAAGCCTTCCTGGATGCGCACCCGGATAGCGGCTGGGCGCCCGCGCTCCATCTCAATGTCGGCCTGACCTATCGCCATTACGGCTACGTGACGCGGGCCGGGACGGCTTGGCGCGCGGCCTGGCGGCTCGGACGCGCGGCGCAGGATCCGGAGGCGCGGGCGCTCGTGGACCGCGCCGTCGGGGAGCTGGCGCTCCTCCTCGCCTCCCTCGGGGACAGCGACGCCCTGGCGACCCTGTTCGCGGAGATCGGGGCGAGGCCCGTCACCGGCCCGGCGACGGAGAAAATCCAGGTCGCCCGCGAGACCCTGGATCTCGTCACCAAGGATCCGCGCCACCTGTTCAATTGCGGGCCCCTCGCCCTGCGAAGCCTCCTCGTCGCGCGTGGGGGCAGCCCGGCGGAGGCGGAGGCGCTGCGCTGGCTCCGGGTCGGCCCGAACGGCACGAGTCTGGCGGAGGTCTCGGCGCTGGCGAGCAAGGCGGGGGCCCCGCATCGGCTCGTGCGGCGCGAGCCGGGCCAGCCGGTCCCGGTGCCCTCCGTGATGCACTTCAGGGCCGGGCACTTCGCGGCCATCGTGGCGGCGGAGAACGGCCGCTTCCACCTGCACGATCCCGTCCTGGGCGGGCAGGAGCTGTGGCTCACGACCGGCGCCGTGGATGCCGAGGCCAGCGGGTACTTCCTGGTGCCCGACGGCGCGGCGAAGACCGCCGGCCAGGATTGGAGGGAGGTCGCCCCCGCCGAAGCCGGTCAGGTCTGGGGCAAGGGACCGACGAACGGCGTCGTCCCGGGCGATGCCGGGGATCCCCTGGCCAGCGCGCCGAGCCCGAATTGCGGGATGTGCGGCACCAACATCAAGGAGGCCACCGTCGGCCTCACCCTGTCGGATATGCCGGTCGGCTACGTCCCGGCCATCGGACCGGAGGTGCGCACCCGCATCAGCTACAACCAGCGGGAGGATAGCCAGCCTTCGGTGTTCGGCTTCTTCAACCTCGGTCCGAAATGGACCATCAACTGGTTGAGCTACGTCTCGGACGACCCGCAGAACCCGGGCGGGAACGTGTCCCGGGTGATCGCGACGGGGGGCGCCTACTTCTACACGGGGTATTCCGGAACGACCGGCGCGTTCGCGCCCCAGAGCGACGACGGCTCGGTTCTCACCCGGGCGGCGGAATCTCCGATCGCGTATCGCCGCAGGCTGCGCGACGGGACGACAGAGATCTACGCCGAATCGGACGGCAGCACCGGCTTCCCGCGCCGCATCTTCCTCAGCAAGGTGGTGGACCCGCAGGGCAACGCGCTCAGCTTCACGTACGATGCGCAGCTGCGCCTGACGGCGCTGACCGACGCGGTCGGGCGGCAGACGCGTTTCGGCTACGGGCAGCCGGGCCGGCCGCTGCTGCTCACCCAGATCACCGACCCGTTCGGCCGCAGCGCCTCCCTGTCCTACGACGGGCTCGGACGGCTGAGCGCCATCACGGACGTGATCGGGCTGACCTCGCGCTTCACCTACGACGCCAACGGCCTCGTGACCGCGCTGACGACGCCCTACGGCACGACCCGCTTCGCCTTCACGGCCCCCGGCACCAGCGCGCCCCCGCGCTTCGTGGACGTGACCGATCCCCTCGGCTTCCACGAACGCGAGGAGTGGCTCGAACCCGCCCCGATCCCCGACAGCGAGCCGGCCGCGACCGTGCCGCAGGGCATGCCGGTGGCGCCGGCCAACCAGTACCTCACCTACCGGAACAGCTTCCACTGGGACAAGGACGCCTACGAGCAGGCCGGATGCACGCCCGCGGGTGGGTGCGACTACGCGAAGGCCCGCCTCCGTCACTTCGTGCATGCCGGCAACGGCATCAAGGGCGTGGCCATCGAGAGCGAGAAGCAGCCGCTCGAGAACCGGGTCTGGTACAATTACCCGGGACAGACGGACGCGATTTCCAGTGGTGCCTTCAACCGCCCGAGCGCGGTGGCGCGCGTGCTCGACGACGGCACGACGCAGCTGACGCGCTTCGATTACGACACGACGGGCTACAACCTGTCCCGCATCGTCGATCCGCTCGGCCGCACGACGCACCTCACCTACGCCCCGAACGGAATCGACCTCCTGGCGGTCACCCAGGTCTCGGGGCCGGGGAGCTTCGCGCCGCTCGCGCAATTCACCTATGACGGACAGCATCGTCCGATCGTCCACACCGACGCGGCCGGCGCGACCTCGACCTTCGCGTACAATGCGGCCGGGCAGCTGACCGCGGCGACGAACGCCCTGAACGAGACCACCCGCTTCACCTACGATCCGGCGGGCAACCTGCTCAGCGTCGTCAACGCCACCGGGGCGAGTGCCGCGACCTTCACGTACGACGCGGCCGACCGGGTCCGGACCTACACCGATTCCGAGGGCTGGACCGTCACCTACGCGTACGACGCGGCCGACCGGATCACCGCGATCACCTATCCGGACGGGACCTCCCAGACCTACAGCTACGACCGGCTCGACCTCGTTGGATACCGGGACCGGCAGTTCCGGACCTGGACCTACGGCTACGATGCCAACCGGCGGCTGACCAGCCTGGTCGATCCGGGCGGCAGCCGGATGCTGTTCGGCTATACCGGCCAGGGCCGGCTGGCCAGCCTGACCGACGCCAAGGGCGCCGTCACCCGCTGGAGCTACGACGTCCAGGGGCGCCCGATCGCCAAGCGCTACGCGGATGGCAGCACGGTCACCTCCGCCTACGAGACCGCGACGAGCCGCCTCAAATCGGTCACCGACGCGCTCTCCCAGGTGAAGCAGTACAGCTACGCGCGGGACGACCGGCTGTCGGGGATCAGCTACCCCAACGCCCTGAACGCCACGCCGGCCGTGACCTTCGCGGACGATCCCTTCTTCCCCCGCACGCTGTCGATGAGCGACGGCACCGGCACGACCCGCTACAGCTACGCGCCGAGCTTCGCGCCGGGAGCGCAGCAACTCGCCCGGGAATGCCTCGTCCCAGCCGGCGCCGGCGACTGCGCCTGGAGCATCGCCTACACCTACGACGCGCTCGGCCGGATGATCGCGCGCAGCGTGTCGGGCTCCGGGCCGGAGACCGTCGCCTACGACGCGCTCGGCCGCATCACCCGCCACGGCAGCGACCTCGGCTCCTTCGCCCTGTCCTATCTGGGCCAGACCGAGCAGCCCACCCTGCGCCAGCTCCTGCCGGCGGGCGCGAGCCTCGCCACCACCTGGAGCTACCTGCCCAATGCCGGCGACCGGCGCCTCGCCGGGATCGCCCATACGGGCCTCGCCCCCGGCCAGTTCCTCACGCTCGCATTCACCTCCGCGCCCGAGACCCTGATCACCGGGGTCACCGAGACGAGCGACGTCCCCTCCCCGGTCCCGCCGGCGGGCAGTCAGACGGCACAGTACAACGTCCTCAACCAGCTCACCGGCCTCTCGGGGCAGGCCCTGACCTACGACGCCAACGGCAACCTCGTCTCGGACGGGCCACGCGTCTTCGCCTGGGACGCCGAGGACCGGCTGGTGCGCATCACCTATCCGGCCCAGCCCGGCAAGGTGAGCAGCTTCACGTATGACGGGCTGGGTCGGCGGGTGACGATCGGCAGCACGCCGGCGGGCGGCGCGGCGGCAAGCGTAACGGCGTATGTCTGGTGCGGCGAGAGCCTGTGCCAGTCCCGGACCCAGGCGGGCGCGGTGCTGCGGTCGTACCTGGCGGAGGGCGAGGTGGCGGCGGGCGCGCCGGGGCAGCGCTTCTATTACGGGATCGACCAGATCGGCTCGGTGCGGCGGGCCTTCGCGAGTGCGGGCGGCGCCCCGGCCTTCGCCTACGATCCTTACGGGAACGCGCTTCAGGGCGGCGCGCCGGTCACGGATTTCGGGTTCGCCGGCATGTTCTATCATGCCGAGAGTGGTCTATATCTGACACACTTCCGAGCTTACGATCCAGCTATCGGCCGGTGGATCTCGAGAGACCCTATCGGAGAGCTTGCCGATGTTACAAGCCATCCCCAATCTGATGACGCATTTTTCAACTTCAGGCCTTTCGATGGCCAGTCCTTATCAACGCTTCGGCTTAGTGCGGGCGCCAAAAGACCTCACTGGCCGGCACTCTCAACCTTGGAAGCGAACCGAGGGAGGCTCCTCGCTCCAAGTGCGCTCTCGCTTTACGACGGACTGAGCCTATACAGTTACGTTGCGCAAAATCCGCTGGCGCGCACGGACCCGCAGGGCCTCTCCGGTTTTCGGTGTGATGGATTTTCCGCAGGATGCCAGAGTGGCGGCACATACGGTACAACCGCCATGTACTGCGTCAGGGGGAGAAAGCTCTGCTTCGACTGTGCAGTCAAATATCTTGGGTTGGATGGAGAGCCAAATCATGTGAAATTGAAAGCTCTTGAGCGGTATCTAATTGAGGAAGATTAGCGCAGAATGGGAGATGATCGATGACCAACCAACAGGAACTTCTAAAAATGCTTGTAGAAGGAGATATTTTTCATGCAAAAAGCTACAGCGGTGCCAAAATTATGTGTCTCGCATTGAACAACGATGGCATTATCATCCGGGCTCGACGTATTTGCGTCCCGCTAATAATAAATTTTGATTGCAACACTGGAGTCGGAAAAACCGATGATGATCGTTGTACTTACATGATAATCTGTATTTCTCCGTTGCCGGCGGATGTTCATAATGAAGTTTTGAGCATAGAACGTAAGTATAGGCTTGAAACAAAACAACACAAGCTCGCGCTTACTAAAAAAGAGTTAGAAACTATAATGTTCGTTTCAAGCTTTGTCGAGGAAAACTCTTTCGAGTTCACCTTTCGCTTATAGTCTTCTCACCTGGGAGCTAGTAGATGCCCGGACATGGCACTTTCCCGGCCTTCCAGCAACACAGATGATTCTGAGAGGCGACTCGACCATTGCCGATAGATACAACCTCTTCATTTCAGCAAGCCCTGCGAGCTCCTGGATAGCTCGGCGGGTCGACGGCCGGCTCTGCAGCCGGCGCGATCAATTCGATCGCCCAACGCCAGCGGTGAGCCCTTCAGATGAAGGTTGATGACTTCTCGCTTCCCGCCCACCATTTTCTCGGAGAGAAGGCATCTATTGTCTATCACAAGATTCATAGTTTCTATGCAGACATTCGAGATTCCTGCTCGGCAACTCTCAGCGCGACGTTCAATCTGGCAAATATCATCTTCTGGATTTACAGGGCCGCCATACCATAATCGCCCGCACGAAGCACGCATCTCCTTTCAGCAGATCTTCAGTATTCTTCGAGAAAAATTTTTAACCATTATAGCATACCCAACTCTCTCCGGCGGCATCAGCTCTCGCTGTGGAATTCGAGACGAAAATCACCATGGCCATAAGGGATCGCTGCCGGTACGATCTCGACGAGTACCCCGCATACATCACCTGTCGAGAACTGAGACGGGCCGATTCCAACCGCGCCGCGCACGCCGCGGCGCCAGATCGGTGAGGAACCGGTGATGAAATTCGGCCTTCAGGGTCGGGCGGCCAAGAAGATTGAGAAACTCCTCCTTGGTCACCTCTGGGAAATGACGAAGCTCGGCTCACAGCCAGCGATTCTTACAGGCGCATCAATCGAAAAACGCGACGGCATCATCACAATAGACCAGCGATCAGATCGGGATGTCAGCTGCGAACAGCCGACGCCTACAAGCCAAGATGAACTAAGGTCCCGCAACAAAGCAAGCTAAGTACTCCAACGATGACGTTGCAAATTTTGTATAACCGACCAACAGTAGACCAATTGGAGATCAGGAGATGGATCAGATTATTGAGCAACACTACATACATAGTATGGGGAAATTTGATGATGGCTTGTAGACGGACGACTCTGAAGAAAAGATCGTCGCGCTGTATTTCGCCAATCCACAGTGCCGGGGTGGAATCTTAGATGGTACAATCGGCAACAGCCGCTACATTGTCAAAGAAGTTTTAGGGCAAGCAGTCAAGGCAAGAGCTTGCTATACTTGTAAATTCTCCGCACAGAGAAAGCAAATCTTGCGATTATCTCACCGCATTCTCGCGTCATCATATCAAAGATCATTACTATCTATCGCAAGGCGATATAATCAGATCGAAAGGAAGCTTATTTGAGCAGCTTGGCTTCGCAAATATTTACTGTACAATACAAAACTCTTTCGGGAGTGCCTTCGCGGTTTGTAGATTGTCACAGCCCTGGACACGAATCTTGTGGCTCATTCGAATATTTTCTTCGGAGTCGCAGCTTATAAAAGCTATCGGATGTCAAGCATTCGAGGAGATTCTGGAGAAATTTGGCACTGATGTCTCCGATCTGAAGAGAAAACCGACTACAAGTTGCCTCTAGGCAGTGTAAAATTTTTCCCTCTCAGCCGCCACGGGGCATGCATAGCCTCAACCATCAATGCCCCTCCCCCGGCCGCCATTGGGAAGCCAGACGCCGCCGTACAATGCGCTCACCCCGTTCACCTGCCTGCTCGGTCCCGCTGCTCCCCGCGGCCAGAGAAAGAGCAGGCGGACGCTGAAACGAAAAGCCGCAGGACGCCCGCACCGATGGGACCGACCCGACCGGAAGGCCGGTCCGGGGCGGGATTCGCCCGCGCGCCGCACCCCGCGACGCCGCGCAGGGCAAGGGCCCGCCCCTCGGCGCCTCGCGGGCGCCCTCCCCGGCCAGCCCGCGGCGCGAATCCGGGCACGCATCCCGCCCCTACCCGCCGCCTCCGCCATTTGCTAGAAAACCGCCAGGAACGAGCAGATGACGACCGAACAGGGGGGTGGCGCGCCGCACAGCACGGCGGACACGCTCCGGTCCGGCTCCGTCGAAGCAGGACGAGCAGCGCGGATTGTCTTCTCTGACGGCACCGGACCTGGGATCTTCGACGGCACAGGTCGGATCTGACGCGGTGCCGGAGAACCGGCCGGCGAGAATCGGCCTCGATCCTTCCGAATTGAGGGCCACCCTCGACGAGGCCGGAATCTGCACCTGGTCCCTGGATCCCGCCACCGGCGCGGTCGCGGCCTCGGCGGCCTGCGACGCGCTCTTCGGCGCGGACGAGGGCAGCCTGACCAGCCTCGACGCCTTCCAGGCCCGGATCCACCCGGAGGACCGGCCCGGCCGGGCCGCCGCCATCGCGCGGGCGCTCGCCGAAGGCGGCACCTACGAGGTCGATTACCGCGCCCTGCGGCCGGACGGGCGGACGGCCTGGCTGCGCTCGCGCGGCCGGGTCGAGCTCGACGCCGCGGGGAGGCCCCTGCGCCACCGCGGCGTCGTCTTCAGCATCGACGCGCAGAAGCGCGCCGAGGACGACCTGCGCGCCCGCGAGGCCCACCTGCAATCGATCCTCGACACCGTGCCGGACGCCATGGTGGTGATCGATGCCGAGGCCCGCATCCACTCCTTCAGCGCCGCCGCCGAGCGGCTGTTCGGCCACGCCGCCGCGGAGGTGATCGGCCGCAACGTCAACCTGCTGATGCCCGAGCCGGACCGGCAGCGCCACGACGGCTACCTCGCCCGCTACCACCGCACCGGCGAGCGGCGCATCATCGGCACCGCCCGCATCGTCACCGGCCAGCGCCGGGACGGCTCGACCTTCCCGATGGAACTCGCGATCGGGGAGATGCGCTCGGGGGAGCGCGTCTTCTACACCGGCTTCATCACCGACCTGACCGAGCGCCAGGAGACCCAGGCCAAGCTCCAGGAGCTGCAGGCCGAACTCGTCCACGTCTCGCGGCTCAGCGCCATGGGGGAGATGGCCTCGGCCCTCGCCCACGAGCTCAACCAGCCCCTCGGCGCGGTCAGCAACTACGCCCGCGGCTGCCGCCGGCTCCTCGACCAAGCGGGCGGCGTGCCGTCCCGCGCCCTCGACGCCATCGACCGGGTCGCCGAGCAGGCCCTGCGCGCCGGCCAGATCATCCGGCGGCTGCGCGACTTCGTGGCCCGCGGCGAGACCGACAAGCGCATCGAGCCGGTCTCCCGCCTGATCGAGGAGGCGAGCGCCCTCGCCCTGGTGGGGGCCCGCGAGCAGGGCGTCGTGTTTCGCTCCCGCCTCGATCCGCAGGTGCGCGCCGTGCTCGCCGACCGCGTCCAGATCCAGCAGGTGCTGGTGAACCTGATCCGCAACGCCCGCGAGGCGATGCAGCCGGTGCCGCGGCGGGAGATCACCGTCGAGGCGCGGCCCGCCGCGCCCGGGATGGTCGAGATCGCCGTGGCGGATACCGGCCCGGGCATCGCCCCGGAGGTCGCCGACCGGCTGTTCCAGCCCTTCGTGACCACCAAGGCGACCGGCCTCGGGGTCGGGCTGTCGATCTGCCGCTCGATCGTCGAGGCGCATGGCGGCCGCCTCGCGGTCGCCCGCAACGCGGCCGGCGGGGCGACGTTCAGCCTGACCCTGCCGGCCGCGCGGGTCGTGGAAAGCCAGGAGGGGGAGCTCGCCGATGGCGGCTGATCCGGCGGTGCACGTCGTCGACGACGACGACGCGATGCGCGACTCGGTCGGGTTCCTGCTCGACACGGCGGGTTACACCGCGCGCCTCTACGAGGCGGCCGAGCCGCTGCTCGACGCCCTGCCGGGCCTCGCGGAGGGCTGCATCCTCACCGACATCCGCATGCCCGGGATCGACGGGATCGAGTTCCTGCGCCGGGTGCGGGCGGCCGGCAGCCCGCTCCCGGTCATCGTCATGACCGGCCACGGCGACGTGCCCCTCGCGGTCGAGGCGATGAAGCTCGGCGCCAGCGACTTCATCGAGAAGCCCTTCGACGACGAGACGCTGCTGCGCGCGGTGCGCGGCGCCCTCGCCCGCCCGGCCCCCGCGACCGCCCCGCTCCCCGGGGCCGACCCGGCCGACCCGGCGCTGCGGGACTTCACCCGCCGGGTCGAGACCCTGAGCGGGCGCGAGCGGCAGGTGCTCACCCACCTCGTGGCCGGCGGCACCGCCAAGGAGATCGGCCGGGCGCTCGCCATCAGCCCGCGCACCGTGGAAATCTACCGGGCCAAGGTGATGGCCAAGACCCAGGCCACCTCCCTCTCCGAACTCGTGCGCTGGGCCGTGCGGGCGGGCCTCGCCTGAGCCGGCAGGCCGGGCGGCACCGGCCTTGAGCGAGATCAAGCCCGGGCGGCCCGTCGCCCGCTATGATGCGGGTCGTCAGCCGTGCCGCGATGCTCCTGTCGCGGGCGGCGTGAGGGAGCCGGTCGTGGCCATCTACATCGCGGACGACGATCCTGCCGTCCTGAACTCGCTGCAGTTCCTGCTCGAGAGCGAGGGCTACGCGGTCGCGGCCTTCGCGAACGGCAACGACCTGCTGGCCGCCTTTCCCGGCCCGCAACCCGCCTGCGTGATCCTCGACGTGATGATGCCGGGCCTGAGCGGCCTCGACGTGCTCTTCGCCCTGCGCGCCCTCGACGTCCGCGCGCCCGTCGTCCTCACCACCGGCCATCCGGATCCCCAGATCCGCCGCCGCGCCGCCGAGGCCGGGGTGCCGCTGGTCGACAAGGCGCTGGCGGCCCAGGCGCTCCCGGCCCTCCTCGCCGCGGGGCCGGGCGGCGCGCCGGCCTGACGCGACGCGCCGCGGCCCCGGCGCGCCTACGCAGATCTCCTTAAGCGGGTCCCCGTAAGAGATCGCCCGGGCTGTCGCCGCCCCCCGGTTCCCGCCACTCTCCCCCCATCCGATCAGGACGGGGACAGGACGGGGACAGGACCCATGGCCATCGACACCGTTTCGCAGCGACCGCTCCCGATCGCGGGCGCGCCCGCCGCCGGTCTCGCGCCGGGCAGCTTCTTTCCCGGCTGCCCCGACCTCGTCGGCTCGCCCACGGGCTTCACCCGCGACGAGGAGATCTACGGCGAGGGCGAGGAGGCGGAATTCGTCTACCGGGTCGTCAGCGGCGCCGTGCGCACCTGCAAGATTCTGGGCGACGGCCGGCGCCAGATCACCGGCTTCCACCTGCCCGGCGACCTGTTCGGGTTCGAGCAGGGCGAGGTCCACGGCCACAATGCCGAGGCGATCTGCGACACCAAGGTCATGATGGTCCGCCGGCGCCAGATCGCCCGCGTGGCCGCCGAGCGCGCCGAGGTGGCCGTGGCGCTCTGGGGGCTGGCGGCGCGGGATCTGCGGCGGGCGCAGGAGCACATGCTGCTCCTCGGCCGCGGCTCGGCCCAGGAGCGGGTGGCGGCCTTCCTGCTCACCGTCGGCGAGCGCCTCGGCGATGCCGGCCACGTCGCCCTGCCGATGACCCGCCGCGACATCGCCGATTACCTCGGCCTCACCCTGGAGACCGTGTCGCGCACGATCTCGCAGCTCGAGGGCGAGGGCGCGCTCCTGCGCGCCGGCGCCCGCCAGGTCACCCTGCGCAAGGGCCGCATGCGCCGGCTGGTCGACGAATGAGGAGAGGGTCGGGGCGGGCCGGCGCGACGGGAGGCTGACGATGCGCGCGATGGTCCTGCACCGGATCGGCGGGCCCCTCGTCGCCGAGACCCGGCCCGACCCGGACCCCGGCCCCGGCGAGGTCCGCATCCGGGTCGAGGCCTGCGCGGTCTGCCGGACGGACCTCCACGTCATCGACGGCGACCTCCCGGACCTGCGCCTGCCGATCGTGCCCGGCCACGAGATCGTCGGGCGCGTCGAGGCCCTGGGGCCCGGGGTGGCGGCGCCGCGTCCCGGCGCCCGGGTCGGCGTGCCCTGGCTCGGCCATACCTGCGGCCGCTGCCCCCATTGCGCGGCGGGCCGCGAGAATCTCTGCGACCGGCCCGGCTTCACCGGCTACACCCGCGACGGCGGCTTCGCCACGCATGTGCTGGCGGAGGCCGCCTACACGATCCCGCTCCCCGAGGAGGCGGATCCGGTCGCGACCGCGCCGCTCCTCTGCGCCGGGCTGATCGGCTGGCGCACGCTGCGGATGGCGGGCGAGGCCGCGACGCTCGGCCTCTACGGATTCGGGGCGGCCGCCCACATCGTGGCCCAGATCTGCCGCCGGGAGGGCCGCGCCGTCCACGCCTTCACCCGGCCCGGCGACCGGGACGGGCAGGCCTTCGCCCGCCGCCTCGGCGCCGTCTGGGCGGGCGATTCGGACGCGCCCCCGCCCCTGCCCCTCGACGCCGCCCTGATCTTCGCCCCCGACGGGCGCCTGGTCCCGGCGGCCCTGCGCGCCGTGCGCAAGGGCGGGACCGTGGTCTGCGGCGGCATCCACATGAGCGACATCCCGGCCTTCCCGTACGCGCTGCTGTGGGGCGAGCGGCGGATCCTGTCGGTGGCGAACCTGACCCGCGCGGATGCGCGGGATTTCTTCGCGGCGGCGCCGCGGGCCGGCATCGTCACCCACACCCGCAGCTTCCCGCTCGCGGAGGCCGAGGCGGCGATCGCCGCGCACCGGGCCGGGCTGAAGGGGGCCGCCGTCCTGGTGCCGTGACGGGCCTGCGGCCCCTCGGGCGCCGGCGGCGCGTCCTGTATCCTGCGGCCGCACCGAATCAGCTCCGCGAGCCCGCACCATGACACCGCCGAGGCGTTTCCCGCGCCCGCTCCGCTCCGTCGCGGCCGCCGCCGCCCTGCTCTCCTGCGCGACCGCCGCGGCCGCCAGGCCCGCCACGTGCCGGACGAGCGACGAGGGCGAGTACCCCTGCACCTTCACGGCGATGGGACGCCAGGGAAGCTTCAGGATCTCCGCCGCGGGCAAGCCGACCGTCACGCTCGAGGTCGACCGGCCCGGCGTGGCGTTCGGCTATCTCACCCTGGGCGGCCGCACCGTGCCGCTCCCGGGCGAGTACGCGCGCAGCACCGAGGATCCGGCCTGCTGGATCGCCACCGCGACCAGCGCCAAGGTCTGCGCCCGCTGAGGACGCGCGCCGCGTCGGCGCGGCGGGCGGCCGGCTCGTCGGGACGATGCGGCAGCGTCCGCGCGCGGGACGCGGCCGATCCGTGACCGGATCCCCGCGTCCGAGGCCGAGGGGAGCGCGGCCCGGATCAGCCGGCCTTGATGTCGATCGTCCGCGCCCGCGGGGCGCCGGCATGGGGCTTGGGCAACCTCAGGGTGAGCACGCCCTTCTCCATCCGCGCCTCGATCTCCTCGGGCTGCGTGCCCGCCGGCAATTCGATGGCGCGCGAGAAGGCGCCGTAGCTGCGCTCCGTCACCCGGCGGGTGCCCTTCATCCCCTCCCGCTCCTGGCGCTTCTCGCCCCGGATCACCAGCATGTCGTCGATCAGTTCGAGCTGGACGTCGCTGCGCTCCAGGCCGGGCAGCTCCGCCGTCACCTCGACGTGGTCGTCCCGCTCGACGACGTCCATGCGGGGCATCGGGCCCTGCAGGAAGGCCGGCAGGCCGGCCCGCACCTCGCCGAGCATCCGGTCGAACTCGCGCTGCAGGGGCGGCTGGACCGCCGTGAGCCCGACCAGCGGATCGTCGTGCCGGCCGCCCAGGGCCAGAATGGACTTGAGGTTCATGGGACTCTCCCTCGATCGGCCCGGCCTCGCCTCGCGCGCGGCGGGCGTGCCGCGGCGCGCCCTCAGCGGGACATCAGGACCGGAACCGTCATGGAGCGCAGCATCGTGCGGCTGGTGCCGCCGATGAGCGCCTCGCGCAGCCGGGCGTGGCCGTAGGCCCCCATCACCAGGAGGTCGGCGCCGCAATCGGCGACGTGGGACAGCAGGGCCTCGGCGGGCGGGATGCCGGCCCGGACGACCCGGAAGGTCGCGTCGACGCCGTGCCGGGCGAGGTGGCGGACCATGCGCCGGGGCAGGTCCTCCGGCGTCGGCTCCTCGGCCACGGTGACGACCTCGACGCGGTTCGCGCGCCGCAGCAGCGGGAGCGCGTCGGCGAGGGCGCGGGCCGCCTGGGCGCTGCCGTCCCAGGCCACGACCGCCGAGGTCAGGGCGGGCGGGGCGGCCTGGATGTAGGGCACGATCAGCACCGGGCGGCCCGACCGGAACAGCAGCGGCTCCATCTGCGCGTCGGCGGGCTTGGGCGCGGCGTGGTCGGCCTGCTCGATCACCACGAGGTCGCACAGGCGCGCCCGCTCGGCGAGCTCCTGGGCGGCCTCGGGGGCGGAGCTGCAGATCACGACGCTCTCGCAGGAGAGCCCCGCCCCGCGGGCGGCGGCCGCGGCCTCCTCGGCCGCCTCGGCGGCGCGCTCCCGCGAACTCCGCTCCGCCGAGACGATCATGTCGTAGCGGATCTCGGCCTGCGCGTAGGTCTCGAAGGGCACGGCCGGCAGCACGCCGGCCGCCGTGACGGAGGCCCCGGTCTCGGCCGCGAGCGCGAGGCCGCAGGGCAGCGCGCGCCGACCCACGCCGTCGACGACGATCATCAGGTCCCGGATCATGGTGTCCTCCCGGCTCAGTCCGGCTCAGTGCGGGAAGGATCCCGCCGGACGCGCGGATCGGCCTTGATCCAGCGCAAGGGATCCGGCGGCGAGGGATCGAGCGCAAGGGATCGAGTGACTGCGATCGAGTGACTGCGATCGAGCCCGAGGGCCGGCCGCGGAGCGACGGGCCGCGGCCGCCCAACCCTTGAGGCGGATCAAGGCGACCCAGCACGGGAGGCGGTAGTGAGCCGGCTATAACCCGGCCGCGGCGCCGGAGGGAGGGAAACGCCCATGGCGACAGGGCCCATGGCGACGGGGCATGTGCGGGAGGCCGCGCGGCCGCGGGACGAGGCACCGGATCTCTGCCGCCCTTCGCCCGCGCCTTCGCCCGCGCGCAGCACCCCTCCCGACCTGCTGACCTTCATCTGGCGCGAGAGTGCCGTGGCGCAGGTCTGGCTCGCCCTCCTGGTGGTGGCGGTGTTCCTGGCGGGGGTGCTGCCCCTGGAGATCCAGCGGCGCGCGGTGGGCCACGCCGTGAAGGGGGCCGACCCGCAGGTGCTGCTGCGGCTCGCCGTCCTCTACGCGCTCACCGCCTGCGGGCTCGGGCTGCTGAAGCTCGTGCTCAACATCGGTCGCGGCTTCGTCGCCGAGCGGGCCGTGCGCCGCCTGCGCGCCGCCATCATGGAGGATTGCCACGGCGCCGGGCTGCACGGCGGCGCGCCGCGGAGCGGCGCCGGGCAGGCGCGCGGCGTCGAGGTGGCGCTGGTTCTGGACGAGGCCGAGCCGGTGGGCGGCTTCGTCGCCTCCTGCTTCTCGGAGCCGCTCCTGCAGGCGGGCATCCTGGTCACCACGCTCGCCTACCTGGCCATGCTCAACCCCGCCATGGCCCTGGTGGCGCTGGCGGTGTTCTCGCCCCAGCTCGTCTTCGTGCCGCTGATGCAGCGGGCCATCAACCGCCGGGTCGGGGCGCGCATCGGCCTGCTGCGGCGGGTCAGCGGCGGCATCGTGGAGGCGCGTTCCGGCGCCGTCGCGCCGGCCGAGGCGGAGCGGCTCGACGCCGTCTTCGGCCTCAACATGGGGATCTTCCGGATCAAGTTCTCGATGAACTTCCTGATGAACATGTCCTACCACCTCGGCGTGGCGGGGATCCTGGGCGTCGGGGGCTACGCGGTGGTGACCGGCGAGGCGGAGGTCAGCACGGTCGTCGCCTTCGTGTCGGGGCTCGCGCACATGAACGACCCCTGGGGGGACCTCGTGAACTGGTTCCGCGAGGTCAGCGTCACGCGCACCAAGTACGACCTGATCGCCCGGGCGACGGGCGCGCTGGCGGAGGGGCACGTCGCGCAGGCCTGTGCGGTACCCGGGGCGGCCGCGCCGTGAGCGGGGGCGCCGCGAGCCGGGCCCGGCGCCGGGCGGATCGGAGATCGGGGATCCGCCTCGTACCCCCGCGGGAGAGGGGCCCCCCCGCGCGGATCGTGCGCGGTGCGCGAATCGTGCGCGACACGGCCCGCCGAGGCCTCGTTTGCCAAGGTATTGCCGAGCGTTTGCCGAGATCGCATCCGGCGCCCCGCGCATCGGACGATCCTGAGCGCGTGCGTGCAGCTCAGCTCTGATCTGGATCAGTGGGCGGAACGCCGTGCCCGGCTAGGAGAGGCGGGCGCTGGAGACCCCCCATGCTCGCGACTTCCCCCACGCAATCCTCGGCCGCGATCCCGGCCCGCCCCCTGCCCTCCGCCTCGTGCCGCCGGTCGCGGCCGCCGGTCCCGTCCGGGACGCCGCGGAGCCCGGTGACGACCTGCACGACGCCGGCCAGGCGATCGACCAAGCGGCCCATGCCGCGGTGGCGCGGCTCACCGGCGGCCTCTCGCCGGCGGCCCTGGCCAATGCCTGGCTCGACTGGAGCGTGCACGCGGCCTTCTCGCCCGGCAAGCAGGCCGAACTCGCCGCCAAGGCCTTCCGCAAGGGCCAGCGCCTGCAATCCTTCCTGTGGCGCAACCTCCTGGTGGGGGCGCAGGCCGAACCCTGCATCGAGCCCCTGCCCCAGGACCACCGCTTCGACGACCCGGCTTGGCGGACCTGGCCCTTCTGCCTCTACCAGCAGGGTTTCCTGCTCACCCAGCAATGGTGGCACAACGCCACCACGGGCGTGCGCGGCGTGGCGCGGGCGCACGAGGAGATCGTCGCCTTCACGGCGCGCCAGATGCTCGATGGGGTCTCGCCGTCGAATCACCCCCTCACCAACCCGGTCGTCCTCAACGCGACCCTGGCGAGCGGCGGCGCCAACCTGGTGCTCGGCGCCCTGAACGCCCTGGAGGATGCCCGGCGCGGGCTCGCCGGCCTCAAGCCCGCGGGCGCCGAGCGCTTCGCGGTCGGGCGCGAGGTCGCGGTCACCGAGGGCGAGGTCGTCTACCGCAACGACCTGATCGAGCTGATCCAGTACGCGCCGAAGACCGGCGCAGTCCGGCCCGAGCCGGTCCTGATCGTGCCGGCCTGGATCATGAAGTACTACATCCTCGACCTGTCGCCGGAGAATTCCCTGGTCCGCCACCTCGTCGGCCAGGGCTTCACCGTGTTCATGATCTCCTGGCGCAACCCGGGCCCGGCGGACCGGGACGTGTCCTTCGACGATTACCGGCGGCTCGGCGTGATGGCCGCCCTCGACGCGGTCTCGGCGATCCGGCCGGGCCGGGCCGTGCACGCGGCGGGCTATTGCCTGGGCGGCACGCTGCTCTCGATCGCGGCGGCCACCATGGCCCGGGACGGGGATGCGCGGCTCGCCTCCCTCACCCTCTTCGCCGCGCAGGTCGACTTCACCGAGGCCGGCGAGCTCACGCTCTTCATCAACGAGAGCCAGATCAGCTTCCTGGAGAGCCTGATGCGGAGCGAGGGCGTCCTCGACTCCAAGCAGATGGCCGGCGCCTTCCAGCTGCTGCGCTCGAACGACCTGATCTGGTCGCGGATCGTCAACAGCTACCTGCTCGGGCGGCGCGAGGCGGTGACCGACCTGATGGCCTGGAACGCCGACGCCACCCGGATGCCGGCGCGGATGCACGCCGAGTACCTGCGCCGCCTGTTCCTCGACAACGACCTCGCGGAGGGCCGCCTGCGGGTCGAGGGCCGGCCGGTGGCCCTGACCGACATCCGCGCGCCGATCTTCGCCGTCGGCACCGAGAAGGACCACGTGGCGCCCTGGCGCTCGGTGTTCAAGCTCACGCTGATGACCGACGCGGACGTCACCTTCCTACTCGCCAGCGGGGGCCACAACGCGGGCATCGTCTCGGAGCCCGGCCATCGCGGCCGCCACTACCGCGTGCACAGCAGGGCGGCGACCGACCGCTACGTCGATCCGGACAGCTGGCTCGACCTCGCCCGGCTCGAACAGGGCTCCTGGTGGCCGGAATGGGCCTCCTGGCTCGCCGAGCGGTCCGGCCCGCCCGAGCCGCCGCCGCCGATGGGGCTGCCGGGCGCGCCGACGCTCGGCCCGGCCCCCGGCCGCTACGTGCGGGAGGCCTGACCATGGCCCTGCTCGCCGGCAAGCGCGCCCTCGTGGTCGGGGTCGCCAACGCGCAGTCGATCGCCACGGGCTGCGCCCGCGCCTTCCGGGAGAACGGCGCCCGCCTCGCCCTCACCTACCTGAACGACCGGGCCCGGCCCCACGTCGCCCCCGTCGCCGAGGAGCTCGGGGCGGAGATCCTCGCGCCCCTCGACGTCACCCGGGACGCGGAGCTCGACGCGCTCTTCGCGCGGGTGGAGGCGGCCTGGGGCGGCCTCGACATCCTCGTCCACTCGATCGCCTTCTGCCCGAAGGAGGACCTGCACGGCCGCGTCACCGATTGCTCGCGGGAGGGCTTCCTCACCGCCATGGACGTCTCGGTGCACTCGCTGATCCGGATGACGCGGCGGGCCGAGCCGCTGATGCGGGCGGGCGGCAGCATCCTGACGGTGAGCTATTACGGCGCCGAGAAGGTGGTCGACCACTACAACGTGATGGGGCCGGTCAAGGCCGCCCTGGAGGCCGGCGTGCGCTCGCTCGCGGTCGAACTCGGCCCGCGCGGCATCCGGGTCAACACCCTCTCGCCCGGGCCGGTCGTGACCCGGGCGGCCTCGGGGATCGACCATTTCGACGACCTCGTCGAGGCCGCCCGCACCCGCGCGCCGGAGCACCGGCTCGTGACCCTGGAGGAGATCGGCCACATGGCCGCCGCCCTCTCGGCCGACGGCGCCCGCGGCGTCACCGGCACCATCACCTTCGTCGACGGCGGCTTGCACGCGGTGGCCTGATCATGGAAGCCCTCCAATTCATCGAGAACCGCACCCTGGCGGAGATCCGGGTCGGCGACAGCGCGAGCCTCGCCCGCACCCTGCAGCCGGACGACATCCGGCTGTTCGCGGTCGTGTCGGGGGACGTGAACCCCGCCCATCTCGACAAGGACTACGCCGATACGGACCGCTTCCACGGGGTCATCGCGCACGGGCTCTGGGGCGGCTCGCTGATCTCGGCGGTGCTCGGCACCGCGCTGCCGGGGCCCGGCACGATCTATCTCGGCCAGTCCCTGCGCTTCCTGCGGCCGGTGAAGATCGGCGACACGATCACGGCCCGGGTCACCGTGCGGACGAAGGACGAGGCGCGGGCGCGGCTCGTCCTCGACTGCGCCTGCCTCAACGACCGCGGCGAGAGCGTGATCAGCGGCGAGGCCGAGGTGATCGCGCCGACCGAGAAGGTCCGCCGGCCCCGGGTGCTGCTGCCGGAGGTGCACCTGCACGAGCGCGGCGCCCAGTGGCGCCGCCTGATCGACGCGGCGCGGGGAAGGCCCCCGATCCGCACCGCCGTGGTCCATCCCTGCGACGCGGTCTCCCTCGAGGGCGCGCTGGCGGGGCGGCGGGCCGGGCTGATCGAGCCGGTCCTGGTCGGGCCGCGGGCCAAGATCGCGGCGGCGGCCGAGGCGGCGCGGATCGCGCTCGACGGGATCGAGATCGTCGAGGCGCCCCACAGCCACGCGGCCGCCGAGCGGGCGGTCGACCTCGCCCGGGCCGGCAGCGTGGCGGCGCTGATGAAGGGGGCGCTGCACACCGACGAGATCCTCTCGGCGGCCCTGCGCAGGGAGGCGGGCCTGCGCACCGAACGGCGCATGAGCCACGTCTACGCCCTCGACGTGCCGCATTACCGCAAGCCGCTCTTCATCACCGACGCGGCGGTCAACATCGCGCCGAGCCTCGCGGAGAAGCGCGACATCGTCCAGAACGCCATCGACCTGTGCCGGGCTCTGGGGATCGCCGAGCCCAAGGCGGCGATCCTCTCGGCGGTCGAGACGGTGTCGATGCGGATCGGCTCCACCCTCGACGCGGCGGCGCTCTGCAAGATGGCCGAGCGCGGCCAGATCACCGGCGGCCGCGTCGAGGGGCCCCTGGCCTTCGACAACGCCATCTCGCGGGAGGCCGCCGCCGCCAAGGGCATCGCCTCGCCGGTGGCGGGGGACGCCGACATCCTGGTCGTCCCCGACCTCGTCTCGGGCAACATGCTGGCCAAGCAGCTCATCCATCTCGCGGGGGCGGACGCGGCCGGGCTGATCCTCGGCGCGCGGGTGCCGATCATCCTGACGAGCCGCGCCGACAGCGCCGAGGTGCGGGAAGCCTCCTGCGCGCTGGCCCAGCTCTTCGCGCATGCGGCGGCGTCGGGGGACCCCGCCTCCGCCGAAGGAGGCGCCGCGTCCGCCGAAGGAGGCGCCGCGTGACCGACGCGATCCTGGCGATCAATGCGGGCTCGTCGAGCCTGAAATTCGCGCTCTTCGCGGCCGACACGCTGGAGCCGCTCTGCCGGGGCGGCGTGTCGGGCCTCGGCGGCGCCGTGAGCGTCGAGGCCGCGGGCCCGCTCGCCCTCAGGGCCGGCGACGCGCCGGGGGCGGGCAGCGATCACGCGGCCGCGGTGGCGTGGCTGCTCGACGCGATCCGCCGCACGCCGGACCTCCTCCTGCGGGCGGCGGGGCACCGGGTCGTGCATGGCGGGCGGGACTTCTCGGCACCGGTGCGGGTGGATGCGGGGGTGCTCGCGGCGCTGGAGCGGCTGGTGCCCCTGGCCCCGGCCCACCAGCCCCACAACCTCGCGGGGCTGAGGGCCGTGGCGGCGTCCTGGCCCGACCTGCCCCAGGTCGCCTGCTTCGACACCGCCTTCCACCGCACCCAGCCGCGCCTCGCCCAGCTCTTCCCGATCCCGTGGGCGCTGAGCGAGGAGGGCCTGCTGCGCTACGGCTTCCACGGGCTCTCCTACGCGCACGTGGCCGAGATCCTGCCGGATCTGGCCGGGGCGCGGGCGGAGGGGCGGGTGATCGTGGCCCATCTCGGGCACGGCGCCAGCCTCTGCGCCCTGCGGGAGCGCCGCAGCCTCGCCTCGACCATGGGCTTCACCGCCCTGGACGGGCTGATGATGGGCACCCGCTCGGGCGCCGTCGATCCGGGGCTGGTGCTGCACCTGATCCGCGAGCGGGGCATGAGCGCGGAGGCGGTGGCCGACCTCCTGAACAACCGCTCGGGGCTGCTCGGCGTCTCGGGGATCAGCGACGACGTGCGGGCCCTGCAGGGCTGCGACGATCCGCGGGCCGCCGAGGCCCTGGCGCTGTTCGCCTACCGGGCGGTGCGGGAGGCGGGCTCGCTGATGGCGGCCCTCGGCGGGCTCGACGTGCTGGTCTTCACGGCGGGGATCGGCGAGCACGCGCCCGCCCTGCGCGCGGCGATCGCCGAGGGCCTCGCCTTCGCGGGGGTGGAGCTCGACCCGGCCCGCAACGCCGCGAACGCGACCCGGATCAGCCGGGACGCGTCGCCGGTCGCGGTCTACGTGGTGCCGGCGAACGAGGAGCGCCCGATCGCCCGGGCCGCCGCCGCGCTGCTGGCCGGGCGGGGGTGAGGGGCGGATGCGGCGTCGCGCCCGACCGGGCGGGCGGGGGCCTCCCCGCCCCTACCCCGCCCGGGGCACCGGCCCCCGCGCCAGGATCACCGCCCGCAGCGTCTCCGGGGGCAGGCGGGCGTCGAGGCGCTCCCAGGTGATCTCGCCGCAGGCCCGCTCCGCCTGGGCGGCGAGCACCGCGGGGGTGGCGTCGGACGGGTCGTCCCGCCGGGCCGCGATGCGCGCGGCGAGCATCGGCACCGGCGCCTGCAGCCAGACGCCCCGGAAGGAGGCGCCGCCCGCCCGCGCCACCGCGGCGATCGCCTCCCGCTCGTCCGGACGGTCGAAGACCGCGTCGACCACCACGCTCGCCCCGCCCGCGAGGGCGCGGGCCGCCTCCGCCCGCATCGCCGCGTAGACCGCCTCCGACATCGCGGGCGCGTAGGCCTCCGCGGGGAGCCGCGTCAGGGCCGGCACGCCGTGCAGGCGCTTGCGGGTGCGGTCGCTGCCGACGATCCGGGCGCCCGGCGGCGGGCCCAGGAAGGGCGCCACCGCGGCCGCGACCGTCGACTTGCCCGAGCCGCTGAGGCCCCCGACCGCCAGCAGCACCGGGGCCTCGTCCGCCTGCAGGCACTGCTCCGCCAGGGCGAGGTAGGCCCGCGCCTCGCGCCACAGGCCCCCCTCCGCGGCGGCCGGCGCCTCCGCCGCCTGGCTCGCGGTGACGTGCGCCCGGATGACGGCGCGCAGCGCCATCAGGAAGGGCAGCAGGCCCGCCCCGTCGATCTCGTCGGCCTCGTCGAGGTAGCGGTTGACGAGGAGGCTCGCGAGGTCGCCCCGGCCGCGGTGCCAGAGGTCCATCAGCGGGAAGGCGAGGTCGTAGAGCACGTCGATCGTGCCGAGCTCCTCGTCGAATTCGAGCCCGTCGAAGGGCGTCGGCACCCCCTCGAACAGGCAGATGTTGCGCAGCGTCAGGTCGCCGTGGCAGCGGCGGACCTTGCCGGCCGCGCGCCGCGCCTCGACGCGCGCGGCGTGGCGGCCGAGCGCGGCCCGGAACCGCGCCGCGAGGGCGTCGGCCACCTCCGCGGCGACGAGGCCGCTCGCCCGCAGGCCGCGATCGTTGAGGGCGACGAGGCGCTCCATCGCGGCGGCGCCCCCCCGCGCCGGGCTCGCCGGCGCCTCGGCGTGCAGGGCGGCGATGCGGTGGGCGAGCGCGGTCAGGAGGGCGGGCGTGGCGCGCCCGTCCTGGACCATCGCGTCGAACAGGTCGGCCGCCGGGAAGCGGCGCATCTCGACCACCGCGTCGACGAGCGGGCCGCCGCCGTCGAGGACGAGGCCGCCATCCGCCCCCCGGGTGATCCGGTGCACGCCGCGATAGAGGCCGGGCGCCCAGCGCCGGTTGAGGGCGCATTCCGCCTCGCAGGCCGCGAGCCGCCGCGGCGCGGTCGAGAAGTCGAGGAAGGGGAAGCGCACCGCCCGCTTGAGCTTGAACACCCGCTCCCCCGCCAGGAGGATGACCGAGATGTGGGTGCGGATCGTCTCGACCGCGCCCGCGGCGCCGAGGATCCGGCGCAGGAATTCGAGGATCTCGGTCTCACCCGGCATGGCCTCGTCCTCTCCGGCGCGAGGGCAGGAACCCCGCGGGGCGGCGGGCGCCGGTGGCCCAGGGCTTCACCGCCTCGGCCGCGGCGAGGTAGGCCGCCGTGATCGCCGCGATGGCCGCGAGGAGCGCGGGCGGCGGCGGCGCGAACCCGAACCACGGCCCGGCCGGCGTGAAGGGCAGCAGGAGCGCGACCGCGAGCGCCGCCAGCGAGGTGACGGCGAGGACGCTGCCCGGGCGGTCGCGCCAGGGCCGCCCGGCCGTGCGGATGACCACGATGACCAGGATCTGCGTCGCCATCGATTCGAGGAACCACGCGGTGCGGAAGACGTCGGGCGCCGCCCCGAAGCCGAGGAGCAGCACGCCGAAGGTCAGGAGGTCGAACAGGGAGGAGAGCGGCCCCATCACGGCGGCGAAGCGCAGCAGCCCCGCCATCTCCCAGGTTTGCGGGCGCGCCACCGCCTCGGGCCGCACGTGGTCGAACGGGATCCCGATCTCCGACAGGTCGTAGAGCAGGTTGTTGAGCAGGATCTGGGTCGGCAGCATCGGCAGGAACGGCAGGGCCGCCGAGGCTGCCGCCATCGACAGCATGTTGCCGAAATTCGAACTCGCCCCCATGCGGATGTACTTGAGGATGTTGGCGAAGGTGCGCCGCCCCTCGGCCACGCCGGCCGCCACCACGGCGAGGTCGGGGGCGAGCAGGATCATGTCGGCGGCGGCCTGGGCGACGCCGGTCGCCCCCTCGACCGAGAGGCCGATATCGGCCTGCCGCAGGCCCGGCGCGTCGTTGATGCCGTCGCCCAGGAAGCCGACGACCTCGCCCCCCGCCTGCAGCGCCTTGACGATGCGCGCCTTCTGGTCGGGGGCGAGGCGCCCGAAGGCGTCGACCCGGCGCACCTGCACGGCGAGGGCCTCGTCGCCGAGCGCGGCCACCTCCGTCCCCGACAGCACCGAGGGGGCCGGCAGGCCGACATGCCCGGCGAGGCGCCGCACCACGACCGGGTCGTCCCCCGACAGGATCTTCACCCGGACCCCCGCCCGCGCGAGCTCCGCCACCGCGGCGGCGGCGTCGGGCTTGGGCGGGTCCGCGAAGGCGCAGAACCCGTCGAGGACGAGCCCCGCCTCCCCGGCATCCCGCGGCCCCGCCGCCTCCCGGGAGGCGACCGCGATGGCCCGGTAGCCCTCCTCGGCGAGGGCCCGCAGCCGCGCCAGGCAGGCGGCGCGGTCGGGATCCCCGAGGGGCGCCGTCCCGGCCCCGTCCCGCCGCTCCGTGCACAGGGCGAGGACGGCCTCGGGCGCGCCCTTGACGATCAGGCGCGGGCCCTCCGGCCCCTCGGCCAGGACCGCGCCGCTGCGGCGTCCCGCCTCGAAGGGGCGCAGGGCGAGGAGGCGCCATCCCTCCGCGGCGGCCCCGTCGGCCCGCGCCGCGCCGTCGGGCCCGGCGGCGCCGTGGCGCCGCAGCGCCGCGTCGAGGGCCCCGCGCTCGCCGCCCAGCGCCGCCGCCACGGCCCCGAGCCGGGCCGGGCGCGGGTCGTCGCGGCCGTCGGGCCCGAAGCTGCGCGCGAGCACGATCTCGGCCGAGGTCAGGGTTCCGGTCTTGTCGGTGCAGAGCACCGTCATGGCGCCGAGGTCGTGGATGCCCGCGAGGCGCTTCACGATCACCTTGCGGCGGGCCATGCGCAGCGCCCCGCGGGCGAGGGTCACGGTGGTGATCATCGGCAGCAATTCGGGGGTGAGGCCGACCGCCAGGGCCACCGCGAAGAGGAGCGAGTCGAGCACCGGCCGCCCGAGGGCGACCCGGACCGCCAGCACGGCCACCACCAGCACGAGGGTGAGCCGCGCCACCACGAGGCCGAATTCGCGCAGGTCGCGCTGGAAGGGCGAGGGGGCGGCGCTCTCGGCGAGGGAGGCGGCGGCCGCCCCGAACATCGTCGCGCGGCCGGTGGCGGCCACGAGGGCGAGCGCCTCCCCGCTCTGGGCGACGGCGCCGCGGAACAGGGCATTGGCGGCCTCGGCGGGGGCCGTCGCCGCGACCGGGCCGGGCCGCTTCTCGACCGGGTAGGGCTCGCCGGTCAGGGCCGCCTCGACGGCCGAGAAGGCGGCGCTGGCGAGCACGAGGGCGTCGGCGGGCACGATGTCGCCCGCGCGCACGCGGATCAGGTCGCCGCGCACGACCTCCTCGACCGGCACGGTCCGGAAGCGGCCGTCGCGCTTGACCTCCGCCGTGAGGGCGACCGAGCGCCGCAGCGCCTCCGCGGCCCGGACGGCGTGGCCTTCCTGGAGCGTGTCGAGGCCGATCGACAGGGTCAGGATGGCGATGATGATGACGCCCCCGCCCCAGTCGCCGGTGGCGATCGAGACCAGCCCCGCCGCGAGCAGGATCAGCGAGAAGGGTTCGAGCAGCCGCCGCAGCACCGCCCGCAGGACGCCGTCGGCCCGGGCCGGGCGGTCGCCGTTGGGGCCGTCCTCGGCGAGGCGGCGCGCCGCCTGCGCGGCGCTCAGGCCGTCGAGGCCGCATCCGAGCCGCGCGGCGAGCGCCTCCGGGCTCCCGGTCCAGAACGGCCCGTCCTCCCGCGTCCCGCCCGGATGGGTCCGCGCCGTCTCCGCGTCATGCCGCATGTGTCGCCCCGCCGCCGCCCTCCCGGGGCGCGCCGCATTCTGCCCGCGCGGCGGCGGGCGGCCTTGATCCACCGCAACGGGGCGCCGTGGAACGGCCGCCGAGCTTGAGCGTTGAGTGGAAAACAGGAGGAACGCCCCATGACGAAGGCCTGGAGAAGCGTCGAGCAGATCGCGAGCGCCCGCGGCATCTCGGTCGAGGAGGCCCGCGCGCTGGTGCAGGCGCGGAACTGCCCGAAGGTGTTCCACGGCACGGTGACACTCTACCTGCTGTGAGCGGCCCGTAGACCGTCCAGCCCGGTCACGGCGCCGGCACGCGGAGGACGGCCCGTTCCGGCCTGCCCGTTCCCCTGCCGACCCGGCGCGATCGCGCCGAGCCTGAGCACGATCTCGGCTCCTGGCGTCTTGGTCCGGCCTGCGCGCGATGGGCGTCGGACGGCGTCCTGGTGATCGGTCCGGCACGATGTCCGGCCAGGGCCGTCATGGCCCGTCGTCATGGCCCGTCGTCATGGCCCGTCGTCATGGCCCGTCGTCATGGCCCGTCGTCATGGCCCGTCGTCATGGCCCGTCGTCATGGCCAGTCGTCATGGCCCGTGCGGTGTCCAGATTCCCCCGTGTCCCGGATCTCCCTCCGCGTCGTTCCGGGCAGCCGGTCCGGGCCTTGCCGAACGGCGGTGCTGACCCCATCGATCGAGAGCCGCAGCGTTCTCAACCCCCGAGCGCCGGCCGGCGCGGCAGGCGGCAGGGACGCCCCGTCCTCCGATCCGGGACGCGTCCCCTGGGGAACGCGGCTTGCGTCGTCCCTGGCGGTTTCACCCGCCCGGCGATCGGGCCGCCGCTTCTGATCCGCGATGGCACAGGACCGTCCCGGAGCGCGCGGAGGCGCGAACCGCGGCCACCCCGCGAGTGTCCCATGGCCCACTCTGACGCGCCCGCTCCGGAGCGCGCGGCCTGCCCACCGACCCAGCCCGCCCTGCGCTGCCGGCCGATCGAGGAGGCCGATCTCGACGCCGTCGTGCGGCTGCTCGGCCGCGGTTTCCCGGACCGCCCGCCGGCCTATTGGCGCCGGGGCTTCGCCCGCCTCGCCGCCCGCCGCCTGCCCGGCGACGTGCCGCGCTACGGCCTCCTGCTCGCGCATCGCGACGCGGTCGTCGGCGTCCTCCTCACCATCTACGCCTCCGTCGAGGACGAGCGCGGCCCCTCCCTGCGCTGCAACCTGTCGAGCTGGTACGTCGAGCCGGAATTCCGCGGCTTCGGCGTGATGCTCGACGGGCGCGCCATGCGCGACCGGGCCGTGACCTACCTCAACATCTCGGCCGCCCCCGAGACCTGGTCGATGCACCAGGCCCGCGGCTTCCGCCGCTACGCGGAGGGACAGATGCTGGTCCTGCCGGCCCTCAGCCGCCCGGCGCCGGGGCAGCGGGTCCGCCCCTTCGGCCCGGAGACGGCGGCGCTGCTCTCCCGCGCCGAGCGCGCCCTGGCGCGGGACCACGAGGCCCTGGGCTGCCGCTGCCTCGTCCTCGCCGAGGGCGGCTCCGGCCGGCTCGCCATCCTGGTGCGCCGCTCCCTGCGGGTCGGGCCGGGGCTCCACCTGCCGGGCATGCAGCTGATCTACGGGCCGGCCGGGGCCGCGCTCGGCGGCTGGCTCGGGGCGCTCGGCCGCGCCCTGCTGCGCCGCCACGCCATGCCGCTCCTGCTCGTCGATGCCGCGGCGCCGGTGCCGGGGGCGGTCGGGCGCTTCTTCCCGGGCCGCAAGCCGCGCCTCGCCCGCGGGCCCGGGCCGGTCGCCCTCGGCGACCTCGCCTATACCGAACTCGCCGTGTTCGGCGCCTGACCGCGCCGCCTGCGGCGCCCGGACCACGCCGCCTGCGGCGCCCGACCGCGCCGCCCCCCGGCGCCCGAGCGCGGCCTCGGGGCGCGTCCCGGCGCGGCACGGCCGCGCGCGCCGCGCCCCGTCCTGGCACGGGGCCGTGCCGCGCCGGGGCGGCGCGCCCTGGCCCGGGCCCCGCATCGGAGCGGCGACGGCGGCCCGCCGGATCGCCGCCAGGAGAGGATGTCCGATGTCGCCAGGGCCACGAGCGCGGGGCACGGGCGGGCCGGACCGGCCGTGCCCGCCCGCGGCGGGACCGAGCCGCCGGGCCGTGTTGCTGGGCGGCCTCGCGGCCCTGGCCGCGCGGCCGCGCCCCGCCGGGGCGGCGCCGGCCCCGCGCCCGGTGGCGGATTTCCTCGACAGCGTCGGGGTCAACCTCCACCTCGGCAGCGAGCCCTACGCCTCCCGCTTCGAGACGGTGCGCGACCTCCTCGCCGAGGCGGGGATCCGGCACGTCCGGGACGAGCTGCGCCCCTCCAACGACCTCGGCCGCTGGGCCCGGCTCCACGCCACCCACGGGGTGCGGGCGCAGCTGCTCGTCTCGCCCGTCACCAACACGGTGCCGGAGATGCTCGCCTACCTGGAGGCTCTGGGCCCCGGCCGCGTCTCGGCGATCGAGGGCCAGAACGAGGGCGACAGCCCCTGGTTCACCGCCCAGCCGGCGGCGCGGCCGGACTGGAGCAGCGCCGTGGTCGCCTACCAGCGCGCCGTCTACCGGGCGCTGCGCACGCGCTACGACGCGCGGACGCTGCCGGTCGTCTCGCCGACCGTCCTCGACTACCGCCCGCAGGACGTGGCGCCGATCCGCGGCGCGGCCCCGTTCTGCGACGTGGTGGCGATCCATTCCTACGTGCAGGGCGGCCAGGAGCCCGAGACCGCGGACGATTACGCCGCCCTCTCCTGGTACCTCGCCCACATGGCCGAGGGCTTCAAGCCGGGCGCGCCCGTGATGAGCACGGAAGTCGGCTACTGCACCCCGCCGAATCCGGGCCGCGGCGGCGTCTCCGAGGCGGCGGCGGCGATCTACGTCCCGCGCCTGCTGCTGCACAACTTCGCCGCCGGGCTGCGCCGGAGCTTCCTGTACGAGCTGATGGACGGCGGCACCGACCCGCGCGAGACCGAGCACCATTGGGGGCTCGTCCACCACGACGGCCGCCCGAAGCCGGCCTACCGCGCCCTGCGCGGGCTGATGCGCGCCCTCTCGGCCCCCGACGCGCCGCGCGACGAGGCGCCCCGGGAGGTCGCCCTGCCGGAGGCGGGCGCGGACCTGCGCGCCGTCCCGCTCGGCCGCCGGGACGGCGGCACGGTGGTGGCGCTCTGGCGCGCGCTGCGCTGCTGGGACCCGGCGGCCCGCGCCGACCTCGCGCCGGAGGCCCGCCCGCAGCGGGTCGTGCCGAGCCGCCCGGCGGCCCGCGCGCGGGCGATGGTGCCGAACGACGAGGAGGCCTGGACCGAGGTCGCGATCCGGGACGGCGCCGCGTCGCTGCCGGTCGGCGCCAAGGTGGTGCTGCTGTGGCTGAGCTGACCCCCTGCGATCGCCCGGAATTCACGATGTTCGTAAATTTAATCCAGTCATCAGCACTGTCCTGACGGCGTCCAATATTGGGACACTCCGGCATTGGCAGGCGGTTTGCTCATATGTGCTGAAAGATCAAGTTTTCGCCGATCTGTTTCATCGCGTGTCAAGCCGGCGGGTTGCACCGTCGGCGGGACCGGCCGGACGAGCGGGGCCCGCGGGCCCGCGCCGAGGAGGGATGTTCCGTGCGAGTGGCCATCGTCCATGACTGGCTCTACGTCGTCGGAGGGGCGGAGCGCGTCCTGCGCGAGATGCTGGCCTGCTTCCCGCAGGCGGACGTTTTCTGCCTGTTCGACGTCCTCCCGGCCGAGGGCCGCGCGCGGATCGGCCTGCCGCGGACGCAGGTGAGCTTCCTGCAGCGGCTGCCCCTGCTCGGCCGCGCCCACCAGGCCTACCTGCCGCTGATGCCGCTGGCGGTCGAGCAGTTCGACCTGTCGGGCTACGACCTCGTGCTCTCGTCGAGCTACGCCGTGGCCAAGGGGGTGATCACCGGGCCCGACCAGGTCCACGTCGCCTACGTCCACTCGCCGATGCGCTACGCCTGGGACCTCCAGCACGCCTACCTGCGCGAGAGCGGGCTCGCCCGCGGGGTCAAGGGCGCCCTGGCCCGGGCCCTCCTGCACTACATGCGGCTCTGGGACGTCCGCACGGCGTCCGGGCCGGACGCGCTCGTCGCCAATTCCCGCTTCGTCGCCCGGCGCATCCGCAAGATCTACGGGCGGGAGGCGACGGTGATCCACCCGCCCGTCACCCTGTCGGAGCAGCCCCTGACCATGCCGCGCGGGCGCCACTTCCTGGCCGCGAGCCGGCTCGTGCCCTACAAGAACGTCGAGGCGATCGTCGACGCGTTCCGGCTGACGCCGGAGCTCGAACTCGTCGTGGCCGGGGACGGGTCGGAGGCGGAGCGCCTGCGCCGGCGCGCGGGCCCGAACGTCACCTTCGCGGGCTACGTCAGCGACGCGGAATTGCGGCGCCTGATGGCGACGGCGCGCGCCTTCGTGTTCGCGGCCGAGGAGGATTTCGGCATCGTCCCGGTCGAGGCCCAGGCCGAGGGCACTCCCGTGCTCGCTCTCGGCCGCGGCGGCGCCCGCGAGACGGTCCTGACCCAGGGCCCCGGGCGCACCGGCCTGTTCTTCGACGAGCCCAGCGCCGAGGCGATCGCCGCCTGCCTGCGCAGCTTCGTGGCGACCGAGGGGAGCTTCTCCCGCGCCGCCTGCCGGGCGCAGGCCGAGCGCTTCTCGGCGGAGCGCTTCCGGCGCGAATTCACGAGCTTCGTGGACAAGCAGGTCGCGACGCACGGTCCGCCGGCCTCCGCGCGGGAGCGGCACGTCTACGCGGTCGAGATGGTCGGCTGAGGGGAGCGAGGGCAGGGTGAGCATCATGCTGACCAAACCGGATGTCGGGATCCCGCCGCGGCCGGCGCCGCGGATCGGCGTGGCCACGCGGCTGTGGCGCCGGCGCGGCCTGTTCCTGACCGTGTTCTCGGCGGTGCTCGGCGCCGCCGTGGCGGCGCTCCTGGTGATCCCGGTGCGCTACGTGGCGAGCGGCTCGGTGATCGTGGCCGAGCCCGAGCCCGGCACCGCCGCCAATTCCGCCGCCTGGGCCCAGAAGGTCGGCGACCCGGCCGACCTCGAGAGCCAGCTCCTGGTGGTGCGCTCGCCCCGGATCCTGCGCCTCGCCATGACCCAGCCGGGCGTGGCGGAGGCGGCGCGGCGCGAGTGCCGGACGGAGGCCCGGGGCGGCCCGCTCGGGCTCGCCCGGGTGACGGGCGAGCCGGCCGCGGCCTGCGACGCCCTCGCGCCGGGGAGCGACGCGCTGTTCGACTACCTCGACCGGCGCGTGATGGTCGGGAATGTGGGCCGCTCGCGCGTCATCACCGTCGCCTTCCAGGCGCAGCTCCCGGACGTGGCCCAGGGCCTGACAAACGCGGTGATCACGGCCTTCCTGGACGACCAGCGGTCCGGCCTCGCCAAGTCCCGCGAGGCGGCGGCGTCCTGGATCTGGCAGGAGATCCGCCAGCTCGACCAGTCCCTGCGCGAGGAGGAGGAGCAGATCCAGGCCTATCGCCGCCGGCGGGGCCTGGTGCGCGGCGCGACGGCGCCGATCGCCTCGGAGAAGCTGACCAGCATCAGCCAGCAGCTGGCCAGCGCCGAGACGGCGCGGGCCGACGCCGCCGCGCGCCTGCGGGAGATCAGCGCCGACCAGGCGCGCGGCTCGGCCGATTCGCCCGCCGTGCTGGCGAGCCGGACGATCGGCGACCTGAAGCAGCAATATGCCCAGCTCTCCGCCCAGCTCGCCAATGCGGAGACGACGCTCGGGCCCAACCACCCGACCATCCAGGGCCTGCGGCGCGAGCGCGACCAGGTCCAGGCCCGCATGAAGCGGGAGGTGGCGAGCGTCGCGGCGAGCGCGCGCCAGGTCTACGAGGCCTCGAACGGCCTCGTCGCCTCGCTCAAGCGCCAGCTCGACGCCGCCAAGGACGAGGTCGGCGCCGCCGCGGACGCGGAGGCGGCGATCGCCGCCATGGTGCGCAGCGTCGAGCTCAAGCGCGGCCAGTACACCGACCTCTACAAGCGGGCGAGCGAGCTCGAGACCGAGCGGCGCATCCTTACCGGGAGCACCCGGCTGGTGAGCCTCGCCGAGCTGCCGACCCGGCCGTTCTTCCCCAAGCGCCTGCCCTTCCTGGCGGCGGGCCTCACCCTCGCGACCCTCCTGGGGGCGGCCGCCGCCCTGCTGCGCGACCGCACCGACGGCACCGTCCGGGCCGCCCACGCGATCGACGAGGTCGCCGGCACCACGACGCTGGCGCAGCTGCCGCGGCTCTCCGCCCCGCGGCCCTTCCCGGGGGCCGAGCTGATCCCGGGCCGCCGCACCCTGCCGCTCGGCCCGGCCCTCTCGGGGGCGGCGCGGGACCCGAAGCTCCAGGCCGCCCTGCGCCAGCTCGCGGCGCAGCTCGCCCTGCGCCCGCCGGGCCGGACGCCGCGCAGCCTCCTCGTCACCTCGGCCTCCCCCCAGGAGGGCAAGACCTTCACCACCCTGGCGCTGGCCGCCCGGCTCGCCGCGAGCGGCCAGCGCGTCCTCGTGATCGAGGCCGACCTGCGCGCCCCGAGCATCGAGGCCGGGCTCGACCTGCCCCCGAGCCCGGGCCTCGGCGCCGTCCTGCGCGGGGAGGCGCCCGCCCGCGCCGCGATCGTGCGCAGCCGCCTGCCCGGCGTCGACGTGCTGCCGGCCGGGGGCCCGGTCGAGGATTCGACCGAGCTCCTCGCCGGCCCGCGCGTGGCGGGCGTCCTCGCCCTCGCGGAGGAGTACGACCTCGCGCTGGTCGACAGCCCGCCCCTCGGGGCCCTGATGGACGCCACCCTGCTGGCGAGGCGGGTCGAGGCCGTCCTGGTCTGCGCCCGCTGGGGCTGGTCGCAGGTCGAGGAGGCCGCGGCGGCGGTCGCCGGCGTCCGGGCGGCCGGCGGCACGGTCGCCGGCACGGTGATCACCCTGGTGCGGCCGCAGGACCAGGCGCTCTACGGCGAGCGGCCGGGCCCGGCCCGCACCTCCCTGGGAGCGGCGTGATGGCGTCCCCCCGCGTCCTGTTCGTCAACCATACCGCCACGATGGCGGGAGCCGAGCTGGTGCTCGCCGACGTCGTCGCGTCCTGGCGCGGCGCCACCGCCCTGCTGTTCGAGGACGGCCCCCTGGCGGCCGCGATGGCGGCGCGCGGCCTCTCGGTCGAGCGCGCGCGGGCGGGGGCGAGCCTCTCGGGCCTGCGGCGCGATTCCCCGGCCCTCGGCGCCCTGCCGCTCGCCGGACGGCTCGCCGGGCTCGTCCTGGAGATCGCCCGCCGGGCGCGCCGGCACGACGTCGTCTACGCCAATTCGCAGAAGGCCTTCGTGCTCGCCGCGGTGGCCACTGCGCTGGCGCGCCGGCCCCTGATCTGGCACCTGCACGACATCGTCGACGCGCATCATTTCGGCCGCGCCCAGCGCCGGCTCCAGGTCGGCCTCGCCAATGCCCGGGCGTCCCGGGTCATCGCGCCCTCGGGCGCGGTGGCGGAGGCCTTCGCGGCGGCCGGCGGGCGGCCGGACCTCGTCGCCCTGGTGCCGAACGGCCTCGACCTCGTGCCCGATCCGCGCCCGCGGCCGGAGCTGCGCCGCGCCCTCGGGCTGCCCGACGGCCCCCTGGTCGGCGTCTTCAGCCGGCTCGCCCCCTGGAAGGGCCAGCACGTGCTGCTGCGGGCCCTCGCGGCGCATCCCGGGGTCGGCGCGGTCGTGGCCGGCGCCGCCCTGTTCGGCGAGGACGCCTACGCGCGCGACCTCGCGCGGATGGCCGGGGAGCTCGGCCTCGCCGGCCGCGTGCACTTCCTCGGGCATCGGGACGACGTGCCCCGGCTGATGCAGGCGATGGACGCCGTCGTGCATCCCTCCATCCATCCCGAGCCCTTCGGGCGCACCCTGGTCGAGGCCATGCTGGCGGGCGTGCCGGTCGTGGCGACGCGCACCGGGGCGGCGGCCGAGATCCTGGACGAGGGCCGGGCCGGCACCCTGGTGCCGCCCGGCGACCCCGCCGCCCTCGCGGCGGCGATCGGGCGGGTCCTCGCCGGACGGGAGGGCACGGCCGCGACGGTGGCGGCGGCCCGGGAGCGGGCGCGGCGCCTCTACCCGGCCGACCGGATGCGGGAGGCGATCGCCGGGGTGATCGACCGGGTGGCCCGGGAGGCCCGCCCGTGAGGACGAGCCTCGCGGCGCCGGTCCTCGGCCCGATCTCCCTCACCGGCTGGCTCGCCGCCGCGCTGCTCCTCGCCGCCACGGCGCTGGCCGGGCCCCTGCTCGGCGGGGCGGCGCGGCCGGCCTTCATCCTCGGCTGCGCGGCCACCGGCTTCCTGGCGTGGCGGCGCTCGCCCGCCGACCACCTCCAGGCGGTGCTGCTGCTCTTCGCCTTCGCGCCCTTCCTGCGCCGGGTGGTCGACCTCGCGGCGGGCTACGACCCGAGCGGGCTGATGCTGGTCGGCCCGCTCCTGGCGATCCTGGCGCCGCTGCCGAGCCTCAGGAGCGCCCTCGACGGGGACCGGCCGCTGCCGCCCGCCCTCGCGGCGGTGCTGACGGTGGCGGCCTGCGTGACCTACGCCACCGCCCTCTCGCTGTTCCAGGGCGAGTGGCAGCAGGCCGCCACCGGCTCGATCAAGTGGTTCGCACCGCTCGTCTACGCGGCGGCCCTGAGCCTGCGCTCCGAGGCGGAGCAGCGCGCGCTGGTCCAGGCCGCCGCCTCGGTCTTCCTGGCGATCCTGCCGCTCACCGGGCTCTACGGCATCGTCCAGTACGTCGATCCCCCGGCCTGGGACCGCTACTGGATGACCCTGACCACGATCATGTCGGCCGGGCAGCCGGTGCCGTTCGGGGTGCGCACCTTCAGCACCATGAACGGGCCGGGGAGCTTCGCGAGCTTCACGGCGGTCGGCCTCGTCCTGGTCGGCTTCCTGCGCTCGGGCTGGGGGACGGCCCTGCTCGCCGCCCCGGCGGCCCTCTCGCTCCTGCTCTCGATGTACCGCACCGGGTGGCTCTTCCTCGCCGCCGCGGTGCTGTTCTGCCTCCTGTTCTCCGCCACCCGGGCCCGGGCGCTCGGCATGCTGGCGGGGGCGGCCGCGGCGGTCGCCGCCGCCGCGACGCTGACGCCCTTCGGCGAGGTGATCGGCGAGCGGCTCGCCAGCCTCGGGGACGGCGCCCAGGACGGCAGCGCCCGCGAGCGGCTGGAGCAGTACCTGGTGCTGTGGAACCAGCCCGACAGCGGCCTTGTCGGCAACGGCTTCACGGTCACGGACGTGGGCAGCGCGGGCGCGATGGCGATCGACGGCATGATCGTCAGCTGCTGGGTCACGATGGGGCTCGTGGTCGGCCTCCTCTGCCTCGCCGCCCTGCTCGCCGCGATCGGGCGGGCCGTCGACGGCGCGCGGCGCGACGGGGGGATCGAGGCGGTGATCGTGGGCGCCCTCGCCTGCGCGTCCCTGGTCCAGATCCCCCTCGGCAACGTGACCTCGGGGGAGCTCGGCCTCCTCTTCTGGACCTTCGCGGTGCTCAGCCCCGCCTCCCGCCCCCGAACCCGCAGGTGAGCCGCGTGAGGAGCCTGGTCCTGAGATCGGCCACCCGCGAGGGGCCGCCCCCCGCGGGGCCTTGCGACGGGGCGCCCCGCGACGGGGTGCCCCGCGACGGGGTGCCCCTTCTGGGCGGCCGCCGCTTCGCGGTGCTGCTGATGGGCGGCGCCCTGTTCAGCAAGCTCCTCGGCTTCGTGCGCGAGATCGTGATGGCGCACACGCTCGGCGCCTCGCTGGTGGCGGACGGGTTCCGGGGGGCGCTCACGGCGGTGCTGCTGCCCCTGGCGGTGCTCCAGAACGAGAGCGTGCCGGCGATCCTGGTGCCGATGTGCCGGGAGTGGCAGCGGACCGGCGAGGCCGGCGCGCGGCTCTGCGCGCTCACCCTGGCGCTCGGCGGCATCGCGCTCGGGCTGATGCTCGCCGTCCAGGCCCTCGGCATGACCTGGGTCGGGGCGATCGTCGGCGGGTTCTCGCCGGAGGGCCGGGCGCTGACGCTCGACTTCGTGCGCGTGATGGCGCTCGGCATGCCGGCCTGCGTGGTGCTGAACTGCCTGGCGGCGGGCGAGATCGCCCTCGGCCGCTCGCGGCTCACCACGATCCGGGCGAGCATCCTCAACCTCGCGGTGCTGACCGGGCTCGCCGTCATGGGCCTGACCGGCTCCGTGGCGGCGCTCGCCTGGTCCTTCACGATCGCCTTCAACGGGCTCGCGGCCTGCGCGGTGGCGTGGCTGTGGCGCGAGGGGCTGCTCGACCCGGCCGGCGCCCGGCCGGCCCTGATCCTGGCGGCCGGCCGGGACTTCCTGCGCGGCCTGCGCCCGCTCCTCGCCATCCCGCTCGTCGAGCAGGCCCACAACTGGATCGAGCGGCTCCTCGCCTCGCGGCTCGCCACCGGCACGGTCGCCTCGATGGATTACGCCCGCACCCTGACGGACAGCGCCCTGCTGCTGATCAGCCAGCCCCTCGGGCTCACCGTCCTGGCGGCGGGCCCGGCGGCGGACACGGCCCGCCAGGTCGAGCGGATCGCCCGCCCGATCCTGGCCGTGATGCTGCCGGCCTGCGTGTTCCTGGCGGGCTTCGCCCCGGAGCTCGCGCGGGTCGTCTTCGCCCGCGGCGCCTTCGGGGACGAAGCCGTCTTCCTGACCAGCGAGGCCCTGCGGGGCATCGCGGCCGGCCTCTGGGCCTCGACCCTCGGCTGGATCCTGATGCGCGTCCTCAACGGGGCCGGGCGCAACGGGGCGGCGGCGGGCGCCCTGACCGCGGCCTACCTCGCCAACATCGCGGTCAACCTCGCGACCTGCGCGGCGGCGGGCAACGGCCTCGCCGGCCCGATGATGCTGGGCCTCGGCGAGGCGGCCCGCGGCCTCGTGCTCCTCGCCGGGACCGGCCTGCTCCTCGGCTGCGCGCGGCCGCTCGTCCGGGCCACGCTGCTCGCCGCCGGTCCGGCCGCCGTGATGGGCCTCGCCGCGTGGCAGATCCCGCTCGCGGTCGCGGGGCCGCTGGCGCGCCTCGCCGCGGGCGCCGCCGCCTGCGCGGCCTGCATCCTGGTCGGCCTCGCCCTGGCGGCGCCGTCCCTTCGCGCAACCCTCGGCGCGGCGCGGCGCCGCCCCGCCCCGGAGAGCCCCGCGCGATCTCCCCGGCCCCGCGCCAGTGCCCCCACCGATGCCCAGAGGAGGAGTGACGCGATGCCCACCTTCACCGCGGCCCGCCGGGACCTGCCGGGATTGCCCGGCTGGGACGCCCTCGCGCCGGGTCCGGCCGCCCTGCCCCGGGCCCTGGCGGCCCGCGCGGGCGCGCGGCTCGGGCCCCGCGGCTGCCTCCTGACCTTCCACCGGGCGGTCCGGGCGGAGGACTGGGCCGACATGCCGAATCGCGGCTTCCACCTCGATCTCGGCTATCTCGACCGGCTCCTCACCCATCTGCGCGCGACCGGCTGGGACGTCGTCACCCTCGACGAGGCCCTGCGCCGGGCGGCCGACCCGGACCATCGCGGCCGCTTCGTCAACGTCTCGATCGACGATTGCTACCGCGACACGGTCGAGGCGGTGGTGCCGCTGTTCCGCCGGCACGGCGTGCCGGTGACGCTGTTCCTCACCACCGGCATCCCGGACGGAACCCTGCCGCTCTGGGGGGCCGGGCTGGAGGATGTGCTGCGCGCGCGCGACGCGGTGCGCCTGCCCGGGGGCTCCCTGCCGCTGCCGGACCCGGCGGCCAAGCGCGCGGCCTATGCGCGCCTCGCGGCGGCGTTCGACGGCCCGCGGGCCGGGGCGCATTACCGGACCTTCTGCCGCCTCAACGGCGTCGACGAGGAGGCGATGCACTGGCGCCACGCCGTGACCTGGGAGATGCTCGCGCCCCTCGCGGACGATCCCCTGGTGGAGATCGGCGGCCATACGGTGAGCCATCCCCGCATCGCCGCCCTCGACCCCGAGGCCGCCTTCCGCGAGATCGCGGAGTGCCGCGAGCGGATCGGCGCGCGGCTCGGGCGGGAGGCGCGCCACTTCGCCTTCCCGTACGGGCGCCGGGGGGATTGCGGCCCGCGCGACTTCGCGCTGGCGCGCCGGGCGGGCTTCTCCAGCGCCGCGACCACCCGCAAGGGCCTCGTGCGCCGCGGTCAGGACGCCTGGAGCCTGCCGCGCAACACGCTCAACGGCGCCCGTCGCAGCCTCCTCGCCGCCGAGGCGCATCTCACCGGCGCCACCGGCGCCCTCGCCCGGGTACTTGGCCGTGACTGACAGGCTGCGCGTCCTCTCGATCGCCCACCCGGCCGTCAGCCGCGAGGCGGGCCGCCTGCGCTACGCGCCCTTCGCGCGGCGCCCGGACCTCGACGTGCACCTCCTGGTGCCGGCGCGCTGGCACCAGTTCGGCCGGGTGATCGAGGCCGATCCCCCGGACGATCCCGGCGTCACCGTGCACGTCGCGCCGATCCGGCTGCCGAAGGCGGGGCCGATGGGCTGGTACCTGCACGTCTATCCGGGAATGCGGCGCCTGATCCGGCGCCTGCAGCCCGACGTGGTGCATCTCTGGGAGGAGCCGTGGAGCCTCGTCGCGCTCCAGGCGAGCCTCCTGCGCGGGCCGGCCGCCCTGGTCCTGGAGGTCGACCAGAACATCCTCAAGCGCCTCCCGCCCCCCTTCGAGGGCGTGCGGCGCTTCACCCTCTCCCGCACGGACCACGTGCTGGCGCGCAGCCCCGACGCGGCGGAGGTCGTGCGCGCGGGGGGCTATGCGGGTCCGGTCAGCCCGATCGGCTACGGCGTCGACGCGGCGACCTTCCGGCCGGGGGCGGAGCTCCCGGCGGCGCCCCGCCCCCGGGCGGGCCGCTGCGCCTCGGCTACGTGGGGCGCCTCGTGGAGGAGAAGGGGCTGGACGACGTCCTCGACGCCATGGCCCGCTGCCGGACGCGGGTGGAGCTCGCCCTGATGGGCGAGGGCCCGCACGAGGCCGGCCTGCGCGCCCGCGCGGCGTCCCTCGGGCTCGGCGACCGGGTGAGCTTCGCGCCCTGGGCGCCGCCGGCGGGCGTGGCGCAGTTCATGCGCGAGCGCGACGCGCTCGTCCTCCTCACCCGCACCACGAAGGCGGTGCGCGAGCAGTTCGGGCGGGTGATCATCGAGGCGCAGGCCTGCGGCGTGCCGGTGATCGGCTCGACCTGCGGTGCGATCCCGTCGGTGGTCGGGCCGGGGGGCTGGATCGTGCCGGAGCGCGACCCCGCCGCCCTGGCGCGGGTGCTCGACGAGGCCGCGGCCGACCCGGCGGAGCGGGCGGCCCGGGGCCTCGCCGGGCGCCGCAACGTCGCCGAGCGCTTCACCCAGGAGGCCGTCGCCGGCGCCCTCGCGCAGGCCTGGGCGGCCGCCGCGCGGGCGCGGGCGAGCGCGCCCCGGCCCGGGCCGGTGCCGCTCGCCGACCAAGCGTGATCGCGACGGCCCGGGATGCACCAGCACCGGGCCGTCCATCTCCTCGAAGGCGCCCGCGGATTCAGACCTTGGCAAGAGACCTTGGCAAGAGACCTTGGCAAGCATTCGAGAGAGAAGCCCGCTCTCATCAGGATCGGATGCCGGTCCGAGTCACCGGACTTGCAATCCAGGAACAGTGATTCCGTCCGCGTGCCGGTTCGACACAGCCGAGCGGCGGTTTCGATGGTGGAGTGTCCTGAGATGACGGCCGATCATCAGCTGGAAGCGGCACCCGTCTCGGTGCGGGACGGGGGGCCCGGACGGGGCGAGCGGGAGGCGCGGGTCTCCCCGGCGGGCGCGGCCGCGCCGCCGCAGGTCGTGCAGGTGATCCAGGAATTCAGCGCCGCGGGCGGCGCCGAGACCGTCGCCTGGGAGCTCGCCCGCACCTTCGCGCGGGCGGGGGTGCCCAACCACGTGATCGCCAACCGGGTGGCCGGGCGCGTCGAGGCGGGCATCACCGTCGAGACCGTGGCGCCCTGGCTCGCCCGGATCCCGACCCGCGGACCGCTGCGCCACCTCGGCCGCCTCCTCGTCGTGCCGGCCTTCACGCTCGCGGCCTCCCTGGCCCTGCGGCGCCACCGCGGGGCGGTGGTGATCAGCCACGGCGACAGCCTCGCGGGCGACATCCTGGTCGTCCACGCGGTCAACGCCGCGAGCCTGCAGGAGAAGCGGCAGGAGGGGCGCTGGCGCTGGCTGCTCAACCCGATGCACCTGTGGGTGGCGCTGCGCGACCGCCTGATGATCACCGGCGGGCGCTACGCCCGCTACGTCGCAGTCTCGCGGCGCGTGCGCACCGAGCTGCAAGTGCATCACGGCGTGCCGGCGCGGCAGATCGAGGTGATCCCGAACGGGATCGACCTCGCCCGGTTCCGCGGCGATCCGGAGGCGGGCCGGGCGATCCGGGCGGAGTTCGGCATTCCCGACGAGGCCAAGCTCCTGGTCTTCGTCGGCCACGAATTCGCCCGCAAGGGCCTGGCCCACGCCGTGGGGGCCCTCCGGCTGCTCGGGCCCGACTATTGGCTGGTGGTGGTCGGGTCGGACAACCCTGCCCCCTACCGCGACCTCGCCCGGCCCTGGTCCGACCACGTGATCTTCGCGGGGTCGCGCTCGGACGCGCCGGCCTTCTACGCGGCGGCGGACGCGCTGGTCCTGCCCTCCCGCTACGAGACCTTCTCGCTCGTCTGCATGGAGGCGATGGCCTGCAGCCTGCCGGTCTTCGCGACGGCGGTGGGCGGGATCGAGGATTACCTGCTGGAGGGCGTGAACGGGTACTTCATCAAGCCACTGGCGCACCAGATCGCGGCCACGATCGGGCGCGTCCTCTCCGACGCGGAGCGGGTGGCCGCCCTGCGGGCCGGCGCGCGGGCGACGGCCCAGGATTACGGCTGGGACCGGATCGGCCAGCCCTACCTCGCCCTGGTGCGGCGGATCGCGGCCGCCAAGCAGGCCCGCCGGGGCGAGGGTCTGCCGGAGAGCGCGGCTCCCGCGGGCCGGGGCCCCTCCTGATCCGGGATCCGCTTGATCGAAGCGGATCCCGGATCACGAGCCTGCGCGGCGCCTGAGCGAAGCCGACATCCGCATGGCCGAAATGGGAGATGGCGACGCAATCAACCGGATGGCGTATGAGGCGGGGCGCCCCGGAGCGCCCGCCGAGGGCGGCCGTGCCCCGCGGCGGACGGGCCTCGACGGCGCGGCGCGCCGGGGCGCACCTTACCGCGGTGCACCTGCCGAAGTGCACCTGCAGAAGCACACCTAGCGAGGTGCCAGCCGGGGGCGGCCGTGGTAAGCGGCCTCGCGGCGGGGCGGCGCGCCCCGCGGCGGATGACGGCGCGCGGGGACCGATGCGGTTCGAAGTGGAGCGGAAGTTTCTCGTGGCCGACAGCCGGTGGCGGCTGGCCGCGACGCCGCCGCGTCACCTGCGCGACGGCCTGATCAGCCAGGCGAACGGCGGCAAGGTGCGGGTGCGCCTCGACGGCAGCCGGGCCTGGCTCACCGTGAAGGGGCCGCGCCAGGGGCTCGGCCGGCAGGAATTCGAGTACGAGATCCCGCCCGCGGACGGGGAGGCGCTGCTCGCCGGCGTCTGCGAGGGCTGCCTGATCGAGAAGACCCGCTACGGCGTGCCGCATGCGGGGCGTCTCTGGGAGGTCGACGTGTTCCGGGGCGACCTCGCGGGCCTGATCCTGGCCGAGGTGGAGCTGGAGCACGAGGCCGCGCCCCTCGCGGTGCCGGACTGGGCGGGGCCGGACGTGTCGGGCGACCCGCGCTTCCGCCAGAGCGCCCTGCTGCGCCTGCGCGCCGCGACCGGCCGGCCGCTCACGCCGGAGACGATCCTGGGCAACCTGCCCCACCGGCTGGCGGCCGCGCCGGCGGCCTGAACCCGGGGCGGGTCCCGCGCGCCGCTGAGCCGTGGGCGCTGATCGGCGGGTCGTGCCGCGCGATCGGCCCGGCCGCGAGAGCAGGATCCGATCGCGCCGCCTTGTCTGCGCCGAACCGGCGGCCCCCGCGTCGGGGAATGCGCCAGCGCGACGGCCCGGGAGCGCAGGACCATCGCGCCGCGGGCCACACCCGCCTCGACAGGTGGGCGCCGTGCCCGATCGCCGCCGAGGGCCACGATGCCCACCGGCTGCGGGCTCATCCGCGGAAGGCGGGCATCACCCCGATCGTCCCCGGTCCGCGGGCTCGCAGGCCGAGGCCCCTCCCCGGCGAGCGCCGCGACCGCGAGCGCACCGAGGCCGCCCTCTGCCGCCCCGAGGATTGTCGCGGGATCGCCACTCGCTTCGACACGCTGGGACAAGCCGGCCCCTAACGTCGCGCTCGCCGCCGCGATCGGGCTCTGGTACTGACCGTGTCCGCACCCTATAGTGCTACATCGCCCAGTCGCCTATCCGCAATCCGGGCAAATACGGTGCATTATCGCGATCGGCATGCAAGCAGATGCAAGATGAGTCTTCCGATACCAGTAGCATTCTATCCGACGAGGAGACGCTGCTCCTTACGGAGCAAGCGGCGCTGGTGGAAAGCGGTTGCATCGTCGACCTGAGATCGTGCAGCAGGCAATCGGCACTCGCGCTCGCGACCGGGGTGGCGCGCAGGCCGCCGCAAAGCAGAACGCTGATCTATCGCATCGCTCCCCAGGGCCCGCACGCCGCACCCGTCGAGGGCCTGTCTCGGACAAGCGGCAGCGATGCGCCCGATTCCTCGTGCGAGAGGCCGGACCCGTTACGATATATTGTAGAGATAGATCTCGACTCTCGGCAGGCGGCGCATGTGCTGAAATGCCAAGTCGGACTTTTGTTCATGTGCGCCGGCACCGGCGAGAGCGGCGCCGTCGACGATCTGCGGGCCTGGTTGCCGCTGATTGCTCCCGGCGCAAGAGTCATCGTTCACGGGGACCTCGACGATCGGACGGGACCCGGATGCGCCCTCCCCGAGGGCCCGCACGGCCAAGACCTGCGCTGCACCTCCGCATCGGGAGCCATCAGGATTCTCGAGAAAGCGCCGCCGTCGCACGGCACGATCAGACCGGATTACAACAGAGCCGTTCACGACCGCATCGCGACTTTGGCCGAGCGCGCGGGCTATGAACCTTGGTTCGCGACCGCCAGGCTGGCTTACGGCAGTTACGTCTCCAGGAGACACAAGCTGGTCTATATCGAAACCCCCAAGGTTGCCTGCACGTCTCTCAAGTCGTTCTTCTCCTCGCTCGAAGGCGTCACGTTCGATCCGAGAGCGAGAAAGCCCTATCATAAAGAATCCAAACTTGGCATGCTCATTCATCAGAGAAAATATCTGGATATTCCGACTTTTCTCGAACTTACTATGCCTGAATTAGATGAAATACTTGAAAATCGAGCGTCTTGGTACAGATTTGCGATAAGCCGAAATCCCTACAGTCGCCTATTTTCATTTTTTTGCAGCAAGATCCTTACCAATGAGCCAGGCTACTCGGAGTTGTTTGACCGCTTCGGCCGGATAGGCGATGTCCACGACTTGCAGTCGCATTTTTCATCGTTCGTCACATATTTATCTGATAACTTCCAAGATTTCACGAGCCGTGAGGTCCATGTCAGGCCCCAGAAGGATCTGTTATTGAGTGATCTAATAAAATATAACAATATTTTCAAAATTGAGAAGTTCGAGGAACTCGTCGAGTCTTTAGCACTCAGGCTGGGCGATCACAGCTTGACGATCCCGCGAGAGAATAAATCTCTCATAGGCAATTGGAGCAGGTTCTACGAGGAAGGTACCGCGACAACCGTCAGCGAATTATATCGTGACGATTTCGCACATTTCGGCTACAGTTGTCAGATCGACGCGTGTGAGCGGACCGGGCGCCCCGACTCGGAGGCCGGGTTCGGCAGCGATCTCGACCTGCTCGGCGAGATCGTGTCGAGGAACGAAATGATCGACCACCTGTACACCTACATCCTGTAGCGAGACGCGGATCCTCGCCGAACGCCGGTCGGCTCACGGTCGACATCACACGACAACCCAAAGATGTCGGTGGCGGCCGTTCATGCCATCGCGGCCGGGTCGGGGCGATCCCCCGCGCCCGTCCCCGGGCGCCGGCGGCGCCGAGGGTCGCGCGGCAACGTCGAGGAACGCGAACAGGCTTCGGGCCGCAACCCGAGCGACGCAGGCCCCGGGGCGACGCGGGCGGCCCGTAGCCCGGGGCGGCCCCGGGCCGCGGCCGAGCGCGGCGCCGGGCACCGCCCTCGCGCGCCCGGTCCGCGCCTCCTACTGGAGGGGCGTGACCGAATTCGGTGTCCCGCCATTGAGAGCATTATCGCCATAGCTGCGAATGGTCGCGCCATTCGTGTTGAGAATGGGAGCTCCCAAGACCGTCGAGCGCCTCAACGCGATGATGCCGCCCGCCTGATCAGCCACAAGGTTTGCGGTCGAACTCGCGTCTACAACCACGTTATCCAGTACGACGCCGGCCAGTGTCGCGTTGGTTCCGATCGCGACGACGCCGCGCGCGTTGCTGTGTACCATGCTGTCCTTGACCATCACGCGGCTGTTTGACGACGAACTGACATAGATCCCGGCGTCCGTGAATCTCGAGATCTCGCAATCCTTGATCGTAACCTGCGCGGCGCTGATCACGTTGATGCCCCTGGTGCCGGTGCCGGCACCATCGATGCTGAGGCCGACGAGCGAGACGGTCGCGTTCGGCGCATTGACGACCACGCCCTGAACGCCGGACGCGAGCACGCCCGCCTCCGCGCCCCTGCCCCGGATCGTGATCGACTTCGTGATCGTGACCGACCCGAATCCGCCCGGATCCAACACGCTGATGATCCCGTCATTCGCCGTCTTGCTGATCGCTCCCGCGAATGTCTTGCATGGAGCAGTCCGGCTACACGGATTCGCGTCGTCGCCGACGCCCGACACCCAGGTGCGCGTCGCCTGCGCATTCGCGTGAGTTGCTTGGCACAGGATGAAACCCGCCACGCAAGCGATGAAGGTCGGTAAAGCTGATTTGCGCATTGCAGATTCTCCCCATCGCTGACCATGTACAACTGATTGCGCGGGCCCGCCTCGGAGGGTCTGAATTTCAACCAATCTGTTGTAATTCTGCCGCATTTGCGGATAGGCTCGGCGAGTGGCCCGTCACGGCGGAACGGGGCGAGTCGTGACCGGCCCTTGATCGCCGCGCGGGTCGCTCCGCGGAGATGTCCTGATCGTCGGTCCGAGGTGCCTCTCCACGGCGCGGTCATCCAACAGGCATGGGCGAGAGATGACGGATTGTCCGGCCGATCACGGCGATCAGCGAGTCTGGCACGTCGTCGGAGACAGCCACGTCGCCGCGATCGATCACGCGGCGAAGGCCGGCTGGCTGTCTCGCCGGTGCCGGTTCACCGAAGTTCCGGGAGCGACGGCCGTAGGCATGCGCAATCCCAACAGCCTGACCCACGCGCTCGAGATCTTCTCCCGTTCGCTCTTGCCGCCTCGCCCCGGGACCATCCCGCTGATCCAGCTCGGAGAAGTCGATTGCGGCTTCGTGATTTGGTGGCGCGCGAAGACATACGCCGAGACCATAGAGCACCAATTGCGGGAATCGGTCTGCGCATATCTTTCGTTCGTCGACCGGCTTCTCGGCGCCGGGCACAGCGACGTCGTCATCACAGGAGCGGCACTGCCCACCATCAGGGATGGAACCGTCTGGGGCGACATCGCGAATTTCCGAAAGGAAGTGGATGCCACTCTGAAGGACCGCACTGCGCTCACCATCGAATACAATGACCGTCTGAGATCCGGCGCAGCGCAACGGCAATGCGCCTTCATCGACCTGACATCGGACCTGCTTGATCCGGACACCGGCGTCATTTCTGAGTATTACAGGAACGAAGATCCGTCAGATCACCATATGCACCCTGAAAGAGTCGGAAAACTATGGGCTTATCACCTGAACAGCCTTTCAGGCCGGTGATTTTGCCGTGAGCGCAGAGATGATCGGTCCGACCCTGCACACCGTCGCGCCCCGGTCGGACGGCGCGGATCCTGCCCCGCGGCGCGGCCCTCGTCCGTCGGCCGGAGCGGCGCGACGGCCCGCCCCGGCGCGACGGCGCCGACGGGCGAGGACCTCGCGCCGCGGTGGATGCTGCGTCCGAGCGGACGCCGCCGACGACACTGGCCACGGCGCCGTCGAGCTGGTATCGCCGCGGCGGCGGGCGGTGGGACGAGGGCCCGGGATCGCTGCCTCCGGGTCGGCAGGGCGTGCCGAGCACGGCGGCTCGTCCCCCGCATCCGGCCCGGTCCAGGGCACATCATCGCCGAGAGCGGCCCGGAACGGGAGCGACCATGCCCGCCATTTACATCGTCAATCCGGCCAATTCCGCACCGAGCTATCACACGGCCGAGTTCTTCGGCGACGAGGCCCGCGGCTGGGTGCAGGTCGCCGACCTCACGGTGGTGACGCTCGCCGCGCTCGTGCCGGCCGACTGGCACATCCGGATCACCGACGAGAGCATCGATGCCGTCGATCTCGACGCGCAGGTCGACGTCGTCGCGATCACCGGCAAGGTGTCCCAGCGTGACAGGATGATCGCACTCGCCGACGCCTTCCGCCGGCGCGGCCGGACGGTGATGATCGGGGGGTCGTTCGCGACCCTGACTCCGGAGGAGATGCGGCCGCACGCCGACATCCTGGTGACGGGCGAGGTCGAGGAGATCGCGGCGCAGATCTTCTCGGACATCGCGGCGGGACGCGCCGGCGACCGCTACGACGGGGGCAAGGCCGACATCCGCCGGTCCCCGGTCCCGCGCTGGGACCTCTATCCCGTCGAGCGCGCGTCGTCGGGCGCGCTTCAGACCACGCGCGGCTGCCCCTTCAGCTGCGAATTCTGTGATGTCATCCAATACCAGGGCCGCAAGCAGCGGCACAAAGACATTGCGCAGATCGTTGCCGAACTGGATGCGCTCTATGCGGCCGGCTTCCGGCAGATCTTCCTGGTCGACGACAATTTCACCGTCCACCGCGCCTGGGCCCGCAAGGTGCTCGACGCTTTGACCGCCTGGAACGCGGGGCACGAGGCCGATCCGGTCCTGTTCCTGACCCAGGCCTCGCTCGACGTGGCGCGCGACCCGGATCTTCTCGAGCGCTGCCACGAGGCCGGGATTCGGATCCTCTTCGTCGGCATCGAGACCGTCAACAAGGCGAGCCTTCGCGAGACCGGAAAGAAGCAGAACCTCCTGCAGCCGGTCGAGAGCGCGATCGCTGCGATCCTCCAGAAGGGGATCGCGGTTCAGGCGGGCATCATCGTCGGCTTCGACCACGACTCGGCCGGGATCTTCGACCAGATGCGGGGGTTCTTCGATGCCGCGCCGATCCCCGAACTCAACATCGGCGTGCTCACCGCCCCTCACGCCACCGACCTCTATCGCCGCCTCGCGCGCGAGGGGCGGCTGCTCGGCGCCTCCTGGGAAACGGCGGCGGCGAGTCCGTTCTCGACCAACATCGTGCCGGCCGGAATGTCCCGTCGCGTCCTCCTCGACGGCGTCGCGGACCTGTGCGCGGCGGCCTACATGCCGGAGGCGTTCGGGGCGCGGATGCTGCGCATGATCGCGCAGCTCAGGAGCACGGCCTACGCGCCGGTGCGCCGCCACGACGCGGGATCGGAGCGAACCGCGATGTTCTTCCGGATCATGAAGCGGGTCTCGGCGCTCGGACCGCGCGAGGCGGAGATGGTGCGGGAGGTCGTGCGCGCGGCCGGCGCGAAGCCGTCGACGCTGAGACTCGTCGTCCACTTCCTCAGCAAGTACGGTCAGGTGCGCTATTTCCTGGACGGAGCGGGCGTGTTCCGCGCCGATGCGTCAGCGCGGGCGCTGGTTGCGCCCGAGCGACAGGTGGCCGACGCCGCCGCCCTGCAGCGGCAGTTCGCCTGACGCGTAGAGGGCGCGGCAGCGGCCTCGCTGCACCTTGCCGCTCGTCGTGCGGGGGATCGCACCGGTTCGGACCCGGGCGAGGTCGTACAGGCGCACCCCGAAGGTGTCCGCCACCGCCCGCGCCGCCGCGTCGATCAGCGTCTCGGGCGCGGCGCGAAAGCCCCCTCGGGGCGCCTCCTGAACGACGACGACCTGCTCCTCCCCGTCGACCTCGAGACCGAACGCCGCACAGAGGCCGTCCAGCTCGGGATGCGACGCGCCGACCGCCTGCTCGACGTCCTCGGCGTGGATCGTTTCGCCGCGCACCAGGATCACGTCCTTGAGGCGGCCCGTGACGTAGAGCTCACCGTCGCGCAGGAGGCCGAGATCGCCGGTCCGCAGAGCCGTCACCGGCCCGTCCGGCCCCTCGATCTCGGCCCCGAAGGTCGCATCGCTCTCGGCCGGCCGGCGCCAATACGCCTTGGCGACGTGCGAGCCGGACACGCAGATCTCGCCGATCTCGCCGTCCTGCCTCGGCCGCAGCGTCTCCGGATCCACCACGACGAGCGTCGCGTCGGGCGACGGGGTGCCGCAGGACACCAGGGGCGCGGCGGTCGGCGACTGCGTCGCCGGCAGCGTGCGAACGCCGCGCGCCGCCGTCACGAACACCGTCGCCTCCGCCAGCCCGTAGCAGGGCCGCAACGCCGCGGCGCGGAAGCCGTAGGGCGCGAACAGGGCCGAGAACCGCTCCATCGTCGACGCCCGCACCGCCTCGGCACCGCAGAACGCCACCTCCCAGCTGGCGAGGGACAGACCGTCGAGCTGCATCGTCGGGAAGCGCCGGACGCAGCTCTCGTAGGCGAAGTTGGGGGCACCGCTGATCGTCGCCCCATGCAGCGCGATCGCCCGCAGCCAGGTCTCGGGCCGCCTGAAAAAGCTCAATGGGGGTGCGAACCAGCAGGGACCGCCGTTGTAGAGCGCCGCCAACACGTGGGCAATCAGCCCCATATCGTGGAAAAGCGGCAACCAGCTGAGATAGCGGCTGGACTCGTGCGCGCCGAAGCCGTCGCGGAGCATGCGCAGGTTGGCGGCCAGATTGCCGTGGCTGAGCACAACGCCCTTCGGAGAGGTCGTGGACCCCGACGTGTACTGGATCACCGCGGGATGGTCCTCCGCCACGGCGGAGACGGCGGCGGGCGCGTTGCGCGCCGCCTCGTCGACGCGCAGCCAGGGAGCGGCCGCGAGCCGCTCGTCGGGCACGGCCGACCGGTCGACGGTCGCCAGGATCGCGGCCGGATCGGCATCGCGGGCGACCGCGGCGAGCCGCGCCACGCCGGCGCGCCGCCGCGACACCGGCACCGGGGTGGCGAGGGCGCCCGCGTAGAGGCAGCCGACCAGGGCGGTCACGAAGGCGGGACCCGGCTCACACAGGAGCAGCACAGGTCTGCCGCCGGCGCCCACCTCCCCCAGCGAGCGGGCCACTCCGCGCGCGTCCCGATCGAGAGCGCCGAAGGTCAGCGCGTCGGTCACCGTCGTGCCGTCGGGCATGAACGCGAAGGCGAGGCGGTCCGGCCGCTCCGCGGACCAGCGCGCGAGACGCCGCTGAAGCTCCGTCATCGCGTGTCCCGCCCCGATCCGGAGGCGGCCTGCTCCGCGATCCACGTCGCGACGCGGCGGACCGTGCCGAGGTCGCCGATCGTCTCGACCGGCACCGGCACGCCGAAGGCCGCTTCGAGTTCGAGCGCCAGGAGGACGGCCTGGTGCGAGTCCCCGTTCAGGGTCATGAAATCGTCGTCCGGGCCAACGACCTGCAAGTCGAGCACCTGGGCATAGATGCTGGCCACTTTGGCAATCACGTCATCTGGCCGGTCCATGCGTCGAGCGCTCCCAGTCATACGAAATCCGACGAATTGGTTCGCAACGCGGATTTCGGCATCGCTCAAGCGCCGCGCGGGCTCGCGCCGCGCGGGCTCGTCAAACGCTGTCCGGACGTGATCGTCCGGACAGCGTATCATGTCCCACGACAGCGTCAGGATTCGCTCCCGGTTTCGGCCGATCGCACTCGAACAGCCACGCAAGCAGGCCACCATACTTTCCGGTGCGAACCGCCTCGGGAATCGTGATGTGCGTCGTGCAGTCGGGGAGCGGGTCGCAGATCACTCCGGGCAGGTCCTTGAAGTTGCCCGCCTGGAGGGCGTCCATCGCGTGGCCCGCGGCGTAGACGAGGCGGACCCGGGGCGGATGGGCCGCGGCAGCGTAGGCCGGCCGCAGGTCCGGCTGCTCGCGCGCGCCGTAGCGATCAACGGCGTCGCCGACGAAGCTGCGCGTGATGTTCGTGGCGCCGGAGAAGACCAGGACGGCCTGCGCCTCGAGAGCGAGCGCGTAGCGCAGGGCCGGGTAGCCGCCGGCGGACCCGCCGAAGAGAAACAGGCGTCCGCCGCCGAACGCGTCGATCGTTCGCCGGAGGCTGAGCACGCTCTCCTCGAAGGAGCCGCCGAGATCCTTGAGACCCCCGAGAAAGAAGTCCTTGTTGGCGTCCCTGAGATAGATCCTGTTCAGGCGAGCCGCCGAGAACCAGCGATCCGCGATCTTCAGCGGCATGCCGAGACGGCCCTTCATCCCCGTGAAAGCCACGACGGTTCCGACCGCATCGGAATGGCGCGCGATCAACACGGACTGAAAGTCCCTTGGCTCGATCTCCGGTTCGTGGGCCTCCGCCGGAGGGGCTGCTCCCAGGAGCATGGTGACGGTCGAGAGATACTCGGCCGCCGGCAGCGTCTCGTGCAGCAGGGCAGCGGCCCGCTCGGCCTCCCTCAAGGGCCACTCGTCGAAGATCTCGTCGAGGGCCGCGATCCAGATCTCGGGGCCCCTGCCGAGCCCCCGGAAAGTCGCCGCGGGATCGCCGCTTCTCAGACATTCCTCAATGTCGCACTTCGCACGCTGGATCCTGGTGCGCAGTTCGCTCGAAACGATGTCGTTCACGACGCTGATGACCCTCGAGCAGGAAGGGCGCGCTGGGCCCCACCGTGCCCCGGGCATGGGTCGGCCCCGGCGCGCAGCGGCCACGGCGAGCGGCCGAGGCCGACGGGAGCCGGCCTCGCGCCTCGGACAGCCGACGGGCGCTCTTACCGTTTCCGCGTCACCGGCGCCACTTCTCCGTTGCGGCCCGCGCCTCACCCCGCCCCGCCTTCCCGGGAAGGCGGGGACGAGTCTTTCAACGGCACAGGCCCGCGCCGGTCTCCCGGCGCGGGCCTGTCCGATCGCGCGGTGGCGGCCCGGGCGCGCCCGGGCCGGCCGATCCTACTTCTTGTCGCCGGCGCGGGCCTTGAGGGCCGCGCCGAGGATGTCGCCGAGCGAGGCGCCCGAATCGGCCGAGCCGTACTGGGCGATCGCCTCCTTCTCCTCGGCCATCTCCAGGGCCTTGATGGAGAGCTGCACGCGGCGCGCCTTGCGGTCGAACTGCGTGACGCGGGCATCCACCTTCTCGCCCGCCGCGAAGCGCTCGGGGCGCTGGTCGCCGCGGTCGCGGGCGATCTCGGCCCGGCGGATGAAGGTCGACAGGTCGGTGTCGACGATCTTCACCTCGATGCCGGAATCCTTGACCTCCAGCACCTCGCAGGTGACGACCTGACCCTTGCGGATCTCCCCCGCATCCGCGAAGGGGTCGCCGGCGAGCTGCTTGATGCCGAGCGAGATGCGCTCCTTCTCGACGTCGACGTCGAGAACCTGGGCGCGCACCACGTCGCCCTTCTTGAACTCGTCGATGACCTGCTCGCCCGGACGGTTCCAGTCGAGGTCCGAGAGGTGGACCATGCCGTCGACGTCGCCCTCGAGGCCGATGAACAGGCCGAACTCGGTCTTGTTCTTGACCTCGCCCTCGACCTCGGACCCGACCGGGTGCTTCTCGGCGAAGGCCTCCCAGGGGTTCTGCAGGGTCTGCTTGAGGCCGAGCGAGATGCGGCGCTTGACCGGATCGACCTCCAGGATCTGCACCTCGACCTCCTGGGAGGTGGAGACGATCTTGCCCGGATGGACGTTCTTCTTGGTCCAGCTCATCTCCGAGACGTGGATCAGGCCCTCGATCCCCGGCTCCAGCTCCACGAAGGCGCCGTAATCGGTGATGTTGGTCACGCGGCCCTTGAGCTTGGCGTTCACCGGGTAGCGGGCGGCGATGCCCTCCCACGGATCGGCCAGCAGCTGCTTGATGCCGAGCGAGATGCGGTGCGTCTCGTGGTTGATCTTGATGATCTTGACCTTGACCGTCTGGCCGATGTTGACGACCTCGGACGGGTGGTTGACGCGGCGCCACGCCATGTCGGTGACGTGCAGCAGGCCGTCGATGCCGCCGAGGTCCACGAACGCACCGTACTCGGTGATGTTCTTGACCACGCCGTCGATGACCTGACCCTCTTCGAGGTTCGCCACCAGCTCCGAGCGCTGCTCGGCGCGGCTCTCCTCCAGGACCGTGCGGCGCGACACCACGATGTTGCCGCGGCGGCGGTCCATCTTGAGGATCTGGAACGGCTGCGGCGTGCCCATCAGCGGGGTGACGTCGCGGACCGGGCGGATGTCCACCTGCGAGCGCGGCAGGAAGGCCACGGCGCCGTCGAGGTCGACCGTGTAGCCGCCCTTGACCTGGTTGAAGATCGTGCCGGTGACGCGCTCGTTGTTCTCGAACGCCTTCTCGAGCTTGACCCAGCTCTCCTCGCGGCGGGCCTTGTCGCGGGAGATCACCGCCTCGCCGAGCGCGTTCTCGATGCGGTCGACGTAGACCTCGACCTCGTCGCCGACGCTGATCGGCTGGTCACGGCCGGGGCCGGTGAACTCCTTGAGGGGGACGCGCCCCTCGGTCTTGGCGCCGATGTCGATGACGGCGACGTCCTTCTCGATCGCCACGACCCGGCCCTTGACCACGGAGCCTTCCGTGATCTCGTGCTGGCGGAACGATTCCTCGAGGAGGGCGGCGAAATCCTCGCGGCTCGACGCGGCGCCTTGCAAACCTGCGGACATTGAAGCTCCTTGAGATCGCCCCCTGCCCTCGGGATCCCCCGGGGAAGCGGGACGGCGCCGGCGGCTCGCGTGACGGGCCGCTCCTGCCCGCCGGTGGTCCCGGCGGCTTCAAGGCCGTCCGGAACGCGCGCTTCCCGGGGAAGCGTGCCGGCGCGAAATCGACGGACAGGACCGTATTCTCATCGGGCGAGGGCCGCGCAACGCGAAAGAGGGGCCAGGGCCCCTCTCAACCGCCGTCGAACGGATACTCGCCGGATCGTGGCGCCATATCGCAAAAGCGCCTCCGACGCAAGTTGAGGCTCCCGAGGCGGGGGCGCCCGCGCCAGCGCCTCAGAGATCGTCCTCGTCGTCCTCCTCGCCCCGGCGCAGGGGCTTGAGGCGGGCGAAGACCGAATCCGCGTCGAGGCGCTCGTCGCCGCGGCCGCGGTGGCGGGGGTCGTGGTCGTCCTCGGGCTCGGGCAGCACCGAGAGTTCCGGCGGCATCAGGGTCTGGCCGCCATCGACGGCCTCGGCCACCGCCGGCCGGTCCTTGGCGGCGCGCTGCACCTCGAAATCGAGGTCGATCTGCGTGCACAGGCCGAGCGTCACCGGGTCCATCGGCTGCAGCGCGGCCGAGTTCCAGTGGGTGCGCTCGCGGATCTGCTGGATCGTCGACTTCGTGGTGCCGACGAGGCGCATGATCTGCGCGTCCTTGAGCTCCGGGTGGTTGCGCAGCAGCCAGAGGATCGCGTTCGGGCGGTCCTGGCGGCGCGACAGCGGCGTGTAGCGCGGCCCCTTGCTGCGCTTCACCTCGGGCAGCTTCACCTTCGAGACCGCCACCTTCATGCGGTGGCCCGGGTTCTTCTGCGCCCGCTCGATCTCCTCGCGGGTGAGCTGGCCGGTCGAGACCGGATCGAGGCCCTTGATGCCGCTCGCCACCTCGCCGTCCGCGATGCCCTTCACCTCGAGCGGGTGGAGCTTGCAGAAATCGGCGATCTGATCGAAGGACAAAGACGTGTTCTCGATGAGCCAGACGGCCGTCGCCTTCGGCATCAACGGACCCTGGGACATGCAGCACCTCCTCGGGCGCCCCTCGGCGGGACGCGACGCCGCCGGGAACCGAGCCGGCGACCTGAATGACGACCCTTCGCACAGCAGGGAGACGCGGGCGGCGCCGGGGGCGCCGCCGACATCCCGGGAGGCCCGGAACGTCCCGTCTCACGCTGTGAGGGAGAAGACCGCAATATAGGCGGGTCGCCCGGAGGGTGCAAACCGGTTTTGGCGGCCCCGCCCGATCCGCGGGCCGTCGCCGCTCAGGCGAAGAGGCTCGACACGCTCGATTCCTCGGCCGTGCGGCCGATGGCCTCGCCGAGGAGGGGGGCGATCGTGACCGCCCGGATGTTGCGGGCGAGCTTGACGGCCGCGGTGGGCTGGATCGAGTCGGTGATCACCAGTTCCTTGAGCTTCGAGGAGGCGATGCGCGAGACCGCGCCCCCCGAGAGCACCCCGTGCGTGATGTAGGCCGAGACGTCCTTGGCGCCGTGCGCGAGCAGCGCCTCGGCGGCATTCACCAGCGTGCCGCCGGAATCGACGATGTCGTCGACGAGGATGCAGGAGCGCCCCTCGACCTCGCCGATGATGTTCATGACCTCGGATTCGCCCGGCCGCTCGCGGCGCTTGTCGACGATGGCGAGGGGCACGTCGATGCGCTTGGCGAGCGCCCGGGCGCGGACCACGCCGCCGACGTCGGGCGAGACCACCATCATGTCGGCCGGGTCGAGGCGCTCCTTGATGTCGCGCACCATCACGGGCGCGGCGAAGAGGTTGTCGGTCGGGATGTCGAAGAAGCCCTGGATCTGGCCCGCGTGCAGGTCGAGGGTCATCACCCGGTCGGCGCCGGCCTCCGTGATCAGGTTCGCCACCAGCTTGGCCGAGATCGGGGTGCGGCCCGAGGTGCGCCGGTCCTGCCGGGCGTAGCCGAAATACGGGATCACGGCGGTGATGCGCCGGGCCGAGGAGCGGCGCGCGGCGTCGATCATGATGAGGAGTTCCATCAGGTGATCGTTCGCCGGGAAGGACGTGGACTGGACGATGAACACATCCTCGCCGCGCACGTTCTCCTGGAGCTCGACGAAGATCTCCATGTCGGCGAAGCGCCGCACGGAGCAGAGGGCGAGCGGCTGTTCGAGATAGGCCGCGATGGCCTCCGCGAGGGGACGGTTCGCGTTGCCCGCCACGATCTTGATCGAGGGTTTCATCGCCATGTCGTAGGTCCTGGCCGCCGGAAAGGGTGCCGGGCCCGGCGCGGCGCGCCCGGCTCTTACCAGCGGGGAGAGAGCGTCACAATGTCTTCATCGACGCGGAGCCCCGCGGCCCCGGCCCGGCTCAGGGCTGCAGCAACCGGTGCAGGTGGACGATGAAGTAGCGGGTGAGCGCGCTGTCGACGGTCTGCTGCGCCTTGGCCTTCCAGGCCACCGCGGCGCTGGCGTAGTCGGGGAAGATCCCGACGATGTCGAGCTTCGACAGGTCGCGGAAGGTGATGCCGTCGAGGCTGGTGAGTTCGCCGCCGAACACGAGGTGGAGGAGTTGGGTCGGCTCGGAGGTCTGCGTCGGCTGGCCGCCTTGGGTGCTCATGCGGGCGTCTCTCGCTGCCGGGCCGGGGCTGGCCCGGCCTCCGGTTGCAAGCGCCGGGCCGCGCGTCAAGCCGGAATCGCCCGGTCGGGTGCGCAAGCCGGTCCCGCCCAACAGATGGGCGCGCCGCGGCTTCCGGACCGCCATGCTGGCGGCCCTGGCCAAGGCGGGATGGTCCGGCGAGGCCACGGCCTTCGACGCGACCTCCGTCAAAGCCCAGCGGGCGGCCCAGAGGGAAAGGGGGCCCGCCCTCCTCGCTCAAGTTCGACTGACCGAGATGGCTTCATCCACGCTCAAGGCCGCCCAGCGCACCGTCGAGGGGCTGTGGTCAACCATCGGGCGGCCCGTCGACACCGCAACACCCAACGAGTGCGCCTATTGCCTTACAACCTCAGGGTCTGACCAGATTAACCGGAACTTCTCTGGCTGATACACCAATTATGAAATTGTTAGCATATCTTTGATCTTTATCGACGCACAGCGATGAAGAAAACTATTTATGTCTAGAATATACTCCCTCTATATCGCAATTTGTGAGCCTTAATTGATCGTATTCTCTTGAATATTCGAAATCGCATGTATTTTCTTCAATGATTATCCTTCCGCCTTGCAATTTCCAATCTGCTTCAAAATTCCACCCATCAACAAGAACCCCATACCTGTCTACAACTATGCCCATTTTTCCATATTTTTTGAAGCAGAATTGAAGCATTCTTTTTTCTGTTTGAAATCTCCAACAAGAACCTGTGATACTGCCGACATCATCAGACGAGAGTGCTGGCGATATTGGAGCGCAAAACGCTGTTATCAAGAATATTGCAGCCCTGACAAGCTTCGTATTTCTCATAACGGTGCTCTCTCGAATCAGTATTTAGCGATCAGGTCCGAATCAATATTTTCATTTTAGCAGTGCTCCGCCTCGACGCTAGAAGATTTTACACCAACTCTGCGGCGCGGCGCGTATTGAATGCCTACGCTGCCTCTCGTTTTAGATACCAACTGCGCCATTGTATTCAGTACTAGCGCTTCTGATACCTAGATTACAAGAAAAATTGCGGCAAAGACAAATCACTGTCGCAAGAAATGCCTGCAAATCATCTTGGTCGTACACACGTAAATCCATAGAACCGCAATTTTGCCTATCTATGGCTTTCCTTTTGATCTTTCGGGAAAACTCCATAAAATAATTATTATGTAAAGTCAATCAATACGTCGTGACAGAGTAGAATGCCGATCATACCCTAGGTATGAAGCCACAATATGTTCATACATGCAAAAATCTTCGCATATTTTAGCTGATATATTGTGATGAGCTCTTGCTCAATTAACGTTTTTTCGTATTCATCCAACATGATAGCAATCCTATTGATTCGCATTGCTGCTATGGATAGCGTTACATACTACTGGAATTTATGATTGCTCTTTTACGCCAGTTCATAAAGTATATTATCGCGACGAAATTTGGTCACATCTGCCCTTCCGATTGCAGCTTTTTCTAGTCTTACACTCATTTCACGCATTCACCACAGTCGCGCGACAGGCCCATTGCCTCCCAAGTCGCCTCGGCGGCGACGGACGCGGGCAGAAGAGCATGCTCCGACTCAACGGCTGCCGGAAGCGTGGGCCATGCGGAGGGGCACCCACGCTCACCGTCCCGAAGCCTGTCTGGCCCGCACTCCGGCGTGAGGCGCCGACCCGTCGGGGGCCGAACAGCGCCTCATCCTCGCAGCCTCGGCCATCATGGGCCACCCGGTCGGCCTGGACGCGATCCCGGCGCGGCGCGAGGCCCGCACTCGCGCGCGGCGCGTCTCACAGGCCGACCCGGTCCGGCCAGGGCGCTCGGGGCGCGACGCGGGGCCGGCTCAGCGCCCGTCGAGCTGCGCCCTCGCCCGGTCCAGGGCCTGGCGGCAGCCGGCCTCGTCGCCCTTCCTGGCCGCCTCGCGGGCGCCGTTGAGGCTGGCGCGGGCCTCCATGGCGCCGGTGCCGGTCCCGGCCTCGGCGGCGGCCTTCGCCTCGCCCGACCCCGGCTCCGGTCCCTTGGGCAGGGCGGAGGGCGGCACGTTCCCGGACCGGGCGGCCTCGCCCTGGGCCTCGCGGCGGCTCGACACCTCCTTGCTCGCCGTCGAGGTCGAGATCACGTCCCGGGTCTGGGCGGAGAGGCGCGGCTCCAAGGCCGCGATGTCCTGCTCGCAGGAGGCCGCGAGCGCGGGGGCGGCCGCGAGCGCGGCGAGCATCGCGGCGAGGGGGAGTCTGAGCGTCATCGAACGGGCTCCGGTGAGGGGATCGCCCGCTCAACCGTTCCGGGCAAGGTCCGTTCCGGCTGCGCCGGCGCGGCCACCGCGTCGGCGCAGAGGTTTCAGGCGCAGAGGTTTCAGGCGCTCAGCTTGTCGCGCACCGGCAGCTGGCGCACCCGCCGCCCCGTCGCGGCGAAGAGCGCGTTGACGATCGCGGGCGCCACCGGCGGCACGCCCGGCTCGCCGACGCCCCCGAGGGGCCGGCCGTAATCCTGGCCCGGCAACAGGTGGACGTTGATCACCTTCGGGGCCGCGTCGATGCGGGTGATCTCGTAGGTGTCGTAATTGTCCTGCACCGCCCGGCCGTTCTTGAAGCTGATCTCGGCCGTGAGCGCGAGCCCCATGCCCATCACGACGGCGCCCTCCAGCTGCGCGCGGATGCGCTCCGGGTTCACCTGCGGCCCGCAATCGATGCCGATATCGACGCGGTGCACGACGATCTCGCCCTTGGGCCCGACCTCCACCTCGGCCGCCGCGGCCGTATAGGTCACGAAGCTGTAGTGCCCGGCGATGCCGAGCCCCCGCCCCTTCGGCATCGGGCGGCCCCAGCCGATGCCGTCCGCCACCGTCTCGATCACCCGGCGCAGCCGCCCGGTCTCGATCGGGTAGAGCGAGGGATCCTCGCCGTAGTTCCAGGCATCGCCGATCTTCACCGGGTCGATGGTCCGGGCCGGCCCGATCAGGTCGAGCAGGTAGTCCTTCGGGTCGCGCCCCGCCGCGTGGGCGAGTTCGGCCACGAAGGACTGGATCGCGAAGGCGTGCGGGATGTTCGAGACCGAGCGGAACCAGCCGATGCGCACATGTGCCTCGGCGCTCGGGTTCTCCATCCGCATGGCCGGGATGGCGAAGGGCGTGTTCACCAGCCCCATGCCGAGCTCGATCGGGATCTCGTTGTCGGCGCCGTCCACGAAGATCGAGCCGATGGTCGGGGCGACGCTGCGGTGCAGCCACGCCACCGGCATGCCCTTGTCGTCGAGCCCCGCCTCCAGGTGCTCCAGCGAGACCGTGTGGTAGTAGCCGTGATGGAGGTCGTCCTCGCGCGTCCAGGTCAGCTTGACCGGCGCGCCGTCCATGGCCTGGGAGCAGAGCGCCGCCTCGACCACGTAGTCGGGCTTCGACTTGCGCCCGAAGCCGCCGCCGAGGAGCGTGACGGTCACGGTCACGGCCTCGGGCCCGATCCCGAGGCGCTTGGCGATGCGCTCGCGGGTCGCCTGCGGCGCCTGGGTCGAGGCCCAGGCCTCGACCTTGCCGTTCACGATCCGCACGGTGGCGGCCGGCGGCTCCATCGGGGCCTGGACGAGGTGGGGGATATAGTACTCGGCCGTGACGCGCTTGGCGGCCTTGGCCATCGCGGCATCGACGTCGCCCTCCTGGCGCACGACCTTGCCGGGCTTGCGGGCGGCCTCCTCCAGCCTCGCCCGGTACGCATCCGAATCGTAGGAGGCGTTCGGGCCGTCGTCCCAGGTGACCTTGAGGGCCTCGCGGCCCTTGATCGCCGCCCAGGTGTTCCTCGCGATGACGGCGAGGCCGCCGAGGGGCTGGAACTCCACCGGCGGCGCGGGCGGGTCGATCCGGACCACCTTGACCACGCCCGGCACCTTCAGGGCGTCGGCGGCGTCGAAGGACTTGACCCTGCCGCCGAAGACCGGCGGGCGGGCGACGACCGCGTAGAGCATGCCCGGAAGGCGGGTGTCGAGGCCGTACCACGCCTTGCCGGTCGTGATGTCGTCATTGTCGACGAGCCCGATCCGGCCCTTGCCGATGTAGCGGAAGGCGGAGGGGTCCTTGAGGCGCAGGGCCTCCCCGGTCGGGACCGGGAGCCGCGCCGCCGCGGCCGCGAGGTCGCCGTAGCCCGCCTGCCGGCCCGATCCCGCGTGGCGCAGGACGTGGTTCTCCGCCGTCACCTCGGCGGCCGGCACGCCCCATTGCGCGGCCGCGGCCTGGATCAGCATCTGGCGGGCCGCCGCGCCGGCCCGGCGCATCGGCACGAAGGCGTGGCGCAGCGAGCGCGAGCCGTCCGTGTCCTGGTTGCCGAACTTCTCCTCGTCGCCCGGGGCCTGGGCGACCCGGACCCTGGCCCAGTCGGCGTCGAGCTCGTCGGCGACAACGAGGGCGATCGAGGTGCGCACCCCCTGCCCCATCTCGGAGCGGTGGCAGGTCACCGTGACGGTGCCGTCGGGCGCGATGGCGACGAAGAGGTGGGGGTCGTCGCGCCGGCCGTGCGGCATGGCGTCCCCGCCGAATGTCGGCGGCTCCTGCTCGGCGGCCCGGGCCGGCGCGCGCAGCGCCAGCGCGAGGACGAGGGCGCCGGCGCCGCCGAGCAGCCCGCGGCGGCTGACGTTGCGCAGCCCGGGAACCGGACCGGCCCCTTGCCCGGCCCCTTGCCCGGCCCCTTGCGTGGTGAGATCGCGGTCGTGGATCACAGGCGCTCTCCCTGGCTGGCCTTCGGGGTCACGCCGGCCGCCTGCTTGATGGCGGCGCGGATGCGCGGATAGGTGCCGCAGCGGCAGAGATTGCCGCTCATGGCGGTGTCGATCTCCGCGTCGCCGGGCTTGGGCGTGTCCCTGAGGAGGGAGGCGGCCTGCATGATCTGCCCGGTCTGGCAGTAGCCGCACTGCGCCACGTTGAGGTCGCGCCACGCCACCTGCAGGGGATGGCTGCCGTCCGGCGAGAGCCCCTCGATGGTCACGACCGGCTGGCCCTGCGCGGCCGAGACCGGGGTCTGGCAGGAGCGCACGGCGGTGCCGCCGAGGTGGATCGTGCAGGCACCGCAGGCCGCGATGCCGCAGCCGAACTTGGTGCCGACGAGCCCGAGCTCGTCGCGCAGGTACCAGAGGAGCGGCATGTCGGGATCCCCGTCATAGCTCCGCTCCGCACCGTTCACGGTGAATTTGATCATCGTCGCCCTCCGGCTGTCGGGTGCGCGGCGCGCCTCGCGGACACGTTTCCGGTCACGGCGCCCGGCGATCCTCGATCACAACGGTTCCAGACGGGCGGTCCTAGGCCGGGCCCCGCGCGCGCTACAACTGCACCGCGCGCGGCCCCGGGCTGCACCACCTGTGGGAACTTTCCCGTGCGGGGAGATCTGGCGCCGACCGGCGCTTCGGGAAGGGGCTCGCGGGGAGTTTCGCGGCGATCCGGGCGCGGCGCGGCCGGACCCCGCGTCAGACCCAATCCGCTCGATCCCTTCGGGATGGCGGAGCGGGGCTTCGCTCTCGCGCCGCGCGGGCGCGTGATCCGATTCGATCAACCGGATCCCGCATCACAGGTCGAACAGGGAGGTCTGCCTGGCCGGGGCGGCCGGTCCCCGCTTGGCCGCGGCCCGCCGGGGCGGCGCCCCCTCGACCACGGCCCCGACCTTGCCGTCCTGGAACTCCACGGTGATCCGCCCGGCCGCGCGGGCCGCCTCGGCCTCGGCCACCGGGCGGCCCTCGGCGTCGAGGACGAGGGCGTAGCCGCGCTGCAGGACCGCCCGGTAGTTCAGGCTGTCGAACAGGCCCGAGGCCGCCGCGAAGCGGGCGCGGCGGCGCTCCAGGTCGCGGCTCTCCGCCTGGGCGAGGCGCTGCGCCACGCCGTTCAGCCGCTCGGCCCGCACGGCGATCAGCCGCTCGAGCGCGTGGCGCGGCCGGTGATCGATGCCGGCGAGCCGGGCGCGGGCACGGGCGAGGTGCAGGGCCGGCGGGTGGCGGCCGAGGGCCTGCAGCAGCCGCGCGAGCCGCCCCTGCGCCGCCCGGGCCGCCTCGCCGAGGGCCGGGCGCAGCCGCGCCTCCGCGAGGTCGAGGCGCTGGCGCTTGACCGCGAGCAGGCCCTCGGGCGTGGGCAGCACCCGGGCGAGCCCGCGCAGGTCCGCGCGCCGCCGCTCGATCAGGCGGGCCAGGGAGGCGGCGTGGCGCCGCGCCAGCCCGTCGAGATCCGCCACGAGGTCGAGCCGCACCGGCACCGCCATCTCGGCCGCCCCGGTCGGGGTCGGGGCGCGGCGGTCGGCGGCGTGGTCGATCAGCGTGACGTCGGTCTCGTGGCCGACCGCCGCGATCAGCGGGATCGCGCTCGCGGCCGCGGCCCGCACCACGATCTCCTCGTTGAAGCTCCAGAGATCCTCGATCGAGCCGCCGCCGCGGGCGACGATCAGCACGTCCGGGCGCGGGATCGGCCCGTCCGGGGCGAGCGCGTTGAAGCCCCGGATCGCCGCCGCCACCTCCTCGGCCGAGCCCTCCCCCTGCACCCGCACCGGCCAGACCAGGACGGGGCGCGGGAAGCGGTCCGCCAGCCGGTGGAGGATGTCGCGGATGACGGCGCCGGTCGGCGAGGTCACCACCCCGACGACCCGCGGCAGGTAGGGCAGCGGGCGCTTGCGGGCGGCGTCGAACAGGCCCTCGGCGGCCAGCAGCCGGCGTCGCTCCTCCAGCAGCGCCATCCAGGCGCCCGCCCCCGCCGGTTCGAGGGAGTCGATCACGATCTGGTAGGCGGACTTGCCCGGGAAGGTGGTGATCCGCCCGGTGGCGACGACCTCCAGCCCCTCCTTCGGGCGGTGGCGCAGGCGGGCGAGCGTGCCCTTCCAGATCACCGCGTCGATCTTGGCGCCGCCGTCCTTCAGGCTGAAATAGGCGTGGCCCGACCCGTGCGGGCCGCGATAGCCCGAGATCTCGCCCCGCAGCCGCACGTGGCCGAACGCGTCCTCCAGCGTGCGCTTGAGGGCCGCGGCGAGGTCCGTGACCGACCACTCGGTCAGGTTGGCGGGCGCGCCCGGGGGCGCGGCGAGGGAGGCGGCGAGGGGCGAAGCGGACATGCCCGAAGGCTAGCGGCCGGCCCGGCCGCGCGGAAGGCCGCCCGGGCCTCCCCCTGTTGACGGCGCCCCGCCGTGGCACGCGGGGCACGCGGGCCGTGGCGGGGCGCGGCCCGCGGGACGATCCCCGCGGGCCGGGAGGGGTCACGCCCCCTCGAACCGCCCGCTCGCATGGGCGAGCATCGTGTAGACCTTGCCGGTCTCGGAGGTCAGGTAGGCGTTCGCCCGGCGCGGATCCTTGTCGGCCCGGGAGACCTCGCCGAGCAGCCGCTCGAACTCCCGCACGTAGCGGTCGACGGTGCGGCGGAACTCCGGCTCGGACTGGTAGCGGCGGCGGATCTCGTCGAAGGTCTGCTTGCCCGCCGCGGTGTAGAGGTCGCGGGTGAACAGGTTCGACTCGCCCGCCCGGTAGCGCTCCCAGAGGGAGACCGCGGCCTGATGGTCGATCATCCGGGCGATGTTGCCCGAGATCGAGTCGATCGTGCCGAGTCCCTCCTCGCCGGTGCGCTGGGCCGCGCCCGCCTCGGCCGGGGCCTCGTCCTGCGAGGCGCGGCTGAGGAGGTCGGAGAGCCAGCCGGTGCCGACCGGCCGGGGGGCCGGCGCCGGCCCGGCCGCGGGCCTTGCGGGGGCGGGCGCGGGGGCCGGCCGGGGCGCCGGAGCGCCGCGCGCCGCGGGCGCCGCCGGGGCGGGGGTCGGGGCGGGCCGGGTCGCGGGCGCCGCCGGGGTCGACGGTGCCGGGGCCGGAGCCGGAGCCGCCTGGGCGGGCCGGGGCGCGGCGGGCCGCGGCGCCTCGGCGCCGACCGCCGCCCGGGCCTCGACGGACCTGGCATCGGCCAGCTTGGGCGCCGCCACGTCCGCGGCGCGGCCCGAGCGGGCGACGAGGGACGAGAGCTCGTTCAGGGCCTTGATCTGGTCGGCGACCACCCGGCGCATCTCGCTCGTCGCGTCCTGGGTCTCCTGCGGGATCGCGCTCACGCCGCGCTGCAGGTCCTGGCGGATCTCGTCGAGGGTCCGCCGGATCTCGGCCGCCATGCCGCGCAGGGACTCGACCGTGCCCTGGAACCGGCTCGCGGCCTCCCCGAAGGCGCCCTGGAGCTCGCCCGAGGCGCCCTGGACCGCCCCGCGCACCGCCTCCGCGGCGCGCGCCCCGTCGGCCTCGGCGCTGCCGCGCAGCTCCTCGACCGCCCGCGACAGCGCCTCGGCGGCGTCGCGCGCGCTCCGGGACAGGCTCTCGCCCAAGGCCTGGACGCGCGCCTCGACGCCGCGCAGCGTCTCCTCGACGCGCCCGCCGAGCCCCTCGGTCGAGGCCGAGAGGGCGCCCGCCCGCTCGTCGATGCGGCCGAGCAGCGCGTCGATCGCCGCCTGCCGCTCGGACAGGGTGGCGGCGATCCGGCCCTCTACGCCCTCCAGCTGGCCCGCCGCCTCGGCGAGGCCGGCGAGGTGCTGGCGGGTGGTCTCGGCGAGCGCCTTGCCGCGGGCATCGAGGGCGGCGGCGAGCGTCGCGGCCTGCCGCAGGCTCCCGGAGGCCACGTCCTGCAGCTGGGCGACCCGGCCCGACACCTGCTCGGAGGCCCGGCCCGTCTCCTCGGCGATCTCGCCGAGCGCCGCCTGGATCTGCTGGACGCGGCCCGCGAGCCCGTCCTCGATCGCCGCGAGGTTCTCGCCCGCGCTGCCGACCAGCTCCTGCAGCCCCAGGCAGGCGCCCTCGACCCGGCCGAGCAGGACGCCGAGGTCGCCGCCGAGCCGCTCGTTGGCCTGACGCAGCACCTCGACGGCCCGCGTCGCGCCCTGGTCCGCCGCCGCGTGCAGCTCGGCCGCGGTGCGGGAGGCGGCCTCCGCCAGCTCCCGGCCGCGCCGCTCCAGGGCCTCGATCACGCCGCCGACGCCGTGGACCAGCGCCTGCTCCAGGGCCTCGGAGCGCTCGCCGAGGGCCGAGACGAGGGCCGTGCCGGGCCCCTCGACGAGGCCGCGCAGGGCCGCGACCTGCTGGTCGAGGCCGCCCACCACCGCCTGGCCGCTCGCCTCCAGGCGCGCCACCAGGTCCTGGCCGCGGGCGTCGATCGCCTCCTGGAGGGTGCGGGTGCTCGCCTCGAGGGTGCGGCCGAGGGCCTGCCCCCGCCCGTCGACGATCTCGGCCAGCGTCCCCACCCGCTCGTCCAGGCTGCGGGCGAGGTCCGCGCCGGGCCCGTCGAGGGCCTGGACCATCTCGCGGGCGGCCTCGGCGAGGCTGCGGGCGAGCGTGGCGCTGCGCTGGTCGATGAGGGCGGCGAGCGCCGCCGCCCGGCGGTCGAACCCGCCGGTGAGGCCCTCCTGGCGCTCGTCGAAGGCGGCCTGGAAGGCGGCCGCCCGCTCGTCGAGGGCCTGGGTCAGCGCCGCCATGCGGGTGTCGACCAGGGCCGCGTAGGCGTCGCTGCGGTCGTCGAAGGCGTCCGCCAGCGCCTCGCCACGGGCCGCGACCAGGGCCGCGAAGGCCCGCATCCGCCCGTCGATCCGCGCCGTGAAGGCGGCGCTGCGCTCGTCCACCGACCCCGCCAGGGCGTCGCCGCGCTCCTGCAGCACGGAGGCCAGGGCCTGGGCCCGGGCCTCGATGGTGTGCGCGAAGGCGTCCGCCCCCGCCGCGACCGTGCCGTCGAGGGCCGCGATCTGGCCCTGGAGCCGCGCCGCCAGGGCCTCGCCGCGCGCGTCGAGCACGCGCCCGAGCGCCTCCGCGCCCCCCTCCACCAGGGCGCGGAAGGCGGCGTCGCGCTGCGCCACCACCTCGGCGAACTCCGCGATGCGGCTCTGCAGGGCGGCGCCCAGCGCCCCGCCCCGGGTCTCGATCAGCGCGAGCAGCTCGGTGGCGCGGCCGTCGAACAGGGAGACGAGGGCCTGTGTCGAGCCCTCCACCGCCTCCGACAGGGTGGCGACGCGCGCCTGCAGCGCGGCGACCGCCGAATCCCCCGCCCCCATCGCGTCGGCGAGCGCCTGCCCGCCCTGCGCGAGCGTGCCGGAGAGGATCCGCACCCGCTCGTCGAGGAGCGCCGCGAGGCTCGCCGTGCGCTCGTGCATCTCGCGGGCGAGGGCGGCCTGGCGGGACTCGAGCAGGGCGGCGATCGCGCGCTCGTTCTCCACCAGGAGATCCCGCAGGCCGGCGCCGCCGTCGAGCAGCTGCGCGAAGGCCGCGCGCCGCCCCTCGACGAGGCCCGAGAAGGCCTCCGCGCGCTCGTCCACCGCGCGGCCGAGGTCGTGGATCCGCGCCTGGAGCTGCCCCGACAGGGAGGCGGCGCGGTCGTCGACCGTGCGCGCGAAGGCCGCCGCGCGGTCGTCCACCAGGCTGGCCAGGGCGTTCGCCCGCGCCTCGACGGTCTCGGCGAGGGCGCTGCCGCGGCGCTCGACCAGGAGGTCGAGGGCGGCGAGACGCCGGTCGAACAGGGTGGCGAGGTCGCGGGTGCGCGCGTCGAGGGCCCCCGTGAGGTCGCCGACCCGCGTCTCGAAGAGCTGCGCGAGGCCCTGGCCGCGCTCGGAGAGGAGCCCCTGCAGGGCGCCGACCCGCTCGTCGAGGACGTGGCCGAGCGCGCCCGCTTGGCCGTCGAGCAGGCCGCGCATCGCCGCGGCGCGCTGGTCGAGCAGGTCGTGCAGGGCCCGGATGCGCTCGTCGAGGGCGGCGCGCAGGATCTCGGCCTGGCCGTCGAGCAGGGCGTGGATGGTCGTGGCCTGCTCGTCCACGAGGCTGCCGAGGCGCCGCAGGCGGTCCTCGAAGGCCGCGTCGACGGCGCCGCCGCGCGCGTCGAGCAGGGTGGTGAGCGCCGCGGTGCGGGCGGCCACGCCCTCCTGCAGGCGGGTGCCGCCCGCGTCGAGGGCGCGCTCGGCCTCGGCCACGGCGCCCTGCAGGCGCCCGACCAGGGCCTCGCCGCGCTGCTCCAGCACCTCCGCGAGGCTGGCGGTGCCGCGGTCGAGGAGCTCGGCGAGCACGCCGGTGCGGCCGGCCACGCCCTCCTGGAGGCGGGCGCCGCCGCTCTCCAGACTGCGCTCGGCCTCGGCGACCGCCTCCTGCAGGCGCCCGATCACGCTCTCGCCGCGGCGCTCCAGCAGCTCGGCCAGGGAGGCGCCGCCGCGGTCGAACAGCCGGGCGAGGTCCGTCATCCGCTGGCCGACCGTGCCGAACATCGCCCGGCCGCGCTCGTCGAGCTCGGCCGCCAGGGCGGCGGTGCGCTCCTCCACGAGGCGCGAGAGGCCCTCCGCCCTGCCCTCGAAGGCGGCGCGGATCGCCTCGGCATGCCCGGCGAGGTCGCGGCTCGCCGCGCCGCTATGGGTCTCCACGAAGCCGACGAGGTCGCGCGTGCGCCGGCCGAGCTCCTCGTCGAGGGCGCGGGTGCGCGCCTCGATCTCGCCCAGGACCTCCTGGGTCCTCGCCCCGAACGTGTCCTCGATCAGGCGGCGGCGCTCGTCGAGCCCGGCCGCCAGGGCGGCGACGCGCTCCTCCACGAGGCGCGAGAGGCTCTCGGCGCCGGTCTCGAAGGCGGCGCGGATCGCCTCGCCCTGCCCGGCGAGGTCGCGGCTCGCCGCGCCGCCGTGGTGCTCGACCAAGTCGACGAGGTCGCGGGCGCGCCGGCCGAGCTCCTCGTCGAGGGCGCGGGTGCGCGCCTCGACCTGGCGCAGGATCTCCTGGGCCTGGCCGCCGAACGCCTCCTCGATCACGCGGCTGCGCGCGTCGAGGGCCGCCGCGACGCCGTCCAGGCGGGCGAGCACGCGCTCGTCGAAGCGGGCCGCGCCCTCGTCCAGGCGGGCGGCGAGCTCCTCGGTCCGGCGGCCGAACGCGCCGCCGATCTCGCCCGCCCGGGCGCCGAGCGCGTCGCTCATCGCCTGGATCTGGGCGGTGACCGCCCGGGCGAGCTCGTCGGCGCGGGCGTCGAGGGCCTGGGCGACCTCGCGCCCGCCCTCCGCCATGGCGCGGGCGATCTCGCCCGCCCGCACGATCAGGGCCTCGTTGAGGGCGGTCGCCCGGGCGCCGAGATGCTTGTCGACCTGCCCGACCAGGCTGTCGAAGCTCGCGCTGAGCTCGGCGGTGCGCTTGGCCGAGCGCTCCTCCAGGGCGCCGAGCCGGGTCTCGACGAGGTCGCTCGCCTCGCGGGTGCGCTCCGCGATGCGGTCGGCGACGGCGCGGCCCTCCACGGTGATGACCCGGTCGATCTCCTCGAGCCGGCTCACCACGGTCTCGGAGATCGCGCCGGTGTCGCGGGAGATCCGGTCGGCCAGGATGTCGCCGCGGGCGATCAGGTCCTGCAGGGCGGCGAGGCGGTTCGTCAGCACCTCGTCGAGGGCCTTGCCGCTCGTCTCGGCGGTGCTCGCCAGGGTCTCCCCGGTGCGCACCAGCGCGTCGTTGACGCGCGCGCCCTGGCTCGTCACGGCGAGCACGATGTCGCGCCCGACACCGGCGAGCCGGGCCTGGGTCTCGTCCGCGTGCTGGCCGATCAGCGCCACGACGTCGCGCCCGCTGCCGCCGAAGGCGGTCTCGACGGTGCCGATCCGGGCCGTGAGCTCGCGGCCGATCTCCTCGGCCGCCTGCCCGATCGCGGCCGCGGCGGTCTCGGCCCGCTCGGCCAGGGACTCGACGGAGCGGCGCAGGGTCGCGTCCGCCTCGCCGGACCGGGCCGCCACCCGGGTCTCGGCCGCCTCGGCGGCCTGCAGGAAGGCCTCGGCGACGCCGGCGAGCCGGGCATCGACCGCGCCGGTCGCGGTCTCGGCCGAGCGGGCGATCGCGCCGGCCGCCTCCTCGGCGCGGGCCGCCAGCACCTCGACCGAGCGGCGCAGGGCCTCGTCGGCCTCCGCGGCGCGCCGGCCGAGCCGCGCGCCCATCTCGTCCGCGGCGCCGACCAGGGAGGCGGCGACCGCCTCGACCCGGCCGTCGAGCCCGCCCGTCGCGCTCTCCGCCGCCGCCGCGATCGCGGCCGCCACGGCCTCCGCCCGCGCGGCCAGCCCGTCGAGGGCCCGGCGCAGGCCCTCGTCGGCCTCCTCCGTGCGGGCGCTCACCCGCCGGCCCGCCTCGTCGGCGGCCCGCAGGAAGCTCTCGGCGAGCCCGGCGAAGCGCGCATCGACCGCGCCCGCCGCATTCTCGGCGGAGTGCGCCAGGGCGGAGGCCGCCGCCTCGCTGCGCTCCGCCAGGGCCTCGACCGCGCGGCGCAGGCGCTCGTCGGCCTGCGCGGTGCGCTCGTCGAGCCGCGCCCCGACCATGTCGGCGGTGCCGAGCAGCGCGGTCGTCGCCGCGGCCATCTTCCCGTCGAGGCTGCCGGTGGCGGCCTCGACCGCCTGGGCGAAGGCGGAGGCGACGCTGCCGATGCGCGCGTCGACCGTGCCGGTCGCCATCTCGGCCGAGCGGGCGATCGCCACCGCGGCGTCCCGCGCCCGCAGGACCACGAATTCCACCGCCTCGCGCAGGGCCGCGTCGGTCTCCTGCGCCTGGGCGCCGATCTGCCCGCGGGCCGCCTCGGCCGCCTGCGAGAACTGCGCGGCGACGCCGCCGAGGCGCGCGTCGAGGCTCCCGGTCGCCGTCTCGGCCGCGCGGGCGAGCGCCGCCGCGGCGTCCTCGGCCCGGGTCGCCAGGGTCTCGACCGCGCCGCGCAGGGCCGCGTCGGTCTGCGCCGTGCGCGCGGTCACCCGCCCCTCGGCCGCCTCCGCCGCCCGCAGGAACGCCTCCGCCGCTCCCGCGAGCCGCGCATCCACCGCCCCGGCCGCCGTCTCGGCCGTGCGGGCGATCACCGAGGCGGCGTCGCGCGCCCGCAGCACCATCCCGTCGAGGGTCTCGCGCAGGGCCGCGTCGGTCTCCTGCACGGTGGCGCCGATCTGCCCGCGCGCCGTCTCGGCCGCCTGGGCGAGCTGCGCGGCCGCGCCGCCGAGGCGCGCGTCGAGGTCGCCGGTCGCCGAATCCGCCGCGCCGGCGAGCGCCGCCGCGGCCGCCTCGGCCCGGGTCGCCAGGGCCTCGACCGCGCCGCGCAGGGCCGCGTCGGTCTGCGCCGTGCGCGAGGCCAGCCGCCCCTCGGCCGCCTCCGCCGCCCGCAGGAACGCCTCCGCGACCCCCGCGAGGCGCGTATCCACCGTCCCGGCCGCCGTCTCGGCCGATTGGAGGATGGCCGCCGCGGCGTCCTCGGCCCGGGCCGCCAGGGTCTCGACCGCGCCGCGCAGGGCCGCGTCGGTCTGCGCCGTGCGCGCGGTCACCCGCCCCTCGGCCGCCTCCGCCGCCCGCAGGAACGCCTCCGCCGCTCCCGCGAGCCGCGCATCCACCGCCCCGGCCGCCGTCTCGGCCGTGCGGGCGATCACCGAGGCGGCGTCGCGCGCCCGCAGCACCATCCCGTCGAGGGTCTCGCGCAGGGCCGCGTCGGTCTCCTGCACGGTGGCGCCGATCTGCCCGCGCGCCGTCTCGGCCGCCTGGGCGAGCTCGGCGGCCGCGCCGCCGAGGCGCGCGTCGAGGTCGCCGGTCGCCGAGGCGGCCGCGTGCGCCACCGCCTCGGCGGCGGCCTCGATGCGGCCGAGGGCCTCGCGCAGCTGCGCATCGGTCGCGTCGGCCCGGGCGTGGAGCATCCGGGTGCTCTCCTCGGCCGCGCCGAGGACGCGGGAGGCCGCGGCCCCGCTCGTGGCCTCGAAGGCGGCGGCGAGATCCTCGGCGCTCAGGCGGGCGAGGTCGACGCTCTCGGCCGTGCGGGCGCCGATCGCCTGCGCGACCGTCTCGGCCGAGCGGCGCAGCACGTCCACCACCTCGGCCGCGCGGGCGTTGAGCTCGGTGCCGGTCGCCTCCACGGTGCGGTGGAAGACCTGTGCGGCCTCGACCGTGCGGGTGCCCAGCGCCCCGGTGGCGTCCTCGGCCGCGCGGCGCATGGTCTCGGCCGCCTCCGCGGCCCGGGTGTCGAGCTCGCCGGAGATCCCGGCCAGCGCGAGGCGGAAGGCCTCGACGGCCTCGGCCCCGGACGCGGTCGCGGCCTCGGCGCCCTCCCGGGCGGCGCGGCGGAAGGCCTCGACCGCCGCCGCGGCGCTCGCCCCGACCGTCTCGGCGGTGCCGCTGCCGGCGGCGCGGATCGCCTCCGCGGCCGTCTCCGTGCGGGCCCCCACCGCCCCGGCGGCGGTCTCGGCCGCGCGGCGGAAGACCTCCTCGGCCTCGGCGGCGCGGGCGTCGATCTCGCGCCCGATCTCCTCGGCGGTCCGGCGCAGGGCCGCGATCGCCGCACCGGTGCGCCCGTCGAGGGAATTCTGCAGGGACTCGGTGGCGCCCGCGAAGGAGGCGGCGGCGCTCGCCGCGCGCTCGGCCATCAGGCCGGCGAAGCGGTCGCCGCCCTCGGCGAGGCCGCGCTCCAGGGCGCCGCCATGCACGACGATGGCCTGCTCGACCCGGCCGATCGTGTCCTCCAGGCGGCCCGACAGGTCGGCGGCGTGCACGCCGATCGCCTGGGCGGCCTCCTCGACCAGGGCGGCGACCTCCTCGCGCAGCCGCGCGGCGCGGGCCGCGAAGGCGTCGAGCACCGCGTCGCTGGTCGACCCGAGGGCGCCGCTCGCCTCGCGGCCGCTCCGCTCCAGCGCCTCGACGACGCGGGTGCCGGCCCCCTCGATCTCCTCGCGCAGGGCGACCGAGCGGTCGTCGAGATGGGCGGCGAGCGCGCTGCCCGAGGCGGCGAAGCGGTGGGTGATGGCGTTGCCGGTCTCGGCGAAGCGCGTGGTCAGGTCCTCGCCGCGGGCGAGCAGGCGCTCCTCCAGGGTGGCGGCCGAGCGCGCGAAGGTCTCGCGCACCTGCTCGCCCTCCCGGTTGAGCGCCTCGATCACCCCCGAGCCGGTCTCGCCGAGCACGCGGGCGACCTCGCCCGCGCTGTCGGCGAGGGCCGCGGTGAGGAGCCCGCTCGTGTGGCCGATCGCCTGCGTGACCGCCTCGGTCCGCGCCTGGAGCGTGGCCGCGAGCGCGTCGCCGGCCTCGCCGAGGCCGGCCTTGACGGTCTCGCCCGTCGCGGCGAGGCGCTGGACGAGCCCGTCGCCCTCGCCGGACACCGCCTGCGCGACGCGCTCGCCGGTCTCGGCCAGGGAGGCGGTGATCTCCTCCCCGCGGCGGCCGAGCGCCGCCGTGATCTCCTCGCCGCGGGCGCCGAGCGAGCCGGTGACGCGCTCGCCCACCCCGTCCACCGCCGCGACGATGCGGGAGGCGGCGGTGTCGAGTTCCTGGGTCAGGGTCTGGTGCGTGCCCTGGATCGCCCCGCGCACCCGCTCGGCATTGGCCACGATGGCCTCGCGCTGGGCGACGAGCTCGTCGACCAGGGCGCGGATGCGGATCTCGTTGTCCGAATAGGCCCGCTCCAGGGTCGAGATCTCCCCGCGCACCAGGGTCTCGAGCTCGCCCGCGCGGGCGAGCGCGCGCTCGACGCCGTCGCCCACCGCCGCGACCTCGCGGCGGACCGCCTGCGACATCGTCAGCACGGCGTCGGTCGAGAAGGCCTCGGGCTCGGCGAGCCGGATCGCCACGTCCCCGACGGCGCGGGCGACGAGGCGCATCTCCTGGGCGCGCACGGCGAGCATCGCGGCGATGAAGAACAGCAGCACGGGCGCCAGCACGGCGGCGGCGCCGACCGCGCCCTGCAGGCCCGAGAGTCCGGCGAGGAAGCCGCGCAGGTCGCCGTTCGCCTGCCCCCAGGCGAGGGCCGCGAAGCCCGCGAGCCAGAGAGCGGCCGCCAGCATGGCGAGCAGGTAGGGCGTGCGCGAGGGCTTCACCCGCAGGCTCTGGCGCATGGCGCCGAGGCCGCGGCGGTCGTCGTTGGCGACGAGGGAGCGGTCGGGGGGCAGCAGGCCGCCCTCGCGGCGGGCCTCGCGCTCGAGCTCGGGCATCACGCTCCCGTCGAAGACCGGCTCGGCCGGGCGGCCGTCGGTCCGGGGCGGGCCCGCCAGGGGGTCGGCATCCTCGACGTCGGGCAGGCGCGGCTCCGTCCGGCCGGCCTCGGGCCCGGCAGGCGCCTGGTCCAGGTTCAAGGCCTGCTCAATCGCCGACAGCGCCGCTTCCGTCGGGTCCTTGAGCTTCTTCTCGGTTGCCATCGAACGCCTCGTTACGCCGTGAACGCCGGCGAAGGATCCCGCGGCCGCCCCCGGGGATCCCGCCCCCGCCCGACCCGGACGCGAGGCTTCCGCCATTTACCAATAGGACCTTAGACGCAAGGAGTACCAGCGGGATACCCGATCCGCTCGACCCCGCGCAAAAACCTTAACCGAATGGTTACCATTGCGGGGGCGCTTGGCGTTATCCCGGCCTATCCCACGGGCACGCAAGGGGTCGGGAGGCGGGCGCGCCGCCGCGCGGCCCGCGCATCGCGCTGTGGATAGCCCGTGGGAGAGGGAGAGTCAGGCGCCATGGACGACCTCGCGCCCCTGATCGACCGGGCCGCGCTGGCGCGCGCGACCTTCGGAGACGCGGACCTCGCCCGGGAGGTGCTGGGCCTGTTCCGCGCGCAATGCGCGCGGCTCGGGCCGGCCCTCGCCGACGCGGCGCGGCCGGCCGCGGAGCGGGCCGACCTCGCCCACACCCTCAAGGGCTCGGCGGCGGGGGTCGGCGCGGCGCGGGTCGGCGCCCTGGCGGAGCGCCTCGACGCCGCCCTGCGGCGGGCCGACGCGGGCGAGGCCGCCCGCCTCCTCCCTCCCCTGCTGGCGGCGATCGCGGCGACCGCCGAGGCGATCGGGACGGCCGGGATCGGCGCGACCGGCGCGGGCGCCGCGGACCGGGCCCCGGAGGCCTGACCGGGCGGCGCGCGACGCGGGCGGCGCGCGGCCAACGGCGCGCTTGCTTTCCGGGCGGCCTGCCGTCAATCAGGCGCAGCCGCGGGCAGGCCGCGCGGCGCAGACAGGTTCGGAGCGCGCGATGGTCCAGATCACCTACGTCGATGCCGCTGGCACGCCCCGCACCGTCGCGGGCGAGGTCGGCTCGACCGTGATGGAGACCGCGATCCGCAACAACGTGCCGGGCATCGACGCGGAGTGCGGCGGCGCCTGCGCCTGCGCCACCTGCCACGTCTACGTCGATCCGGAATGGGAGGCCGCGGTGGGCCCGGCCGAGCCGATGGAGCAGGACATGCTCGACTTCGCCTCGGACGTGCGGCCGAATTCCCGCCTCTCCTGCCAGATCCGGGTGCGGCCGGAACTCGACGGGCTCAAGGTCACGACCCCGGCCCGGCAGGGCTGAGCCCGGCCCGACGACGATCGACGGGCGGGGCGCGGCTTCGCCCGGGGCGCGGCCGCCGCGCGATCACGCCGTCCCCCTCGCGCGCGCCTCGGCGCCGGCCCCGCTCCGGCGCGGGCCAGCGCGAGGCCGTCCCGCCCCCGGCGGGGCCGCGGGCCTCAGCGCACCAGTTCGCGCATCGCCCGGTCGATGCCGTCGAGCGTCAGCGGGAACATCCGCCCGGAGACGATCTGCCGGATCATCGCGATCGATTGCGTGAAGGGCCAGTGCGCCTCCGGCACCGGGTTGAGCCAGACCGCCTTCGTGAAATGATCGAGGATGCGGGTGAGCCAGACCTGCCCGGCCTCCTCGTTCCAGTGCTCGACCGAGCCGCCCGGCATGGCGATCTCGTAGGGGGACATCGAGGCGTCGCCCACGAACACCACCCGGTAATCGGACGGGTAGGTGCGGATCACGTCGAGGAGCGGGGTGCGCTCCGTGTGCCGGCGCCGGTTCTCGGTCCAGACCGTCTCGTACGGGCAGTTGTGGAAGTAGAAATGGGCGAAGTGCTTGAACTCCGAGCGCGCCGCCGCGAAGAGCTGCTCGGCGAGGCCGACGTGCCAGTCCATCGAGCCGCCGATGTCGAGGAAGAGCAGCACCTTGACGGCGTTGCGGCGCTCCGGGCGCAGGCGCAGGTCGAGGTAGCCGGCCCGGGCGGTCTCCCGGATGGTGCCGTCGAGGTCGAGCTCCTCCGCCGCCCCGGTGCGGGCGAAGCGGCGCAGCCGCCGCAGGGCGAGGCGCATGGTGCGCGAGCCCAGCTCCTCGGCATCGTCGAGGTCCTTGAAGTCGCGCCGGTCCCAGACCTTCACCGCCCGGAAGTTGCGGTCGCCGTCCTGGCCGATCCGCACGCCCTCCGGGTTGTAGCCGTAGGCGCCGAAGGGCGAGGTGCCGGCCGTGCCGATCCACTTCGAGCCGCCCTGGTGGCGCCCCTTCTGCTCGGCGAGGCGCTGCCTGAGGGTCTCGAACAGCGCGTCCCAGCCGAGCGCCTCGATCTGCCGCTTCTCCTCCTCGGTGAGGTGCTTCTCGGCGAGCCTGCGCAGCCACTCCTCGGGGATGCCCTGCGGCGCGACGGCCTCGCCCAGGGACTCGATCCCCTTGAAGACCTGCCCGAAGACCCGGTCGAACTTGTCGAGGTGGCGCTCGTCCTTCACCAGCGCGGCGCGGGACAGGTAGTAGAACTCCTCGACCCGCTGGCCCGCGAGGTCGCGGTCGAGGGCGTCGAGCAGGGTCAGGTACTCGCGCAGCGAGACCGGGACCTTGGCGGCGCGCAATTCGGTGAAGAAGGTCAGGAGCATGCGCGAAGAACGCGCGCGCCGGGCCGGAAGGTCAAGCCCCGGCCCGGCGGTTCCCCGTCGCCGCGCCCCATCCGGGGGACGACGGCGAGGCCGGGGAGCGGGCCGTGCCGGGCGCGCGTCAGGGCCAGCGCACCGTCGGGGGCATGGAGGAGAGGATCGAGTCGACGTTGCCGCCGGTCTTCAGCCCGAAGATCGTGCCGCGGTCGTAGAGCAGGTTGAACTCGACGTAGCGTCCCCGCCGCACCTGCTGCTCGCGCCGGTCGGCCTCCGTCCAGGGTTGCGAGAGGTTCCGCCGGACGATGGCCGGGTAGACCTCCAGGAAGGCCTCGCCGACGTCGCGGGTGAGCGCGAGGTCGGCCTCCGGGTCCCCGCTCCAGTGGTAATCGTAGAAGATGCCGCCGATGCCCCGCGGCTCGTTGCGGTGCTTGAGGTGGAAATACTCGTCGCACCACGTCCGGTAGCGGGCGTAGTCGGCGCCCGGATGCCGCGCGCAGGCCCGCCTCAGGGCCTCGTGGAAGGCGACCGAGTCGGGATCCTCCTGCGTCCGGCGCCGGTCGAGGACCGGCGTCAGGTCCGCCCCGCCCCCGAACCACGCCTTCGTGGTGACGACGAGGCGGGTGTTCATGTGCACGGTCGGCACGTTCGGGTTCCAGGGATGGGCGATGAGCGAGATGCCGGTGGCGAAGAAGCGCGGATCCTCCGCGGCGCCCGGGATCTGGATGCGGAATTCCGGCGCGAATTCCCCGTGCACCGCCGAGACGTGCACGCCCGCCTTCTCGAAGACGCGCCCGCGCAGCATCGCCATCACGCCCCCGCCGCCGGGCGCGCCCGAATGGTCGGTGCGCTCCCAGGGCGTGCGCACGAAGCGCCCGGGCGCCTCGGCCTCGGGATGGAACGGGCCCGCCGCCTCCGATTCCAGGGCCTCGAAGGCCGCGCAGATGCGGTCGCGCAGGGTGGCGAACCAGTCGGTCGCCCGCGCACGCAGGGCGTCGAGGTCGAGGGAGGCGTCGATGCTCATGGTGTGGTCATCCCACACCGCCGCCCTCCGGCCAAGGGGGCGCGGCGGAGCCGGCCGGGAGCGGTTTCATCGCGCCGCCCGATCGCCTACAGGACCAGGCGAGACTCTCTGTCACGGACGGGCCATGCGCACCGATTCCCTCACGATCCTGCTGATCGGCTCCGGCGGCCGCGAGCACGCCCTGGCCTGGAAGCTGGCGCAGAGCCCGGCCTGCCGGCGCCTCCTCGTGGCGCCGGGCAACCCCGGAACCGCGGCGCACGGCACCAACCGGCCCGACCTCGACGTGATGGACGGGGCGGCGGTCGTCGCCTTCTGCCGGCGGGAGGGGGTGGACCTCGTGGTGGTGGGGCCGGAGGCGCCGCTGGTCGCCGGCCTCGTCGACGCCCTGGAGGCGGCCGGCCTCGCGGCCTTCGGGCCGCGGGCCGCGGCGGCGCGGCTCGAAGGCTCGAAGGGCTTCACCAAGGAGCTCTGCGCGGCCTGCGGCATCCCGACCGCCGCCTTCGCGCGCTTCTCCGCGCCCGAGCCCGCCCTCGCCTACCTGCGCGCGCGGGGGGCGCCGATCGTCGTCAAGGCGGACGGGCTCGCGGCCGGCAAGGGCGTCGTCGTGGCCGAGACGCTGCCGGAGGCCGAGGAGGCGGTCGCGCGCCTGCTCGCCGAGCCCGGCGCCGAGGTGGTGATCGAGGAGTGCCTCGTCGGCGAGGAGGCGAGCTTCTTCGCCCTCTGCGACGGGACCCGGGCGGTGGCCTTCGGCACGGCGCAGGACCACAAGCGCGTCCACGACGGCGACCGCGGCCCGAATACCGGCGGCATGGGCGCCTACTCGCCCGCCCCGGTCCTGACGCCCGCGATCGAGGCCGAGGTGATGGACCGGATCATCCGGCCGACCCTCGACGGGATGCGGGCGCGCGGCACGCCCTTCCGGGGCATCCTCTACGCGGGGCTGATGCTGACCGCGGAGGGGCCGAAGCTGATCGAGTACAATGTCCGCTTCGGCGACCCGGAGTGCCAGGTGCTGATGCCGCGGCTCGCGGGCGACCTCGTGCCGGCGCTCCTCGCCGCCGCGGCGGGCGACCTCGCGGGGATCGCGCCGGCCTGGTCGCCGCAGGCGGCGCTCACCGTGGTGATGGCGGCGCCAGGCTATCCGGGGCCGGTGACCCGCGGCTCCGAGATCCGCGGCCTCGCCGAGGCGGAGGCGGCGGGCGCCCTGGTGTTCCAGGCGGGCACGCGGCGGGAGGGCGACCGGCTCCTGGCCGATGGCGGCCGGGTGCTCGCCGTGACGGCGACCGGCGCGGGGATCGCGGAGGCGCAGGGCCGCGCCTACGCGGCCCTGGCGCGGATCGACTGGCCGGAGGGGTTCTACCGGCGCGACATCGGCTGGCGGGCCCTGGAACCGCGCCCTGGGAGCGCGGAGCCGCGCACGCTCGGCGGAGTTGCGGCTGGCAACTCCGCCTAGCTCTTGGTTCTGCATCATCGTCGCCGACGGGTGCTTCGGTTCGCCGCCGAAACGGTGACCCCTTCGGCACCGGCCGCTGTCGGCCGGCGGAATGATGCTTAGAATGCCGGGGACGCGACAGACGGAGCCGTCCCATGCCCGCCGACCTCTTCCCCGGCTTCGACTCCCACTGGATCGACCTGCCGGACGGGCGCTTCTTCGCCCGCGCGGGCGGGCCCGCGGAGGGGCCGCCGGTGCTCCTGCTGCACGGGTTCCCGCAGACCCATGCCTGCTGGCACCGGGTCGCGCCGGCCCTCGCCCGCCGCCACCGGGTGATCTGCCTCGACCTCAAGGGCTACGGCTGGTCGGCGGCCCCGAAGGGCGATCCCGCGCACGAGGCCTATTCCAAGCGCCGGATGGGCGAGGAGGCGGTCGCCGTGATGGAGCGGCTCGGCCACGCGCGCTTCGCGCTCGTCGGCCACGATCGCGGCGGGCGGGTCGGCTACCGGCTCGCCCTCGACCATCCGGGCCGGGTGGCCCGCCTCGCCCTCCTCGACATCCTGCCGACCCTGGTGCAGTGGCGGCGCATCGAGGCGGATCCCGCCCTCTACCCGCATTGGCGCTTCCTCGCCGAGCCGGCCCCCGGCCCGGAGACGCGGATCGGCCGGGGCCCGGACGCCTATTACGAGGGGCTCCTGCGGGGCTGGACCGGCGACGGGACCCTCGACGCCTTCGCGCCGGGCGCCCTCGCCCTCTATCGCCAGAGCTGGTCGGTGCCCGAGCGCATCCACGCCATGTGCGAGGATTACCGGGCCGGCGCCGGGCCGGACCGGGCGGCGGACGAGGCGGACCTCGCGGCCGGCCGCACCCTCGCCTGCCCGACCCTGATCCTGCCCGGGACCGGCTTCGTCGGCCGGGGCGGGCTCGATCCGGTGCTGGGCGCGTGGCGCGAGACCTTCGCGCCGGCGGCCGCGGGCGCCGCCATCGCCTCCGGGCACTTCGTGGCGGAGGAGAACCCGGAGGAGACCCTGCGGGCGCTGGTGCCGTTCCTTCGAGAGTAGAGAGCCGCCTTGCTCCCTACCTGTATTGGCGGGAAGCCTGCCGTCGGCGAATGGCGGGCATAAAGAATTTTTGTTGCATGGCTACTTGACAGAGCGCAAGTCTTCTGTCTAGCTGACGCGGCCCTCGCGGTGCCGCGTCAGCTAGACAGAAGACTTGCAAAAATTTGTGCGTCGCTTACATTCGACTCTGTGGGTGCAACCCCGGGGTCTGCGTAGCAGGCCGCAAAAGGTCCGGAGAAATCCGGACCTTTATCGTTTCTCAACCTTATCAAAGCAGCTATATTTAATCCCCAAAGCACCAACTTGCTCAGGCACCAAGTACGAGTTGATGAGCTTTCCCGCATCTAACAACGCCTGAAGAGGTCCGTAATTCAATAAATAACCACCTTTTGCTATCGCATATAATACCAAATCCGATACCTGCACCATCGGTACATTTTTTGTAACGCGGCGAGGATCGCCCAGAAGAGCACTCCTAAACACATCAGCTTCCAAGGAGTCGTAGCCCGACGACGAAATTTTGTCGAACGGCATTCCTCGTGCCTTTAGGTCTTTCGTGTAGCTGATTATGTCTCTATCCTCGTGCTTTCCAGATTCCTCAAAAAAAATCTTGAGTTTGCATTGAGATTTTAGAGCAAATTTCACACATCGTTCAATCAAGATCGCGTGAGCGGTTTTGCACATCCGCCACGGCTTACCATTATATTTTGTCATATATCGCTCTACATAGCCAGGTCTGTGCACGACACAAGCATTACATACAATTGGCAATGAGGTAATGAACAAATTTAATTCAAACATGAAATCCTTCTCTCTTTGAGCGTCTCTACCAAGCCATGCAAAATTATCTCTTTTTCCTCTTATTTTTGTTGAATGCAAGGGATAAATCAAACCCCATTTATTAATAAATGCCTTATGCATCTCTATTAAGAAACCAATGTCATCTTCTCTGATTAAAATGCCACCAAGGGCAAAATAATCCATCCCATCCATTCTTACCTGATGATTTAAGGCGTCAGGTCGACGGCTGCCGGAATCATCGATGTAAAGATGATAGTGAGACATGGGAATTTCGAATTGACTGAACGAACTACCGGCCCGCCATGTGATTGGCAACCCATGCCTCTATATACTCCGCTTCATCCAAATCGCGCAAGCGAGCTTCCGCCCTGGTTTCGCACAGTAAAGGCACGGCTCACTGGCAAACTCTACATTCGGTATTCGATCCAAACAGTAAAATAAAAATACTAGATGATATACAGCAGAACAGATCACCACGTGATCAAGTGCGCGAATGCGCATTCCACATGAGAAAACCACATTCTGGAATCAAGATTCGGAATTGGGCAGGCTCCACCGAGGCCGTCCCGGATCAGGCCGCCCTGCCCCGCGCCGCCTCCGGCACCTCCTCCGTGCGCACCGTGAACTCGGCGAGCCGCGCCTCCCCGAAGCTCGTGGTGAGCGCCACGTCGGTGGCGTCGCGGCCGCGGGCCATCAGGATGCGGCCGATGCGCGGGCGGTTGTGGCGGGCGTCGAACGTGTACCAGCGCCCGTCGAGATAGACCTCGCACCAGGCCGAGAAATCCATCGGGTCGGGCACCGGCGGCACGCCGATGTCGCCGAGATAGCCCGTGCAGTAGCGCGCCGGGATGTTCATGCAGCGGCAGAAGGCGACCGTCAGGTGCGCGAAGTCCCGGCAGACGCCGCGCCCCTGCGCGTAGGCCTCCGAGGCGCTGCGGGTCGCGTCCGCCTGCATGTAGTCGAAGCGGATGTGGCGGTGCACGAAGTCGACGATGGCCTGGACGCGGCCCCAGCCCTCCGGCACCGCGCCGAAGAGCTGCCAGGCGGTCGCCCCGAGCTTGTCGGTGTCGCAGTAGCGGCTGCCCATCAGGAAGGGCAGCACCGCGTCCGGCAGGTCGGCCACCGGGACCTGCCGGGCCTGCGGCGCCTGCTCGTCCGGCCGGCCGGAATCCCGCACCGTCGCCTCGGCCGCCATGCGCAGCCGCCCGGCCGGCGCGAGGATGCGCGTGCAGAGATTGTCGAACGCGTCCCGGTACTGGCGCGCCGGCAGCGGCGGGTCGAAGACGATCGCCTCGGGTGCCAGCAGATCGGCCGCGCGGGACGGATGGGTGCTCAGCATCAGCACCATCGGGGTCGGCGCGGGCAGGTCGAAGGCGATCGAGAAGCCTGTTCTGATTCTCATGCGTGCGCCACGGTCGGGGACGTCTCGACACAGAAGTCTTTCATGCCGCGCATGTTCCGGCCGCGCCTGCCGATATCGGCCTCACACTGCCTAAATTGCAAGCAGAGGCCGGCCGCCCGGGCGCGACGATTCGGCCTGCCGCAGGCGGAAGACGGCCGAATGCTGCCGGGACGCAGCGTCAGGACCCGAAGAGCGCGTCCGCCAGGAGCTTGGCGTTGAGCCCGACGATCAGCGCCGCGATGACCCAGGACAGGCCCCGCAGCCAGCCGGGGATCGCGAGCGGCCCCATCTTGGCCGGGTCGGAGACGAAGCGGATGAGCGGGATCACCGCGAAGGGGAGCTGCATCGAGAGCACGACCTGGCTCAGCACCAGCAGCCGCGCGGTGCCCGCGTCGCCGTAGAGGGCGGTGACCGCGATGACCGGCACGATGGCGATGGCCCGGGTCAGGAGGCGGCGCAGCCAGGGCGCGAGGCGAAGCCGCAGGAAGCCCTCCATGACGATCTGGCCGGCGAGCGTCGCCGTGACCGTGGAGTTGAGGCCCGAGGCGAGGAGCGCCACCGCGAACAGGATCGAGGCGAGGCCGGTGCCGAGCAGCGGCGCGAGCAGCTCGTGCGCCTGCTCGATCTCCTCGACGTCGGTCCGCCCGGCGGCGTGGAAGACGCTCGCCGCCATGATCAGGATCGCGGCATTGACGAAGAGGGCGAGCATCAGGGCGATGGTCGAATCCGCCACCGCGAAGCGCAGGGCCGCGCGCCGGCCGGGCTCGGTCCGCGGATAGGCCCGGGTCTGCACGATGGCCGAGTGGAGGTAGAGGTTGTGGGGCATCACGGTCGCCCCGAGGATGCCGATGGCGAGGTAGAGGGCGGCCGGATCGGTGACGATGGCGGGGCTCGGCACGAAGCCGCCCAGCACCGCCCGCAGCGGCGGCGCCGCGAGCGCGATCTGGACGGCGAAGCAGGCGAAGATCAGGGTCAGGAGGGCGATCACGAAGGCTTCGAGGGCGCGGAAGCCCCGCCGCATCAGGAGCAGGATCAGCAGCACGTCGAGGCCGGTGAGCACCGCGCCCCACAGGAGCGGGAGACCGAAGAGCAGCTTCAGGGCGATGGCGGTGCCGATCACCTCGGCGAGGTCGCAGGCGATGATCGCCGCCTCGCAGGCGAGCCAGAGGGCGAGGCCCACCGGCCGGGGATAATGGTCGCGGCAGGCCTGCGCGAGGTCGCGGCCGGTGGCGATGCCGAGCCGGGCGGCGAGCGCCTGCAGCACGATCGCCATCAGGTTCGACAGCAGGACGACGGCGAGCAGGGTGTAGCCGAACTTGGCGCCGCCCGCGATGTCGGTGGCCCAGTTGCCCGGGTCCATGTAGCCGACCGAGACCATGTAGCCCGGCCCCAGGAAGGCGAGCAGCCGCCGCAGCCAGGAGCCCGTGCCGTGCACCGCGACGCTCCCGTTCATCGCCCCGAGGCTCGCCTCCCCCCCGGCCTGTTCGAACCGCCACGCCCGCATCGTCCCGCGCTCCCGCCTGCGCGCCGATTATAGCTGGTGCTATAATCAATCGACAAGGCTGAATGGGGTGGCACGGAGCGGGTCGCCGCGCGGGCGGGCCGGCGCCCCGTCAGGGCGGGGAAAATGGAGTCGGCCGCGCGAGCCCAGCAATTCTGCCCGATTCCGCAGCGAGAAAGCCCACGACAATCGATGATCCGACGTATTCGTGAGACTTTCCTCGGCGACGGCAGCTCATGGTGCTGCGGCGGCCTCGGAACAAACCGCAGGGCCTCGGCTTGACCCGGCTCGATCAAGCGAGGACACATGCGCCACGACAGCACCGATCATCTGAGGCCGCCCACCCGCCGCCCGACCTGGCTGGTGCCTACCCTGGTCGCCTCAGGGGCTGCCCTCGGGGCCTCGGCGGTCTACGCCGCCATCAAGGCCCGCGAGGCGGAGCGGGACCACCCGCCCGTCGGCCGGTTCCTCACCGTCGACGGGGTGCGCCTGCACTACGTGGAGCGGGGACGGGGCGACCCCCTGGTGCTCATTCACGGCAACGGCACCATGATCGAGGATTTCCTCGTCAGCGGCGTGGTCGAGGCGCTCGCCACGCGCCACCGGGTGATCATCATCGACCGGCCGGGCTACGGCTACACGTCGCGCCCGCGGGCCTCTGGACGCCGCGGGCGCACGCGACGCTGTTTCAGGGCGCGCTGGAGCGCCTCGGGGTCAGAGGGGCGGTCGTGCTCGGGCATTCGTGGGGCAGCCTGGTCGCGGTCGCCCTCGCGCTGCAGGCCCCGCACCTCGTGCGCAGCCTCGTGCTCGCCTCGGGGTACTATTACCCGACCCTGCGGGCCGACGTGGTCCTGTTCTCGCCCCCGGCCATCCCGGTGCTCGGGGACGTGATGCGCCACACCGTGTCGCCGCTGATCGCCCGGCTCATCCTGCCGGGCCTGATCAAGGCCATGTTCGCGCCCGCCGACGTGCCGGCGCGCTTCGACGCGCAGATGCCCAAGGAGCTGATGCTCCGCCCGTCGCAGCTGCGCGCGGCGGCCGAGGACGCGGCGCTCATGACCCCCGTCAGCATGGAGCTTCAGGGGCATTACCGCGACCTGACGCAGAAGGTGGTGATCATCACGGGCGCGGACGACCAGATCGCCGATGTCGGCCGCCAATCGGAGCGGCTGCACCGGGACCTGCCGCGCAGCGACTTCATCGTCGTTCCGGGCATGGGCCACATGATCCATCACCTCGCGCCCGACCGGGTCGTCGACGCGATCGCGCGGGCCTCGGCGCGGAGCCAAGCCAGGGCCGCCTGATCCGGGATCCGCTCGATCGCAGCGGATCCCGGATCGCAAGCCCGCGCGGCGCCTGAGCGACGCCGATATCCGCACGGCCGAAATGGGAGATGGCGAAGCCATCGACCGGATGGCGGATGAGCCGCCCGCGGAGATCGCGCGGCGGGGCCATTCCGCTCAGTCCCGCCGCGCGCGGAAGAACTCCCGCAGCAGGGAAGCGGCCTCGCTCTCGCGCAGCCCCCCGTAGACTTCCGGGGCGTGGTGGCAGGTGGGCTGCGCGAAGAAGCGCGGCCCGTGCTCGACGGCGCCGCCCTTCGGGTCGGCGGCGGCGAAGTAGAGGCGGCGCAGGCGCGCGAGGCTGATCGCCGCCGCGCACATGCCGCAGGGCTCCAGCGTCACGTAGAGGTCGCAGCCGATCAGCCGCTCGTCGCCGATCGCCCGGCAGGCGGCCCGGATCGCCAGGATCTCCGCATGCGCGGTCGGGTCCCGCAGGGTGCGCGGGCGGTTGCCCGCCACCGCCAGCACGGTCCCGTCGCGCACGATCGCGGCGCCCACCGGCACCTCCCCGAGGGCGGCCGCCTCCCGCGCCGCCGCGAAGGCGAGCCCGAGCGGATCGGGGCGGCCCCGTCTCGTCGTCTCCGGCGAATCCCCCATCGGCCCCGCTCGCGGAAAAGGATGCGCTCTGGTATCAGGCGCGCATGAGCGACAGCAACGACGACGAGCCCCGCGGGGAGAGGCGCCGCCGCGGGACGGCCGAGGCGTCCCCCGGCGCGGCCTCCCCGCCCGCCCCGCGCCCTCCGAGACGGCCGAGCCCGAGCGCATCGCCAAGGTCATGGCCCGGGCGGGCGTCGCCTCGCGGCGGGACGCGGAGGCGATGATCCTGGAGGGGCGCGTCAGCCTCAACGGCGAGACCCTGACCACGCCCGCCGTGACGGTCGGGCCCGGCGACCGCATCGTCGTCGACGGCGAGCCCCTGCCCGTCCGCGAGCGCACCCGGCTGTGGATCTTCCACAAGCCCCGCGGCGTGGTGACCACCGCCCGCGACCCCGAGGGGCGCCAGACCGTGTTCGACATCCTGCCCGAGGACCTGCCGCGGGTGGTGGCGATCGGCCGGCTCGACATCAATACCGAGGGGCTGCTGCTCCTCACCAATGATGGCGGTCTCGCCAAGGTGATCGCCCATCCGGAGACCGGCTGGCTGCGCCGCTACCGGGTGCGCGCCTACGGCGACGTCGACCAGGCGGCCCTCGACCGCCTGCGCGGCGGCGTCACCATCGACGGGATGGAATACGGCCCCGTCGAGGCCAGCATCGACCGGCAGCAGGGCGACAACGTCTGGCTGACGCTCGGCCTGCGGGAGGGCAAGAACCGCGAGGTGAAGCGGATTCTGGAGCATCTCGGCCTCTCGGTGAACCGGCTGATCCGGCTCTCCTTCGGCCCGTTCCAGCTCGGCGACCTGGAGGTCGGGCTCGTCGAGGAGGTGCGCACCAAGGTGCTCAAGGAGCAGCTCGGCCGCTCCCTCGCCGAGCAGGCCGGCGTCGACTTCACCAGCCCCGTGCGCGAGCCGATCGCCCCGTTCGGGTCGCCCAAACCCCCGGCCCCGGCGGCCGGCAGGACGGGCGCCCCGGGTCGCGACCGGCCCCGGGGCGAGCGCCCGGACCGCAGCGCGCGCCCGGATCGCGGGGAGCGCCTCGACCGCGGCGAGCGTCCGGCCCGGCCGGGCCGCGACCCGGCCCGGCCGCAATTCGCGCGCCCGCCCGCCCCGGGGCGCGCCCGGAGCGGGACCGCAAACCCGCGACCGGGCCGGCCCTGCGCCGGGCGGTCTGGCACGACCCGGAGATCGAGGCCGCGGTCGAGGCGCGCCCGCGGCTGCGGCGGCGGACGAACGATCCCAAGGAGGCCCGGGCCGCGGCGGCCGAGCGCCCGCGCGAGCGGGTCGGCGCGATCGCGACGGGGGAGCGCCGCGTCGTGGTGGAGCGCCTCAAGGCGGAGCCCGCCCCCGAGCCGCGCCGCCCGCCCGAGGGCCGGCCCCGGCCGGAGGGCCGGCAGCGGCCGGAGGGCCGGCAGCGGCCGGAGGGCCGGCAGCGGCCGGAGGGCCGCCTAGATCGCGAGCGGCCCGCCCGCGGCGACCGCCCGCCCCGCGCGGGCGAGGAGCGCCCCGCGCGGCGCCCGCGCCCGGAGGGGTCAGGGCGGCCCGAGGGCGGCGCGCGTCCGCGCCCCGAGGGCGGCGGCCGGCCCGGCTTCGGCAAGGGCGGATTTGACAAGGGCGGCTTTGACAAGGGCGGCTTCGGCAAGGGCGACTTCGGCAAGGGCGGCCCCGGCGCGGGCCGCGGCGGCCCCGGCTTCGGCAAGGGCGGTCCCGGAAAGGGCGGCTCCGGGTTTGCAAAGGGCGGCCCCGGCTTTGCAAAAGGCGGCTCGAAGGGCGGCCGGCCGGGTCGCGGCGGCGCGGCCCCGCGACCCGGCGGACCGGGCGGACGACCGGGCGGCGGGCGGCCCGGCGAAGGGCGGCCGCCCCGCGGGCGCTGAGCCATGCGCATCGTCGGCGGCGCCCTGCGGGGCCGGGCCCTGGCGGGGCCGCGCAGCGACGCGATCCGGCCGACCTCGGACCGGCTGCGCGAGGCGCTCTTCAACGTGCTGGCCCACGCCTACGGCGACCCCGTCCCGGGGGCACGGGTGCTCGACCTCTTCGCCGGGACCGGCGCCCTGGCCCTGGAGGCCCTGTCGCGGGGCGCCGCCTTCGCGCTGATGGTCGACGAGGGCGCCGAGGCGCGCGGGGTGATCCGCGGCAACGTCGAGGCGCTCGGCCTGGGCGGCACGACCCGGCTCTTCCGCCGCGACGCGACCCGGCTCGGGGCGGCCCCGCCGGGCGAGCCCTTCGGCCTGGTCTTCTGCGACCCGCCCTACGGGCGCGACCTCGCCCCGAGGGCCCTGGAATCCTGCCGGGCGGGCGGCTGGCTCGCGCCGGGGGCCCTCGCCCTGGTCGAGGAGGCGGCCTGCGCCGCCCTCGCCCTGCCGCCCGGCTTCTCGGAGCTGGAGCGCCGGACCTACGGCGAGACACAGGTGGTGTTCGCCCGCCTCGACCCCTGATACGACATCCGGTTGATTGCTTCGCAATGCGGATTTCGGCTTCCCTCGAGCGCCGCGCGGGCTTGTCATAGGTTTTCCGGAAGTGATCTTCCGGAAAACCTATGACCCTGCCCGGGATCCGCGGGCGCCCCCGGCATGGCACAAGCGGGGCCGGATGCGGGAGGGGAAGCGGCATGGCGCGTGCGGACGACCTGATCGTGCGGCCCTGCGGCCCGGAGGACATCCCGGCCGTGCAGGCGATCTACGCCCACGCGGTCCGCACCGGCCGCGCCTCGTTCGAGCTCGATCCGCCGGACATGCCCGAGATGCTGCGCCGCCACGCGGGCCTGGTCGGGGCGGGCTACCCCTACCTCGTGGCGGTCGCGGGCGACGCCCTCCTCGGCTACGCCTATGCGGGCCCCTACCGGACCCGGCCGGCCTATCGGGGCACGGTCGAGAACTCGGTCTACGTCGATCCCGCCCGCCTCGGCCAGGGCATCGGCCGGCGCCTGCTCGGGGACCTCGTCGAGGCCGCGACGGCCCGCGGCTTCCGCCAGATGGTGGCGGTGATCGGGGATTCCGCCAACGCGGCCTCGATCCGCCTCCACGCCGCCCTCGGCTTCGCGCAGGTCGGGGTGCTGCGGGCGGTCGGCTGGAAGCACGGGCTCTGGCTCGACACCGTGCTGATGCAGCGGGCGCTCGGCCCGGGCGACGCGGCGCCGCCGGACGCCCCGTGACCGGACCGCCCACGGCGGCGCGGCCCTCCTCAGGCGAGGGCCCGCCCCTCGGGACGTCGAGCGCGGTCCGGGCGGCCGCGTTGGCGATCACCTCGACGAGGCGGGCGTCGTCCCGGCCGCCCGCGGCGGCCGGCCCGGCCCCGATGCGTTAATCGGCTGCTAACCCTAACGTTTTATTGCCGGTCCGGGGAGCCGCGCGCTTGCGGGGCCGTGGCCGCGCATCCGGGCGGCTCCCTCGATCCTGGGGTCCGGCGCCCTGCCCTGCAGGCCCGGCGAGGCGGAGCGGCCGGTGGTGCCAGAGCGGCCGACAGACGAGCGGGGACGGGCCGCCGGGAAGCGGCCGGCGAACCCGTCCGCTGGCGGAGCCGGATCCGCGCCGGGACCCTGGTCCGCGCCGGGACCCTGGTCCGCAGGCGGGCTCGCCCTCGCGGCGCTGCTCCTGGCCGGACCGGCCCGGGCCCAGGCTCCGCTCCCCGGCACGGACCCGGCGCCCGGAATCGCCGCCGAGGCGGGCGGCGCGGCGGCGTCCGGGAGCCTGCGCCTGCGCGGCACGGCCGAGACAGGTCCCCGCGCCCAAGCCCGTCCCTCCGCCCGCCCTCTGGGCGCGGGCGAGAAGCCCCGCCGGCCGCCGCAGCGGCGCACCCGGCCGCCGACGGCGGGCCTCGTGCGGCCGCTCACGCAGGCTCCGGTCGCCGATCCGCCGGCCCTGCATCCGGTCGTGCAGGAGCCAGTGGTCGGCCTGCCCGATCCGAACCTCGCCGCGCCGCTCCTGCGGCGACGCCCGATCGACCCGACCGACCCCTACGCGCCGCTCGGCGTGAAGGTCGGCGGCCTGACGCTGTTTCCCGCCCTGCAGGAGAGCGCCGGCTACGACACCAACCCGGACCGCGCCGCCAAGGGCAAGGGCTCGGCGGCGTTCCGCACGGACGGCGAGCTCGGCTTCCAGAGCGACTGGTCGGCCCACTCGCTCAGCGGGACCCTGCGCGGGGGCTACGTCAGCTTCCCGGACAACCGCACGGCCGACCGCCCGGATGGCGACGGCGCCTTCCTCCTGCGCCTCGACGCCTCCCGCGACACCCGGATCGAGGTCCAGGGCAGCTACCTCGTCACGACCCAGCGCGCGAACAGTCCGGACCTCAACGCGCAGTTGCGCGAGCGTCCGGTCGCGGCGAGCTACGGCGGCACGGTCGGGGTGGTGCAGGATTTCAACCGCCTGCAGGTGGCCCTGCGCGGGGTGATCACCCGCGATTCCTTCGACGACGCGCTCCTCGCCAACGGCTCGGTCCAGCGCCAGGACGAGCGCAACGCCAACACCTACGGGCTGCGCCTGCGCACGGGCTACGAGATCGGCCCGGGCTTCACCCCCTTCGTGGACGCGCTCCTCGACACCCGCGTGCACGACCTGCGGGCCGATTCCGCGGGCTACCGGCGGGACTCGGACGGGCTGACGCTGCGGGGCGGGTCGTCTTTCGAACTCTCGCGCATCCTCATTGGCGAGGTCTCGGCCGGCTATCTGCGCCGCGGCTACGCGGACAACCGCCTGCGCGACGTCACCGGCCCGGTCTTCGACGGGGCGCTGCTCTGGGCCGCGACGCCGCTGATCGCCCTGCGGCTCACCGCCAGCACCGGCGTGATCGAGACCGTGGTGCCGAACGCGAGCGGCGTCCTCACCCAATCCTACGGGGCGGAGCTCACCTACGACCTCCTGCGCAACCTGCGCCTGACGCTGATGGGCTCTCTCTACTCGAACGAGTATCGGGGCGTCGGCATCCGCGAGGACGGGCTGCTCGCCGGCCTGAAGCTCGATTACCGGCTCACCCGCTGGCTCGGCATCCGGGCGAGCTACACGCACGAGGACCTGCGCAGCACCGCGGCGGGATCGAGCTACCGCTCCGACACGTTCCTGGTGGGAGTGCGGGTCAATCCGTGAGCCGGGCCGGCGGCGCCGCCCGGCCGGGCTTGCCATCCGTCTCCGGGACGCAATCTTCCCGTTGAAGGCGGATATCCTGTCGTGCAGCCGAGTTGTCCATCCGTCACGACGCCTCGCGCCGCAGGATGGCGCCTGGCGATGAAAGCAGAATGGCCGCACATCACGGCTATGCAGAAGAAATTCTGAAGCCCGCAGCGGAGAATATGCATCTCAACCCGATGACGCCGATCGGCCCGGTGCATCCCCTGCGCGAGCCGATGTGCGAGAGCCGCGAGCCGGACATGAGCGTCGAGGCCGTCCATGCCAGCCCCTCCGGGCGGAACTGCTTCGCGGACCGCGACCACGACGACTCCATCGGGGCGCCGCTGACGCGCTCTCCGCCGCGGTCCTGATCCTGGCGCCGGACCGGCGCATCGTGTTCGGCAACGCTCAAGGCGCGGGCCGAGCGCGCGCGGGGGAGCCTGCTCCGCGAGCGGGCGGGACGCCTCGTGGGCGCGACGGCGGACGGGAGGCGGCTCGTGGCCGAGGTGACCGCCCGGCACGGGAGCAGGGGACGCGACGCGCGCCTCAGCGACGCGACGGGACGGGTCCCGTACGCCTCCCGGGTCGCCTTGGCGAAGGTCGGCGAGGCGCTCCTGCGCCTCCTGCGCGAGCCGGAGCGGGACTTCGTCACCCCCGCTCGCCTCGGCCGCCACCCTGGTCCGGCTCCCGCCCGGCGAGCTGCGGGTGCTCGCACACGGATCTCCTGCGCGTCGTGCTCGGCCTGCGGTCGCCCCTCGGGGATGCGTCGTAACCGCCGGATGCGCGACAGGCGAAAGCTGCCCGCACGCTGAGTTCGCGCTGCCGATCACGGCGCCCGCGCAACTCTTCAAGACGACGAACGCTCTCCTCCGTTTGGCGGAGGCGCAAGCGGCGTAAATCGACAAGGATGCACTCCGAGGCGACCCGGGAGCATCATCACTCATGCCGGATGTGGTAGCCATGACTGCATTTCTGCTGATCATCTGCCACGCCGACCGCGTCGTTCAGGCGGCCTCGCCCGGGGCGAGCGATCTCGCGGATGTCCCCGCCCCCGCCACCCGCGCGGGCGACGCCGACTGATCCACGAAGGCCGGAGGGACGGCCGCCGAACAGGGGCGTGACGCCATGGACAACATCATCATGCTGTTCGCCTGCCTGATGATCGGGATCATCCTGCAGAAGGCCGGGCGCGTCCCCGACAACGCCCACACGGCCCTGAACGCCTTCATCATCCACATCTCGCTGCCGGCGCTGATCCTGTCCCACATCCACTCCGTGCGCATCGACGCGTCCGTGCTCTACGCGATCGCCATGCCGTGGATCGTCTTCTTCGCGAGCGTGGTGCTGTTCTGGCTGCTCGGCAGGATGCTGAACTTCAGCAGGAAGACGACGGGCGCGCTCAGCGTCGTGGCCGGGCTCGGCAACACCTCCTTCATCGGCCTGCCGGTGATCGAGAGCTTCTTCGGCGCGGACAAGATGCAGCTCGGGATCATCATCGATCAACTCGGGACCTACCTGGTCCTCAGCACGCTCGGGATCCTCGCGGTGTGCTTCTACGCCGAGGGACCATCGCTCACGCATCGCGACATTCTCAAGAGGATCGCGGGCTTCCCGCCGCTGATCGCGCTCGCGGCCGCCCTCCTCCTGCTGCCCCTCCCCTATCCCGACTGGTTCGCGTCGATCCTGGCGCGGCTCGGCGGCACGCTGGCTCCCCTGGCGCTCGTCTCCGTCGGATTGCAGCTTCGCGCCGCGGCCCTCTCCGGCAACGCCCTGGCCCTGTGCCTGGGCATCGGCTACAAGCTCCTGCTCGCCCCCCTGATCATCATGGCCCTGTACATCGGCCTGCTCGGTCTGAGGGGCGTCCCGGTCCAGGTCACGCTGCTCGAATCCGCGATGGCGCCGCAGATCGGCGGGTCGATCGTCGCGATCCAGTACGGCCTCGACGCGCGGCTGATCACGCTGCTCGTCGGCATCGGCACCGTACTGTCCTTCCTGACGCTGCCGCTCTGGTGGGGCCTGTGCGCCCGGATCTGATCCCCGGCCCGCCCGCTCGGGGCCGCGGTCCCGCCGCGACGGGCGCCCGGGGCCCCGCCGCCCCGTCGAGCCACGGCCCCCTGATGCCGGGCGACACGCGACGGCCCGCGACCGGGTCAGCCGAACCGGCCGCCTCCCGGCGCCCGCTTCCGGGCGACCACCGCGACGATGTGCCAGCGCTTCACCGGGCCGTGGATCGACGGGGCGCGCTCGACCTCCTCGCGCCGCCAGACGACCTCGAAGCGCGCGAACAGCCGCGCGATCTCCTCCGCCGTCCACCCGAGGCAGGCGCCCTCGCGGACCCACTCGTCCCGCATGCCGAAGAAGTGGCCGGCGAACCATCCGTCCGGAGCCAGGGCGGCCTCGATCCCGGCCCAGACGCGCGGGAAGTGCTCCCGCGCGCAGAACGGCAGGCTGAAGCTGGCATTGACGAGCGCCGCTCCGGCGGGCAGCGCCGCGGCCTCGAACCGCGCCCGGACGAAGCGGAACCGGGCGGCGTGGCGCGGCTCGACCGCCGCCCGCACGGCCTCCCCGGCGCGCGCGGAGGCGTCGATCGCGACGACGGTCCACCCCCGGCGCAGCAGGGCGAGGCTGTCCTGACCGGCGCCGCAGCCGAGATCGATCGCGAGCCGCCGCGCGCCCGCCCCGCCGCGGCCCATCCGCCTCAGCGCCTCGACGAGGGACGCCCGGGGCGGATCGTCGATCGGGGACGCGCCGCGCGCCTGCGCCCGGTCCGTCACGGCCGGCCGCTCCCCGCCGCGGGCCGGCACAGGCTCCCCCGCATCAGGAGAGACCGGCCCTCGCGGCGTCCCGGCGCAGACGAGCGCGCCCGACTTGCGCCGAGGCCGGAGCATACGCAACGAGAAGGCCGCGTTGCGGGAGTCATGCCCAAGTGATACTCTTCGTCTGTACAGTTGCAAGTCCGGCCGGATTGGAGCATCGGCGGGAGTGCGGGCGCATCCCCCGGGAGGGGAGGCGTCGAGGACTGCCCCGCCGAGGAGGACGCGTCCTGCCGGTCACGGACATGCGCGGTGCACGGCCAGGGCGGGCGCCGCGTGCCCCCGAACGCGGCCGGACCATCGACCCGACGCGCCACGGAGGAGACCGGCATGCCGACCCGCGACGACAAGGACGGCGCCCGGCCCGAGGGGAGCGCCCCCGAGCAGGGCGACCCGTTCGAGGCCGTGGAGGTCGCGGCGCCCTCGGACCCGCAATCCCTGCCCCTGGACGACCTCGATCTGGCGAGCGGCGGCGCCTCCTGCGGGGCCGGCTCCTGCTCGGCCGACAACACCAAGTGCCGGCGATCCGAGTTCGCCCAGATCACGGACACCAGCAGCCGGTTCAATTCCGGCATTCTCACCACGATCGTGAAATTCTTCTCCTTCAGATGATGGGGTGAGATCGCCAGGATGAGCTTGTCTGACATGCAATCCGTGCTGGCGAAACTCTATACCGACGAAATCTATCGGGGTTTGTTCTTCAAGAATCCGGAAGCCGCGGTGGAGAGCCTGGGCCTGCCGGCGGCCGAGGCCGCGGCGCTGGCGGCGCTGCCCCGCGCGCCCGTGGAGGAGATCGCCGGCGAGCTGTTCGGCAAGGCGCTCGACCGCATCCGCAACGCCTACCCGGCGGCCTGCGCCGCGGCGCCGGACCGCGTCGCGCGGGCCTACCGCCGCTACTACGCGGGCCACCCGTCCCAGGATAGGGCGCAGTCCCTGGCGCATCTCATCGGGTTCGGCAGCAGCCTCGCCCAGGCGGTCGGGGCCGGCGACCCGCCCTACCTGTTCGACCTCGTCCGGTACGAGCGGCAGCGGCTCTGCACGAAGCGGGGCGCGGAGCCGGCGCGGTCCGCGGGCGACGGCGAACCGGCGCGCGAGGCCCGGCCCCGCCTGGCGCGCGGGACGACGGTGGAGCGGCACGGCTTCGCGGTCGCGGCGATCGCGGCCGCGCTCGGCCGGGGCGAGGCGGTGGCGCCGCAGCCCTCGGCCTGCATCCTCGCGGTCTATCGCCGGCGGGAGGACGGCGCGCCCGGCGCGCTCGCGATCAACGCGGCGACGGAGCGCCTGCTCGACCTGTGCGACGGGCGCACCGACCTCGCCGCCTGCGCGCGGATCCTGGGAGAGGAGCTGCGGCGGGGGGACGTCGCGGACCTCGTGCGCCGGCACGTCTCGCACCTGGTCCGGCTCGGAGTCCTGCATGCCTGAGCGCCCTGACGCCAACGCCCGCCTGGGCGCGGGGATCGGCTACCGGCTCGACCTGCGCGAGGAGATCCTCGGCGCCGCGGGCCGGGTCGAGGTCGTCGAGGTGATGGCCGACAACTACCTGTTCCGGCCGGAGCGGCGGAACGAACTCGCCGCGCTGCGCGAGCGCCTGCCCATCGTCCTGCACGGCCTCGACCTCTCGGTGGGGAGCGCGGAGCGCCCGAACCCGGACTATCTCGGGGAGGTGCGCCGCCTCTGCCGGCTCACGGCGGCGCCCTACTACAGCGACCACCTCGCGGTGACCCGCGTGCGGGGCGTGAGCCTCGGCCACCTCACGCCGGTCTGGTACGGCCGGTCGAACCTGAGCGCCGCGATCGACAACGTGAACGCGGTCCAGGACTGCCTCGGGATCCCGCTGGTCCTCGAGAACATCACCGCGGACCTGACGATCCCCGGGGCCGAGATGACGGAGGGCGAGTTCTTCCGCGAGCTCGTGCGGGCGACGGGGTGCGGGATGCTCCTCGACGTGACCAACATCGAGGTCAACAGCCTCAACCGCGGCCTGGACCCGGCCGACATCCTGCGCTCCTTTCCCCTGGAGAGCGTCGTGCAGGTCCACCTCTCGGGCGGCGTCGAGGCCGGGGGGCGGATGATCGACAGCCACAGCGCGCCGATCTCCGAGCGGAGCTGGAGCCTCTACGCGGACCTCCTCCGGCGGGCGGCCGCGCGGGTCGTCATCGTCGAGAGGGACGCGGATTTCGACGACGGGGCGGGGATCATGCGGGAGGTGTCGCGCGCCGGGGCGATGCTCGCCGCCGCCCGCGCGGGCGCGCCCGTCAGCCCGTGAGGCCGCGGGCGGCGACCGGGATCTCGCCGACGATCCGTCCTGCGCGGGTCGTCACCAGCCGGTCGACCATGTTGACCACGACGCAGACGTGGTTGGGGACGACCCGCACCACGCTGCCCACCGGCAGCGCCTCCGGGCAGGCCGCGAGGTCGAGGAAGCCGTGCTCCTCGGCGAGCTTGTGGATGCGGGCCCGCGGCGCCTCGCGGATCAGCCCGTACCCGTCGAGGCCGCCGCCCGGATCCGCCGTGAGCGTCTTCGAGCCCGCGTCGAGGACGCCGCGCTCGGGCACGGCCCGGCTCACCACCGTGGCCACCACGTCGAGGGCGCAATCCTCCGGGAGCGCCGCCCCGCAGGCCATCATCATGCGGTCGTTGAAGATCACGGTACCGGCCCGGTGCTCGGTGGCGCCGCGGACCGCCCCGAGATGCCGCAGGTTCGGGGTGCCGCCGGTCGAGACGATGCCGGCCTCCAGCCCCTCCCCGGCCAGGCCCTGCCGGACGCGGTCGAGGAAGGCCTGCGTCGCCGCGACGCCGTCCTCCGGCGGGTAGAGCAGGAGCCCGGCGAAGCGCAGGGAGGGCGTGCCGGCGATCTGCCGCGCCAGGGCCACCGCCTCCTCGGGGCGCGCGACGCCGGCCCGGGCGCGGCCGGTGTCGCATTCCACCATCACCGCGAGGGGGCGCCCGGCCGCGGCCGCCGCCTCGCCCAGCCCCGCCACCACCGCCGGGTGGTCGGCGCTCACCGTCAGGGCGGTGCGCCGCAGCAGGCGGGCGAGGCGCCCGAGCTTCTCCGGCCCGACGAGGTTGTAGCTGATCAGGATGTCGTCGAGGCCGGCCTCGGCCATCACCTCGGCCTCGCCGAGGGTCTGGCAGGTCAGGCCCCGCGCCCCCGCCTCCCGCTGCATCCGCGCCAGGACCGGGCTCTTGTGGGTCTTGATGTGCGGGCGGTTGGCGAGGCCGGCGGCGTCGCAGGCCGCCTGCAGCCGGGCGATGTTCCGCTCGACCCGGTCGAGGTCGATCATCACGGCCGGGCTGCCGAACGTGCGGGCGACCTCTTCGGCGAGGGAGGGCATCGGGGACTCCGGGGCGGCGGGACGGGGCCGCGACCCTCGCCCCGATCCGCGCCCCTGTCCAGCCTCAGCGCACCAGCGCGAGCGGCGCGCCGGACTTGGAGAGGGCGCCGTCCATGGCGCCGCCCGCCGCGCGCAGCCGCGCCGCGACCGTGCCGCCCGGCTGGTAGAGGTAGACCTCGCCGTCGCGGTAGTCCCAGGCCGTGACCTTGGCGAGGTCCTTGTTGGCGCAGCCGCTCGAGGTCGCCTTGTAGAGGTCGAGGGCCGGGGTGCTGGCGAGCGTGATGCGGCAGCTCGCCCCGGTGGCGTCCTTGGCGGTCCAGCCGCCGACCACCGAGGAGCGCCCGCCGGCCGCGACCGGCGGGGGCGGCGCCAGGGCGGCCTGCTGCTGCACCGGCGCGGGCGCCGGGCCCGGCTCGGCCATGATCGGCCCGCCGGGATTGGCCGCCACGCCGGACGGGGCCGCCGGCTCGCCCGGCGCCGCGCTGGCGCCGGGCGGCGGCGCGAGCGGGGCGGAGGTGACCGGGCCGGCGGCGAGGCCGGGCGGGCCGAGATCCGGCTCCGCCTCGGGCGCGGCCGGGCGCGCCTGCCGGGCGGCGAGGCGCGGCGGCGCCGCGTCGAAGCGCGAGGAGGCGCAGGCCCCCAGGCTCGCGGCGAGCGCCGCGACGGCGAGCGACGGCACGGCGACGGGGCGGAGGGTCGAACGCGGCATCACGGATCCCGGACAGGAGGGGTGTTCGCCGCCATAGCCGCACCGGAAGGCGCCCGCAGGGCCGGCCGGAACGACAAAGGCGCCCGCAGGCGCCTTTTCGAGGGGGTGTGGCCGCAATGCCGCAGCGGGAAGGATCATCCCGAATGCGGCGGATTGCGTCGCCATGCGGATGCGGGCTTCGCTCAGGCGCCGCGCGGGCGCGTGAGACGGGATCCGCTCGGATCAACCGGATCCCGGATCAGACCTCGCGCGCCACCATCATCTTCTTGATCTCGGCGATGGCCTTGGCCGGGTTCAGCCCCTTGGGGCAGGTATTGGCGCAGTTCATGATCGTGTGGCAGCGGTAGAGCCGGAACGGGTCGTGCAGGATGTCGAGCCGCTCGCCCGTGTGCTCGTCGCGGCTGTCGATCAGCCAGCGATAGGCCTGGAGCAGCGCCGCCGGGCCGAGGAAGCGGTCGCCGTTCCACCAGTAGCTCGGGCAGGAGGTGGTGCAGCAGGCGCAGAGGATGCACTCGTAGAGCCCGTCGAGGCGGGCGCGGTCCTCCGGCGTCTGGCGCCACTCCTTCTCGGGCGAGGGCGTCTCGGTCTGCAGCCAGGGCTCGATGGCCGCGTGCTGGGCGAAGAAGCTCGACAGGTCCGGCACGAGGTCCTTCAGGACCGGCATGTGCGGCAGCGGATAGATCCGGATCTGGGCCGACCGGCAATCGTCGATGCCGAGCGTGCAGGCCAGCGTGTTCTGCCCCATGATGTTCATGGCGCAGGAGCCGCAGATGCCCTCGCGGCAGGAGCGCCGGAAGGTCAGGGTCGGGTCGACCTTGTTCTTGATCCACAAGAGCGCGTCGAGGACCATCGGCCCGCAATCGTCGCGGTCGACGTAGTAGGTGTCGATCCGCGGATTGTGGCCGTCATCCTCGTTCCAGCGGTAGATCCGGAACTCCTGCAGGTTCTTGGCGCCGGCCGGCTTCGGCCAGGTCTTGCCCTCGCCGTATTGCGAGTTCTTGGGAAGGGAGAATTGGGCCATGTCGCAAACCTAGGCAGATTGATCGGAACCGAGAGCCCGAAGCCGGAGCCGACCGGCCTCGATGGTCAGGAGGAGGGAACCGGCAAGACGATCGTCGTGCGCCCTCCCGATCGCCCGAACCGTGCCGCGGATGCAGGCGCGGCCGCCCCTCACGGCGGGATCGCGGGCGCTGCGGGGAAATCGGGTCACGGCGCGCCTCCCTCACTCCAGCATCCGGAATCCGACCGGGATCGCCCGGGCCGGCCCCTTCGGGCGCCGCTCGAACACGACGAGGCTGTCGTAGAAGGCGATCGCGTCGGTCACGTCGGCGAAGCCCGGGTCGCGCGGCCCCGGGTCGGGGTCGAGCACGTAGCGGGCGTGCAGGCGGTCGAGCAGGTCCTTGGCGTACTCGATGAAGGCGCCGGGCGCCCGGTAGCCGCCGCCGACCTCCGGCCAGTAGGAGCAGTGCACGTCCTCCACCGCGTAGACCCCGTCCGGCGCGAGCAGCGGGTAGAGGGTCTCGAAGGTGGCGATCTGGTGGGCGCTGACGTGGCTGCCGTCGTCGATCACCACGTCGATCCCGCCCATCGCCTCGGCGATCCGCCCCAGCAGCGCCCGGTCGGTCTGGCTGCCGATGTGGATGGTGACGTCCGGATCCCCGACCGTCGCGCAGCGCGGGTCGATGTCGAGGCCGTGGATCACCGCCTCGGGCCCGAGATAGCGCCGCCAGACCTGGAGGGAGCCGCCGTGGTTGACCCCGATCTCCAGCAGCCGGACCGGCCGGCCGCGGTAGCGCGCCAGGTGGCGGTCGTAGGCGTCGAGGTAGTGGGTCCATTTCGAGGCGAAGCGGCTCTCCGGATCCGCGTTCTGCGCGAAGTAGGCCTCCCGCATCGGGTTGGCGACGCGCAGGCGCTCGGCCGCGAGGTCCCCGGACGAGGCCCCGCGCACGATCTCCTGCCAGGAGCCGGGCGGCTCCGCCGGGGCCCCGGCCCGCAGGAAATCGGGCGAGGCCGCCGGCTTGGCGCGGCGCATCCGCTTCAGCATGGGGCTCTCCCGCCCGCCGCGCCGCTCAATAGACCCGCGCCTTCGGCTCGATATAGGCGATGTCGTTCGACATCGTGTAGGTGTGGACCGGCCGGTAGTCGATCGTGACCTTGCGGCCCTCCGGGTCGAGCCAGGCGAGGGTGTGCTTCATCCAGTCCTTGTCGTTGCGGTCGGGGAAGTCCTCGCGGGCATGGGCGCCGCGGGATTCGGTGCGGTTGACCGCCGATTCCATCGTGACCACCGCCTGGCCGATCAGGTTGTCGAATTCGAGCGTCTCCAGCAGGTCGGTGTTCCAGACCAGCGAGCGGTCGGTGACCCGGATGTCGTCGATGCCCGACCAGACCTTGTGGATGAGGTGCTTGCCCTCCTCCAGGACCTCGCCGGTGCGGAAGACCGCGCAGTTGTTCTGCATCGTCCGCTGCATGTCGAGGCGCAGCTCCGCGGTCGGCCTGCCGCCATTGGCGTAGCGGAAGCGGTCGAGGCGGGCGAGCGCCTTGTCGGCCGAGTCCTTCGGCAGGTCCGGCAGCCGGCCGTTCGCCTCCACGATCTCGGCGCAGCGCAGCCCGGCCGCGCGGCCGAACACCACGAGGTCGATGAGCGAGTTGGAGCCGAGCCGATTCGCCCCGTGCACCGACACGCAGGCCGCCTCGCCGATCGCCATCAGGCCCGGCACCACGTAGTCGGGATTGCCGTCCCGCAGGGTCAGCACCTCGCCGTGATAGTTCGTCGGGATGCCGCCCATGTTGTAATGGACGGTCGGGAGCACCGGGATCGGCTCCTTGGTGACGTCGACGCCGGCGAAGATCTTGGCCGATTCCGAGATGCCGGGCAGGCGCTCGTGCAGGATCTTGGGATCGAGGTGGTCGAGGTGGAGGTAGATGTGGTCCTTGTTCTTGCCGACGCCGCGGCCGGCGCGGATCTCCATGGTCATGGAGCGGGAGACCACGTCGCGGGAGGCGAGGTCCTTGGCCGAGGGCGCGTAGCGCTCCATGAAGCGCTCGCCCTCCGAATTGGTGAGGTAGCCGCCCTCGCCGCGGGCGCCCTCGGTGATCAGGCAGCCCGCCCCGTAGATGCCGGTCGGGTGGAACTGCACGAATTCCATGTCCTCGAGGGCGAGGCCGGCGCGCAGCACCATGGCGTTGCCGTCGCCCGTGCAGGTATGGGCCGAGGTCGCCGAGAAATAGGCGCGCCCGTAGCCGCCCGTCGCCAGGATGGTCATGGCGGCGCGGAAGCGGTGGATCTCGCCGGTGGCCTGGTCGAGGGCGATGACGCCGCGGCAGCGGCCCTCCTCGTCCATGATCAGGTCGAGGGCGAAGTACTCGATGAAGAAGTTGGTCCGGTTCTTGACCGCCTGCCCGTAGAGGGTGTGCAGCATGGCGTGGCCGGTGCGGTCGGCCGCCGCGCAGGTGCGCTGGGCCGTGCCCTTGCCGTAATCGGTGGTCATGCCGCCGAAGGGCCGCTGGTAGATCTTGCCCTCGGCCGTGCGCGAGAAGGGCACGCCCCAGTGCTCGAGCTCGTAGACCGCGGCCGGGGCGTTGCGCACCAGGTACTCGATCGCGTCCTGGTCGCCCAGCCAGTCCGACCCCTTCACGGTGTCGTACATGTGCCAGCGCCAATCGTCCGGGCCCATATTGCCGAGGGAGGCCGAGATGCCGCCCTGGGCCGCGACCGTGTGCGAGCGGGTCGGGAAGACCTTGGTGATGCAGGCGGTGCGCAGGCCCGCCTGGCTGCAGCCGACCGTGGCGCGCAGCCCCGCGCCGCCGGCGCCGACGACGACGACGTCGAAGCTGTGCTCGACGATGGGGTACGCCTGGCCGGTCTGGGCCGGCGCGGCTTTTCCGTTGATGGCCATGGGCGTGATCCCTCTAGCATTTTCCGACGAAGTGGCTTCCGGCTCGTCGAAGAAAATGCGGCAAATCAGGAACCTGGAGCAGCGTCCGGCGGCAACGTGATCGGGCGCTGCTCGAGGGGGTTGGACGTCAGGCGAAGGCGCGCAGGCTGATCCGCACGATGGCGTACAGGCAGGCGACCGCCACCACCGTGCTGTAGAAGGTGTTGGCGATCACCGCGGCGATCTTCAGACCCTTGTCGTGGACGTAATCCTCGATGACGATCTGCATGCCCATCCGCATATGGTTCGTCACCGAGAGGACGCCCAGGATCAGCAGGATCGCGACGAGCGGGTGCGACACCAGGCGCACCGCGTCCTCGTAGGAGCGGCCGGCGCAGAGGGCGACGATCACCACGAAGGACAGGATCAGCGGCACGTTGGAGACCGCGGTGACGCGGTGCAGCCACCACTCGCCGGTGCCGTGATGGGCCGGGCCGAGCCCCTGCACCCGGGCGTAGGAGGTCCGGATGGTGCGGGTGGCCTCGGGACGGTTGTCGACCATGGCGCTCTCCCTCAGCGTGCCAGCAGGGCCGCGGCCCAGATCACGACCGTGAGCACGGCCGAGCCGACGAGCGTGTACCGCGCCATCGCGATGCGCGTGCCCGGCTCCATGCCGTGCCCGAAATCCCAGATGAGGTGGCGGATGCCGCCCAGCATGTGGTGCATCAGGATCCAGGTATAGACGAAGATCACCAGCCGCCCGAGGATCGAGCCGTAGAGCCAGGCCACGGGATCGTAGGCCGCCTTGCCGGAGGCGAGCGCCACCAGCCAGACCGCCACCAGCGCGGTGCCGCCGTAGAGGGCGATCCCGGTGAGGCGATGGGCCACCGACATCGCCATGGTCCAGGTCCAGCGGTAGATCTGGAGGTGGGGCGAGAGGGGTCGGGCCACGGCGGGCCTGACGATTTCGGCCATGATGCGATCCTTGCTCCGTGCAGGCCCGGCGACTGGTCCGGCTCCCAACTCAGCTACGTATCGGCTCCGTCACGGGGCGACAACGCGGCCACGGGGCCACGGGGCCCGGGCGTTCCGGCGGCGCGCCGCCCATTCGTGCCCTCTTTGTTTGGAAATGGTCCGGTTCGCAATGCGAATCTCGTTGACGGAGACTTCGCGATCCGCGAAACCTGGGGACCCATCCGATCCCTGGTATACCAGAGATTTCCCGCGGCGGCCCTTCGTGCGCGGCGCAGGATCGGGCCCTCTCCCGGCGGGACTGCCCGATGCATTTCGACCTCGTCGACCTGAGCCTGTTCCGCCACGTGGTCGAGGCGGGCTCGATCACCCACGGGGCGGCCCGGGCCAACCTCGCGCTCGCCGCGGCGAGCCACCGCATCCGGGCGATGGAGGCCTCCCTCGGGGCCGCGCTGCTGACCCGGGCCCGGCACGGGGTGACGCCGACGCCGGCCGGGCGCACGCTGCTGTCGCATGCCCGGGCGATCCTGGGGAGCGTCGAGCGGCTGCAGGCGGACCTGGCGGCCTTCGCGGGGGGCGCGGCCGGGCAGATCCGCGTCCTGTCGAACACCAACGCGCTCACCGAATTCCTGCCCGAGGTGCTCTCGGCCTACCTGACGCAGCATCCGGGGGTGAGCGTCGAGATCGAGGAGCGGCTCTCGGACGAGATCGTCGGGCTGGTCGCCGAGGGGGCGGCGGATCTCGGCCTGGTGGCGGCGACCGTCGAGACCGGCACGCTGCAGACCTATCCGTTCCGGCGCGACCGCTTCGTGCTGGCGGTGGCGGCCGACCACCCGCTGGCGTCCCGCGTCGCCGTCCCCTTCGCGGAGGTGATCGACCACGACCTCGTCGGGCTCGACCGGGCGAGCGCCCTGACCCGGTTCCTGCTCACCAAGGCGGCGCGGATCGGCCAGCCCCTGCGGCTGCGGGTGCAGCTGCGGGGCTTCGACGCGGTCTGCCGGCTGGTGGAGTGCCGGGTCGGCCTCGGCATCGTGCCGGAGACCACGGCCCGGCGGGCCGCCCGCACCATGGCGATCGCGATCGTGGCGCTGGAGGATCCCTGGGCGACCCGCGACCTCACCATCTGCATGCGCGACCTCGCCGCCCTGCCGCCCTTCGCGCAGGATTTCGTGGCGCATCTGCGCCGCGGCGAGGCGGGGCCGGGCGCGACGGCGTCCCTCGCCCGGGACGGCGCGGCCTAGGGCGGCACCCGATCACGCGGCGATCGGGCGCCGCTCCAGGTCTCTGATCTCGGGGCCTTGTCTTCGACGAACCGGCATCCCCTTCGTCGGACGATGCGCTCGGTCCGGGGCCGTCAGGGCCGCTCGGGGCCCTCCGGCGGAGCGTCGGCGCCGGCATCAGGCGCGGCGAAATCGGGCCGCCTCGGGGGCCGCGTGCGGCCAGCGCGCCGCCAGCGAGGCGGCCAAGCCCGGCAGCGGCGCGTCCGCGCTCAGCGCGTCCGCGACGGCGTCCGCCTCGTCCATGTCGAGCCCGACCTGGAGCACGCCGTCGATCACCGCGGTCTCGCCGGTGCGCACGTCGTAGACCGTCCAGCCGTGGCGGTCGCGGCGGATGTCGTACCGGATCAGGTCTGCCCGGATCAGGTCTGCCTTGGTGTCCATGGATCCGCTCCGTCGCGATCATCGGGAAGCCGGCGGAATAGCTCCGCCGCGCCCCGGCCTAGGTGCTCGCCCGCACATGCCGGCCGGCGCGGGCCGGCGCGTTTCGGGGCCGAGGGCCGTCAGTCAGCCGGGCGGCAGCCCGCCCGGACGTAGCCGCGCGAGATCAGCCGCTCGCGCGCCGCCCGCTGCCGCTCCGCCTCGTCGAGCGCTGCGAGCGCGTCGGCCACCGCCCGCCGCAGGGCCGCGCAGGGATCGCCGCCCGCCTCGCGCAGATAGGCCGCCGTCACCGCGTCGAGGGCCGGATGCGCCTCGCCCTGCCTCGCGCCATCCGCCATCGCCGCCGACTCATCTTGAGAACATAACGTGAACAAAACACGCGGCGGGCAACCGGTCAAGGTTGCGGACGGGCGGCGGGGGCGCGTGTGGATTGCGGGGATGCGGCTGGGGCGTGCGCGTCAGACCACATCCGCTCGACCCCTTCGGGATGGCGGATTGGGGCTTCGCTCAGGCGCCGCGCGGGGGTGTGATCCGGGCGGATGGTCGGCCGCGTGCGCTGCGCCGCGCTTCGGCAGCGCTCCCGTCCCGGAGGCAGCCCGCCGGGCGCTTCCCGACCATTACGGGCGATGCGCGGCCGTCGGGGTCCTGGAGGCCACCCGGCCCCGGAGGGGCATCCGGGCGCGGGGTGCGGGCGCCGGCCGCGGGCGGGGTCGGACGCGCCGGCTCTCCGGCATCGCGGCCCCTCGGGCGGCGGGTCTCAGCCCGCGTAGAGGTCCCGGTTGGCGTCCCGCAGCACGTTCTTCTGCACCTTGCCCATGGTGTTGCGGGGCAACTCGTTCACGAACAGCACGCGCTTGGGCAGCTTGAACTTGGCGAGCCGGGCCTCGAGGGCGCCCAGGATCTCGGCCTCGCCCACCCGCTCGCCCGGCCGGCGCACCACCACGGCCGTCACGCCCTCGCCGAAATCCCGGTGCGGCAGGCCGATCACGGCCGATTCGAGCACGCCCGGCAGCGCGTCGATCTCGGTCTCGACCTCCTTCGGGTAGACGTTGTAGCCGCCCGTGATGATGAGGTCCTTGCCCCGCCCCACGATGTGGACGTAGCCGCGCGCGTCGATCTTGCCGAGGTCGCCGGTGATGAAGAAGCCGTCGGGCTTGAACTCCGCCGCGGTCTTCTCCGGCATGCGCCAGTAGCCCTTGAAGACGTTGGGACCGCGCACCTCGATCATGCCGACCGCCTCGGCCGGGAGCGGCGCCCCGCTCTCCGGATCGACCACCCGCAGCGCCACCCCCGGCAGCGGGAAGCCGACCGTGCCCGCGACCCGCTCCCCGTCATAGGGGTTCGAGGTGCTCATGTTGGTCTCGGTCATGCCGTAGCGCTCGAGGATCGCGTGGCCGGTGCGCTCGCGCCACTCGCGATGGGTCTCGGCCAGGAGCGGCGCCGAGCCGGAGACGAACAGGCGCATGCCCCTGGCCGCCGCCGGCGTCAGGCCCGGCTCCTTGAGGAGGCGGGTGTAGAAGGTCGGCACGCCCATCAGCACGCTCGCCCGGCCCATCAGGGCGAGGATCCGCGGCGGGTCGAGCCGGGGCAGGAAGATCATCGCGGCGCCCGCCATCAGCACCGTGTTGGTGGCCACGAACAGCCCGTGGGTGTGGAAGACCGGCAGCGCGTGGATCAGCACGTCGTCCGCCGTGAAGCGCCACGCCTCGACCAGGGTGAGCGCGTTCGAGGCGAGGTTGTCGTGGGTGAGCATGGCGCCCTTCGAGCGCCCGGTCGTGCCGGAGGTGTAGAGGATCGCCGCGAGGTCGTCGGGGCCCCGCGCCACGTCCGCGAAGCTCTCGGTCTGGCCGCGCGCCTCCGCCGCCATCGTGCCCTCGCCCGCCGCGTCGAGGGTGGCGACCTGCTTGACGCCCGCCGCCTCCGCCACCGGCCGCAGCGTGTCGAGCCGGCCCGGATCGCAGACGAACAGCGCCGGCTCGGCGTCGCCGAGGAAGTAGGCGATCTCGGCCGGGGTGTAGGCGGTGTTGAGGGGCAGGAACACCGCGCCCGCCCGCACGCAGCCGAGATAGAGCGCGATCACCGCCGGGCTCTTCTCCACCTGCACGGCGACCCGGTCGCCCGGCGCCACGCCGAGGCCGACGAGGGCGGCCGCGTAGGCCCCGGACGCCGCCACGAGGTCGGCGTAGCTCCAGCGCAGGCCCTCGGGCGTCTCGAGGAAGAGGCGCGCGGCGGGATCCTGCGGCAGGCGGGCGCGGACGAGGTCGAAGAAGTGGTTGGCCATGGTGGGGATCCGGACAGGGAGCGGCGCGTCGGGTCGCCTCAGGCCTCCGCCAGCGCGACGGCGCGGGCGGGGGGCAGGTTCTGGCGCAATTCGCGGTTGACCGCGATGGAGGCCGAGACCGTGCCGAGGTTGGCGTAGGTCTCGTGGTTCTTCTCGATCGCCGCGAGGTCGTAGAGGTAGTTCACCATCAGCCCGTAGGACTGGGCGAGGCCCTTCTTGGAGACGTCGCCGAGGAAGTTCAGCCGCTCCAGCCGGGCGCCGTTGCCGAGATGGAAGCGGGCGACCGGGTCGACCGGCTTGCCGCGCGGGGTCTTGGCGCGCAGGAAGTAGTAGGCGGCGGCCGGCAGCAGCGCCTTGCGCACCGTCTCCGCGGTCGCCTTGTCGGCGTGCCAGTCGGGCCTGTCGAGGAGGCGCAGGGTCTCGACGTCCTCGCGCGTGAGGCCCTGCGGCGCGTCCGCCCGGCGCTCGCGGTCGAGCCAGTGGCGGAAGCCCGGCACCGGCGACAGCGTCACGAAGGTCTTCAGCGCCGGCATCTCCCGGCAGAGATCCTCCACCACCTGCTTGATCAGGAAATTGCCGAAGGTCACGCCGGCGAGCCCGCGCTGGCAGTTCGAGATCGAGTAGAAGATCGCGGCCGTGGCCTCGCGCGAGGCCATGGGCTGGCGCTCGTCCGAGAGGATCGGGCCGATCGCCGTGGCGATGCTGGTGGTCAGCGCCACCTCGACGAAGATCAGCGGCTCGTCGACCAGGGCCGGGTGGAAGAACGCGAAGCAGCGCCGGTCCGCCGGCTCGATCCGCCGCCGCAGGTCGTCCCAGCCCGAGATCGCGTGCACCGCCTCGTAGCGGATGATCTTCTCCAGGATGTGGGCCGGCGTGGTCCAGTCGATCCGGTGCAGCACCAGGAAGCCGCGGTTGAACCAGGAGGCGAAGAGGTGCTCGAAGTCGGAATCGAGGCTCTCGACCGCGTCCAGCAGGGCGGCGTCGCGGTCCTCGGCGCCGCGCAGGAGGTCGCGGTAGCTGAACAGGTCCTCGCGCATGCGCACCAGCGCGATCGTGCCGTCGCGGGCGAGGTTGAGGCGGCGGATCAATTCCTGCGAGCGCGGCTCGGCCGCCTCGTGCAGCCGCCCGAGGGTCGCCCGCGAGGGGGCCGCCTGGTAGCCCGCGATGGCGCCCGCCACCGCCTCGACGTCGGCGCCGAAATCCACCGCGATCCGGCGCAGGAAGTCGTGGCGCTCGGCCACCGTGAAGGTGGCGTAGCGGTCGAGGATGATGCGGGCGAGGGCGACGCCCGAGGCCTCGCCCCGCCGCGAGATCAGGTCCTCGCAGAGCTTGACGAGGTCGGGGACGCTCGCCCGCGACAGAGCCTCCCCCCGGCCGAAGGGGATGAGCCCGCGGCCTCGCTCCGTGATGCTCTGGAGGAGGTCGCCGAGGAAGGAGATCGCCACCATGTCGCCAGCCCACGCTCCGTGCCGCCTGTCCGCGGCGGGCAAGTCTTCCGCGACGGGCAAGTCTTCCGCGACGGGCAAGTCTCCTGCCGCGCCGCCCGTCCGGGACAGATAGGGTTCCGCCGCGCCGGCGGAGAAGTCTCGGCCCGCCACGGCGTCAGCTCCCGAGCAGCCGGTCCGGCAGCCACAGGGCGATGCCGGGCGCGACGCACAGGATCAGGATCGCCGCCGCCATCAGCAGCACGAAGGGCAGCGTGCCCCAGATGATGTCCGAGAGCGGGATGTCCGGCGCGATGTTCTTGATCACGAAGATGTTGAGGCCGACCGGGGGATGGATCAGGCCCATCTCCATGGTGATGGTCATCACCACCCCGAACCAGACGAGGTCGAAGCCCGCGGCCTTGAGCGGCGGCAGGATGATCGGCGCGGTCATCAGGATGATCGAGACCGGCGGCAGGAAGAAGCCGAGCACCACGACGAGGAGCAGGATCGTCGCCAGCAGCAGCCAGGGCGAGAGCTGCAGCGCCACGATCGCGGCGGCCGCGGCCTGCGAGATATGCAGGTAGCTCATCACGTAGGCGTAGAGCAGCGACATGCCGATGATCAGCATCAGCATGGTCGATTCGCGCAGGGTGGCGGTGAGGATCGGGTCGACGTCCCGCGGTTTCCAGACCCCGTAGATCAGCGCGATCAGCACGAGCGCCAGGATGCCGCCGAGCCCCGCCGTCTCGGAGGGGGTGGCGTAGCCGCCGTAGAGCGCCACCATCACGCCGGTGAGCAGGACCACGAAGGGCATCACCCGCGGCAGCGTCGAGAAGCGCTGCGCCATCGAGTAGCTCTCCTCGGCCAGGATCGCGTGGCCGGGCCCGCCCGCCGCCTGGACCGCCCGCGCGGCGGCGAATTCCCGCCGGAAGCGGAAGACCGCGTAGAGGGCGAAGAGCGCGACCAGGAGGAGGCCCGGACCGATCCCCGCGAGGAAGAGCCGCCCGAGGGATTGCTCGGCCGCCACCGCGTAGAGGATCATGGTGATCGAGGGCGGCAGCAGGATGCCGAGCGTGCCGCCCGCCGCGATGATCCCGGCCGCGAATCCCCCCGAATAGCCGCGCTTGCGCATCTCCGGGATGCCGGCCGAGCCGATCGCCGAGCAGGTGGCCGGGCTCGACCCCGCCATGGCGGCGAAGAGCGCGCAGGCGAAGACGTTGGCGATGCCGAGCCCCCCGGGGATGCGGTGCATCCAGGCGTGCATCGCCGAGTAGAGGTCCTGGCCGGCCTTCGAGCGCCCGATCGCCGCGCCCTTCAGAATGAAGAGCGGGATCGACAGCAGCGTGATCGACGCCATCTCCTCGTAGACGTTCTGCGCCACCGTATCGAGGGAGGCGCCCGGCATGAAGGCCAGCATGAAGACGAGGGCGACCGCCCCGAGCGCGAAGGCGATCGGGATGCCCGACAGCATCGCCCCGAGCGTCGCCCCGGCATAGAGGATTCCGACGACGGCCGTGCTCATTGGGCGGCCCTCCCGGGCCGCGGGGCCCTCCCGGGCTGCGGGGCCACTTCGGGCTGCGGGGCCACTTCGGGCCGCGGGCCCGCCTCGGGCCGCGGGCCCCCCTCGGGCCGCGAGGCCACCTCGGCGAGGTCGGCCCCGAGCCCGACCTTGGGATCGGCGCGGCCGGCCGCGAGGGGGCCCCGCGCGATCCCCTCGGCGAGCTGCAGCAGGAGCTGCAGGGTGAGCAGTGTCATGCCGGAGGCCATCAGCGCGTAGGGGATCCAGAGGGGCGGGCCCCAGGTCGATTGCGAGGTCTGCCCGTCGACCCAGGCCTCATGCAGGAGGGTCCAGCTCTTCCACGAGAAGAAGGCGACGAAGAGCAGGCTGACGAGGTCGGCGAGGACGAGCCGCGCGGCGTTGACGCGGGGGCTCAGCAGGCCGGTCAGCGCCTCGATGGCGACGTGGCCGCGCCGCGCCTGCACGGCGGCCGCCGACAGGAAGGTCGCGCCGACGATCAGGAACACCGCCGTCTCGTCCTGCCACTCGGTCGGGACCTTGAGGAAGTAGCGCACCACGACGCTGTGGGTGAGGACCAGGCAGGCCGCCATCAGGGCGAGCCCCCCGAGGAGCAGGATCAGCCGGTTGACGGCCGCCATGGCGGCCTCGACGGCGCCGAGCGCCCCCGGGGCGCGCGGGATGCCGCGCCCGTCGTGGCCGGCGGCCGCCGCCGAGGCCGCGTCGAAGGCGTGGCTCACGCGACTGCCTCCGCGAGCTTGAGCATCTCGGCGCAGCTCGACGATTTCGCCGCGTAATCCTTCCAGGCGGTGTCGCGGGCGATGTCGCGCCAGCGGCCGAGGGTCGCCTCGTCGAGGGTCGCGATCTTGGCGCCGGCCTTCCCGAAGACCTGCTCGACCCGGTCGTCGTCCGCCATCGCGCCCTGCTGCCCGAAGGACTCCAGCTCGGCCCCGACCTGCATGATCAGGTCCTTCTGGTCCTTCGGCAGGCCGTCGAAGACGATCTTCGACATCATGATCGGCTCCAGCATGAACCAGTAGGAGCGGCCCTTGCCGGAGGTCAGCGCCTTGGCGAGCTCCTCCAGGCGGAAGGAGATCAGGCTGGTCGAGGAGGTGATGACGGCGTCGCAGGCGCCGGTCTGCATCGCCGCGTAGGATTCGTTGGAGGGCAGGCTGAGGGTGGCGGCGCCCGCCGCCTTCATCATCAGGTCCATCTCGCGGGAGCCGCCGCGCACCTTCATGCCCTTGGCGTCGTCCGGCGTCACCAGCGGGCGCTCGCGGCTCGCCACGCCCCCCGATTGCCAGACCCAGGACACCATCACGATGCCCTTGGCCTGCAGGATCTCGGCGAGCTTGCGGCCGACCGGGGCGGCCTTCCAGGCCTTGGCCTGCTCGTAGGAGGTCACCAGCGCCGGCATCAGCCCGATATTGGTCTCCGGCACCTCGCCGCCCGCGTAGGGGAGCGGGTAGAGGCTCATGTCGAGCGCGCCCTTCCGCATCGCGCTGAACTGGGCGTTGGTCTTCATCAGGGACGAGCCCGGATAGACCTGCAGGTCGAGGGCGCCCTTCGAGCGCTCCTTGAGGGCGACCGCGAATTTGCGCGCCATGCGGTCGCGGAAGTCGCCCTCGTCGATCGAGCCGCCCGGGAACTGGTGCGACAGCTTGAGGGTGGTGGCCGCCCGGGCCGTCCGGGCGGACAGGAGCGCGGGCGCCGCCAGACCGGCGGCCACGAGCGAACGACGCGTGAGAGCCATGGCGTGTCTCCTCCGGCCGGGTCGATCCCGGCGCGGCCGGGGCCACGCCCCGGCTCTGTGTGCGGCCACCCCTTATGGACGGGGCGGCTCGTGGTATATTGCACGGAAAGAAGCCCGCTCTTGTATATTTTGTCAACCGGCCTGCATAATCCGCGCGGATCCGGTTCGGGCCGCCCGGGGGGTGACGCCGCCATGAGTCACACGCACAGGAACGGTCCCGCGGACAGGACCGAGGGTCACGCGCCCAAAAATCACCCGCTTGGGAACCACCCGCCCAGGAACAACCCGCCCAGGAACCACGCCCAGCGGCTGAAGCAGACGATCGAGGACGAGATCGTCGACGGCGTGCTGCCGCCCGGGGCGCGGCTCGACGAGGTCCAGCTCGCCGCGCGGTTCGGGGTCTCGCGCACGCCGATCCGGGAAGCGCTGCTGCAGCTCGCCGCGACCGGGCTGATCGAGGTGAAGCCGCGCCGCGGCGCGGTGGTGAGCACGCCCGATCCGGCGCGGCTCCTCGAGATGTTCGAGACGATGGCGGAGCTGGAGGCGTCCTGCGCGCGGCTGGCGGCCCGGCGCCTGACGGCCGAGCACCAGCGGGAGCTCGTCGCGGCCCTTGAGGCCTGCCGGAAGGCGGCCGAGACCGGCGACACCGAGGCCTACTACGCCGAGAACGCGGTCTTCCACGCGGTCATCTACCGGGCCTCGCGCAACGGATTCCTGTGCGAGCAGGCCGTGCAGCTGAGCCGGCGCCTCGCGCCGTTCCGCCGCATCCAGCTGCGCGCCCGCCACCGGCTCGGCCAGTCCTTCGCCGAGCACGCGGGCGCCGTGGAGGCGATCCTGGCGGGCGACGAGGCGCGCGCGGGCGAGTGCATGCGCGCCCACGTCATCGTGCAGGGCGACCGCTTCGCGGACCTGATCCTGAGCCTGCGCCGCGACAGCGCGGCGGCGTGAGCCCCGGCCGGATCGCCCGCGGGCGCGTCCGCCGAAGCGGCGCCCCTCGGCGGATGAGGCTCAGCCGCCGCGGCCGGGCAGCGGCGTCAGCTCGATGCGGTCGGCGCGCTCGCGCCAATCCTCGATGCCGTGCTGGCGGGCGAAGCGCAGGGCGGCGGCCCGCTCGGCCCGCTGCGGGTCGCGCGCGCGGGTGATCTCGACCGTGCCGACCGCGAACGGCACTCCCATGATCTCCTTGGCGAACTGAACACGGTATTGCGACATCGTCCGATCCCTCGCGGATCCAGGTCATGCCGGCGTCGCGCCGGCCCTGCGGAGCTGCCTCACCAAGAGTTCACGCTGTCCTGCCCGGACCCGCCGCCAGTGCAGCGCGGCCGTTCGACCGTGCCGATCCGGGAGCGGTCCCGGCAGGACATCCGGCGCCAAGTATCCCCGGGCCGCGCCGCCAGGCCAAGCGGAATTCGTCGTGCAGAATGTCGCCGGCCTGCGCCGGACCCGGAGATGGGGCCGGCGGGTTGGGGGCGAAAGGGCTCGGGCCCGCCGGGATCGTCGCAGCGGGACCCCGCGGGCCCCGTGAGCGGGTCCCCCCGGGCCCCGTGAGCGGGCCCCCCCGGGTCCCGTGAGGGGCGTGCGGCATGTGCGCAGCGCGGGGCGGCCGCGCGGCGCGGGACCCGTGCGCGGGCGGGCACAGGCCCTACCCTAGGGGGACCATTCGGGGCGAGTCGCCCCTGCCCAGCGAACCGGACCCGATGACGAGCGCCCCGTCTTCCGCCCTGCCGCAGAACGCCGCGCTGCCGGCCCTCACCCCGGCGACGCGCCTCAGCCTGAGCCTGATCGCGGGCGGGGCCGTGGCGAACATCTACTACAACCAGCCGCTCCTCGCCGTGCTGGCGCAGGATCTCGGCGCGGCGGCGTCGAGCCTGGTCCCGACCGCGACGCTCGCCGGCTACGGGCTCGGGATCCTCGGCCTCGTCCCGATGGGGGACCGCTACCCGCGCCGCGGGCTGATCGTCGGCCAGCTCCTGCTGCTCTCGGGCGCGCTGGTGCTGGCGGCCCTGGCCCCGGGGCTCGGCACGCTGGCGGCGGCGAGCTTCCTGATCGGCGTCCTGTCGACGGCGGCCCAGCAGGCGGTGCCCTTCGCGGCCGAACTCGCCCCGGACGCCAGCCGCGGCCGGATGGTCGGCCAGGTGATGACCGGGCTCCTGCTCGGCATCCTGCTCGCCCGGACCCTGAGCGGGCTCGTGGGGGCGTGGTTCGGCTGGCGGGCGATGTTCGGCGCCGCCTGCGGCCTCTCCCTCGCCCTCGCCGCCCTGGCGGCCCTGACCCTGCCGGCGACCCGGGCCGCCACCCGCCTGCCCTACGGCGCGCTGATGGCCTCGGTCCTCGACCTCGCCCGGGGCCAGGCGCCCCTGCGGCGCGCGGCGCTGTCCCAGGCGCTGCTCTTCGCCGCCTTCAACGCCTTCTGGACCAGCCTCGCCCTGTTCGTGGAGGGACCGCCCTTCCGCCTCGATCCGGCCGGGGCCGGGCTGTTCGGGCTGATCGGCGCCGCGGGCGCCCTCTGCGCGCCCTATGCGGGGCGCTTCGCCGACGCGAAGAGCCCGCGGCCGGTGGTGATCGGCGGCGCGCTGCTGACGCTCGCCTCCTTCGCGGTGTTCGGGCTCCTCGGCGGCCGCTCCCTCGCCGCGATGGCCCTCGGCGTGCTCCTCATCGACATCGGCATCAACACGGCGCTGATCGCCAACCAGACCCGGGTCTACGCGCTGGCGGCGGGGGCGCGGGGGCGGATCAACACGGTGTTCTTCACGGCGGTGTTCATCGGCGGCGCCCTCGGCGCCTCGGCGGGCACCCGCGCCTTCGCGGCGGGGGGCTGGCCGCTGCTCTGCCTCGTCGGCGGCGCCTTCGCGGCGGCGGGGGTGGTGGTGCCGCTGCTGGAACCCAGGGCCGGGCCCCGGGGGGCGTGAACCGGTCTCCGGCCCATGGCATCGCCCGCGGGCGGCCGCGGGGAGTTCGGGCGCCCTCCCCTACGGCGTCCAGCCGTATTCCTCCGCCCCCGTCACCCGGCGGTGGAAGGCGAGCTTGCGGTCGTATTCGAGGGGATCCTTCGGCTTCACCAGCGCGCCGGGCGGCACGTTGAGCCAATCCACCAGGCGGGTGAGCATGAAGCGCAGGGCCGCGCCCCGGGCGAGCAGCGGCAGGGACTCGACCTCGCGGGGATCGAGGGGCCGTGCCGCCTGGTAGGCGGCGATCATGGCCTGGCCCTTGGTGCGGTTGAAGGAGCCGTCCAGCTCGAAGCACCACGCGTTGAGGCAGATGGCGAGGTCGTACGCGAAGGCGTCCGTGCAGGCGAAGTAGAAGTCGATCAGCCCCGAGACCGCGTCGCCGATGAAGAAGACGTTGTCGGTGAAGAGGTCGGCGTGGATCACGCCGCCCGGCAGGTCCCGCGGCCAGGCCTCCTCCAGCCGGGCGAGGTCGTCGCGGGTGCGCGCCGCGAGGTTCGGGGCGACCCGGTCGGCCTGCGCCTCGGCCTGGGCGAAGAGCGGGCGCCACGCCGCGACCGAGAGGGCGTTGGGGCGCCGCATCGGGAAATCCACCCCGGCCGCGTGGAGGCCGGCCAGCGCCCGGCCGAGCGCCCGGCAGTGGCGCACCCCGGGCCGGCGCACCGAGACGCCGTCCAGGAAGGACACGATCACGGCGGGCCGCCCGCAGAGCCGCCCGAGCGCCGTGCCGGCCCGGTTGCGGATCGGCTGCGGGCAGGCGAGGCCGCGCGCCGCGAGGTGCTCCATCAGGCCGAGGAAGAAGGGCAGGTCCCCCTCCGCCACCCGCTTCTCGTAGAGGGTCAGGATGTAGGAGCCGACCGTGGTGTGCAGGTAGAAGTTGGTGTTCTCGACCCCCTCGGCGATGCCCTTGTAGGAGAGCAGGCCGCCGATGTCGTAATCGGCCAGGAAGGCGGCGAGCGCCTCGTCGGGAACCTCGGTGTAGACCGCCACGGTCCGTATCCGTCTCGAAGGAAGGAGGCGGCCGGACGGCGTCGCCCCGGCGCGCGAGGGGCGCCGCCCCGGTGATGGGGCGGCGCCCCGCGCTTGTCAAAGACCGCCCGGCGGGGCGGTCAGGTCACTCGGCGGCCTCGCTGCGCAATTCCCGCGGCAGCGGGAAGACCATGTCCTCGGTGGTGGTCGAGACCGTGTCGACCGTGACCGCGTAGCGGGTCGCGAAGGCGTCGATGATCTCCTCGACCAGCACCTCGGGGGCCGAGGCGCCGGCGGTGAGGCCGAGCCGGCGGATATTGGCGAAGGCGTCCCAGTCGATCTCCTCGGCGCGGTTGAGGAGCCGGGTGATCGGGCAGCCCGCCCGCTCGGCCACCTCGCGCAGGCGCTGCGAGTTCGAGGAGTTCGACGAGCCGACCACGATCAGCGCGTCCACGAGGGGCGCCACCTGCTTGACCGCCTCCTGGCGGTTGGTGGTGGCGTAGCAGATGTCGTCCTTGTGCGGGCCGACGATCGCCGGGAACTTGCGCTTGAGCGCCTCGACGATGTGGTGGGTGTCGTCGACCGAGAGGGTGGTCTGCGTCACCCAGGCGAGGTTGTCGCGGTTGGCGGGCTCCAGCGCCTCGATCTGCTCGACGTCCTCCACCAGGGTGATCGAGCCCGCCGGCAGCTGGCCCATCGTGCCGACCACCTCGGGATGGCCCGAATGGCCGACGAGGAGCACGTGGCGCCCGCGCTTGTGGTGGATCTCCGCCTCGCGGTGGACCTTGGTGACGAGGGGGCAGGTCGCGTCGATGGTGGTGAGGCCGCGGCTCTCGGCGGTCTGCGGCACGGTCTTGGCGACGCCGTGGGCCGAGAAGATCACCGGGGCGTTGCCGTCCGGAACCTCGTCGAGTTCGGAGACGAAGACGGCGCCTTTGCGCTTCAGGCTCTCGACCACGTACTTGTTGTGGACGATCTCGTGCCGGACGTAGACCGGCGGCCCATAGATCGCGAGCGCCCGCTCGACCACGTCGATGGCGCGCACCACGCCCGCGCAGAAGCCGCGGGGCGCGCAGAGCATGATCTCGAGCGGGGGTTTCTCGGGCGCGGCGGCGCCGGGGGCGGAGGAGTTCGCGGGAGCGGTCATGATACCCGGGATGTGGCGAAGGGGGGCTTGGCCTGTCAACCTCTCATCGCATCGAATCACGGCGATCCCTAGACGCAACCGCCGGATCGCCCGCGCGCCGGGTGAGACGGCGCACCTGCGCGGCGCGGGCGCGCCCCGCGCGGCGCGGCGGCTTCGGCGGGCGGCGGTCAGCGGGCCGGCCGCAGCCGGGCGAGGCGCGCGAGCAGGGCGCAGGCCGCGAGCGAGCAGCCCATCGCGGTGGCGAGCGCGGGGGCCGGCCCGAACCGGGTCAGCAGGGCACCGAGGAGCGGCGGCGCCGCCGCGGCCGCGAGGTTGAGCGGCAGCGCGATCCGCGCCAGCGCCGCGCCGTAGGCGGCCCCGTCGTAGAAGACGAGGGGCATCGTCGCCCGGGCGATCGCGAAGGCGCCGCTGCCCAGCCCGAACAGGACCGCGAAGACCAGGGCCGCCGCGCTGCCGCCGCCGCCGAGGAGCAGCGCCGCGAGGCCGAGCGGCATCGCCCCGGTGGCGACGATCCCGGTGGTCAGGCCGTCCCAACGCGCGCCGCCGGCCATGTCGATCATCCGCCCGGCGACCTTGAGCAGGCCCATGGCGGAGCCGGCGGCGACGGCCTCGGCGGTGCCGAAGCCGTAGGCGGTGAGGAGCGCGATGGTGACCGCTTCGAGCCCGAAGGAGACGAAGCCGCTGAGCCCGATCGCCGCCGCCATCAGCCGGAAGGGGGAATCGGCGGCGGAGGGCGCGGGCGCCGCCGCGGTGGCCGAGACCGGGCCCCGCGCGGGCGGCAGCCAGGCGAGCAGCGGCAGCACGAGGGCGAGCTGGAGCCCGGCATAGAGCCGCACCGCCCCGCGCCAGCCGATCGCGGCGTCGAGCCAGGCGGTGAGCGGCCAGAAGATCCCGGTGGCGAGGCCCGTCACCAGCATCACGAGGCCGATCGCGCTGCGGGCGCGGGGCCCGGCGAGTTCGGTCAGGTAGGCGTTGGCGCTGGTCGAGAGCATCGCCGCGCCGAAGAGGCCGAGCACCGCCCAGGCGAGCAGGTAGCTCGCGAGGCCGGCGGCGGCCGAGAGCAGCAGCAGGCCGGCGGCGCCGAGGAGGGACCCGGCCATCATCACGGACCGCGCCCCGATGCGCGCGTAGGCTCGGCCGAGGAGCGGCGAGGCGAGCCCCGACACCACCATCACGAGCGAGGATCCGGCCAGAACGGTGGGCAGGTCGAGGCCGAGGGAGGCCCCCATCCGGGCGCCGATCACCGGGGGCAGGAGGATGCTGCCCCACCCGATCACCTGCGTGGCGGCCAGGATGGCGAGGGGGCGGCCGAGGCGGACCTGCATGGGGAACCGGGGATGGGCGGGCGGGAGCGCCGCAGCATGGCCGCTTCACGGATCTGCCGCAACGGCGGGGCGGCGCGGGCGCCCTCTCGCGCCGGCCCCTCGGGGCTTCGGCTTCGGCGAGGGGCGCCGGCGGGGGCGCCGGCGAACGTCGGAGCGACGCGTCGCGCCGCGCGACGCTCCGGGCGCGCCGCGATGGCGCGCCCGCCGACCGAGGCTCGCTCCGGCCTCCCGCCCCGCCCCCTCCCGCCTCGCTTTGCGCCACATCCCCGGGTTAAGGAGTGCGCTCCCCTCACCCACCGGGAGCCCCGCATGGCGAGTGCCGCCGACCACGCCAGCTTCCTGCCGCCGGTCCTCACCTTCCTGTCGGCCGCCGTGGTCGGCGTGCCGATCGTGCGCCTGCTCGGCCAGAGCGCGGTTCTGGGCTACCTCCTGGCCGGGGTGGTGATCGGGCCCTCCGGGTTCTCGCTGATCCCGGAGGCCGAGACGGCGCGCAGCGTCTCGGAGCTCGGGGTGGTGCTGCTGCTGTTCATCGTCGGGCTCGAACTGGAGCTCTCGCGGCTGATCTCGATGCGCCGCGACATCCTGGGCCTCGGCACGCTCCAGCTCGTCGCCTGCGCGGCGGCGCTCGGGGGACTCGGCATCCTGGGCGGCCTCACCCCGGCCGCCGCCGGGGTGGTCGGCACGGCGCTCGCCCTCTCGGCGACGGCGGTCGCCCTGCAATTGCTGGAGGAACGGCGCGACCTCGCCGCCCCCTACGGCCAGCGCGCCTTCGCGGTGCTGCTGTTCCAGGACCTCTCGGTGGTGGCGATCCTGGCCCTGTTGCCGCTGCTCGCCTCGACCGGCACGGCGGCGAGCGGCAACCCGCTCGGCGAGGCGCTGCGCGCGGCGGGCTCGGCGGTGGCGGCGATCCTGGCGGCGGTGCTGGTCGGACGCTACGGCCTCAACCGGTTCTTCCGGCTGCTGGCCGCCAGCGGCGCCCGCGAGGTGATGACCGCCGCCGCCCTCTTGGTCGTGCTCGGGACCGCGCTGCTGATGGAGCATGTCGGCCTCTCGATGGCGATGGGCGCCTTCCTGGCCGGGCTGCTGCTCGCCGAATCGAACTTCCGCCACCAGCTCGAGGCCGATATCGAGCCGTTCCGCGGCATGCTGCTCGGCCTCTTCTTCATGAGCGTCGGCATGTCGATCGACGTGGCGCTGGTGCGGGAGCACTGGCTCGGGCTCTCGGCCGCCACGGTCTCGGCGATCCTGCTCAAGACCGCGGTCGTGGCGGCCCTGTTCCGCCTGTTCGGCTCGCCCTGGCTCGACGCCCTGCGGGGCGCCGCCGTGCTCGCGCCGGCGGGGGAATTCGCCTTCGTGCTCCTGCCGATGGCGGGCGAGCTCGGGATCGTGGACGGGGCGGCGGGGCGGCTCGCCATCGCGCTCGCGGCGCTCACCATGCTGGTGGGGCCGCTCGCCGCCAAGGGGCTCGACGGGCTGCTCGCGCGGCGGCGCACCGGCGCCCTCGAACCGGCCTACGACCAGATCGAGAGCACCGACGCCCGCGTCCTCGTGGTCGGCTTCGGCCGCTTCGGCCAGATCCTCAACCAGGTGCTGCTGGCGCAGGGGATCAGCGTCACGGTGATCGACAAGGACGTGGAGCAGATCCGCAGCGCCGCCCGCTTCGGCTTCCGGGTCTATTACGGCGACGGCACCCGCCTCGACGTGCTGCGGGCGGCCGGGGCCGGGCGCGCCGAGGTGATCTGCATCTGCATCGACGAGGCCGAGGAGACCCTCAAGATCATCGACCTTGTCCACGCGGAATTCCCCGCCGCCCGCACCTACGTGCGGGTCTTCGACCGGGTCCAGGCGATCGAGGCGATGAACCGGGACGTCGACTTCCTGATCCGCGAGACGGTCGAGTCGGCGCTGGCCTTCGGGCGGGCCACCCTGGAGGCGCTCGGCGTGCCGGCCCAGGAGGCGGCCGGCATCGCCGACGACGTGCGCAAGCGCGACGTCGCCCGGCTCGTCCTGCAGCAGGCCGGCGAGCCCCTCGACCGCACCGACCCGGTGCGCGGCCTCGTGCGCATCAAGCCCGAGCCCCTGACCGCGCCCCAGCGCGCCTCCCGGGCGCTGACCCAGGAGACGCGGGACATCCTCGCCAAGGAGCGGCCGGCGCCGCCCGAGCCCGCCCCCGAGGCCAGCCCGGAGCCGGTCTCCGATGAGGCCTGACCGCGCCCGGACGGGCGAGGCCGCCTTCGTCACCGGCTCGACGCTGCGCCACGTGGTGGTGATGGGGGCGGCGGGCTCGGCCGGGCTGATGGCGGTCTTCGCCGTCGACCTCCTGTCGCTGCTCTACGTGTCCTGGCTCGGCGACCCGTCGCTCACCGCGGCGGTGGGCTTCGCCTCCATCCTCCAGGTCTTCGGCGTCTCCATCAACATCGGCATGATGATCGCGGTCGGCGCCCTGGTGGCGCGGGCCCTCGGGGCCGGCGACCGGGAGCGCGCGCGGCGCCTCGCCGCCTCCGCCATGGCGCTCACGGTCCTGGCCTCCCTCCTCGTCCTCGCGCTCCTCGTGCTCTTCCTCGACCCGCTCCTGCGCCTCGTCGGGGCGGGGCCGGAGGTGGTGCCGGCGGCGCGGCGCTTCCTGCTGATCTCGCTGCCGGCCCTGCCCCTGATGGCGCTCGGCATGGGCTTGTCCGGCGTGCTGCGCGCCGTGGCCGATGCCCGCCGGTCCAGCGCCGTGACGGTCGGCGGGGCCGTGGTCATGGCCGTCCTCGACCCGCTGCTGATCTTCGGCCTCGGGCTCGGGCTCGACGGGGCGGCGCTCAGCGTGGTGGCGGTGCGCCTCGCCTTCGCGGCGATCGGCTGGCAGGGCGCCGTGGCGGTGCACCGCATGGTGGCCCTGCCGCGGGCCGAGGCGGTCCTGGCCGACGCCCCCGAGGTGCTGCGCATCGCCCTGCCGGCGGTGCTGACCAACCTCGCCCCGCCCGTGGCGAGCGCCTTCCTGGCCCAGGTGATCGCGGGGTTCGGGACGCAGGCCGTGGCGGCCGGCGCCGTGATCGACCGGCTGATCCCGGTCGCCTTCGGGGGGCTGTTCGCGCTCTCGGGGGCGATCGGGCCGATCCTCGGCCAGAACTGGGGCGCGGGCCGCTTCGACCGGATGCGGCGCATCCTGCGGGACGCCGTCCTGGTCACCGCCCTCTACCTCGCGGCGGTCTGGCTGGCGCTGGCGCTCGGGCGCGGGGCGATCCCCCGCGCCTTCGCCCTCGACGGCGAGGCGGCGCGCCTCGTCGCCTTCTTCTGCCTCGTCGGCAGCGGGATCTGGTTCTTCAACGGGCTGCTGTTCCTGGCCAACGCCGCCTTCAACAATCTCGGCTTCCCGCTCCTCTCCACCGCCTTCAACTGGGGCCGGGCGACGCTCGGCACCATGCCCTTCGCGGTGCTGGGCGCCCGGCTCGGCGGGCCGGAGGGCGCCCTGCTCGGGGTCGGGGCGGGCTCGGTCGCCTTCGGGGCGCTGGCGCTCCTCGCCGCGTTCCGGGTCGTGGGCGTGCTGGAGCGCCGGCCGCGCAGCGGACCGGCCCCCTTCCCGGCGCGGCCTCAGGCGGCGAGCCCCCGCCCCACCCGGCTCCCGTCGCGGGCCACCAGGGTCACGCGCACCGCTGAAGGGCCCACAGGCGAAGCGCCCAGGATCTTGGAGTGACGTCGGTCCGCCAAGTGCAGGGTCGGGTCGTCCCGCCACGACAGGTCGAGGGCGCCCACGACCTCGGCGCGGGTCAGCCCGAGATCCCTGAGCATGCGGTCGTCGAGCGCGGCGAGGCGATGGGCGGCGCGCCGGTGGGCGAGGAGGCGGATCACCGTCGCCACGCCCTTGTGGGCCACGCGACCGGCCCGCAGGACCAGCGAGAGAACACCGAGGGGAGCGAAACCGACCGTCATCCTGACCTCCGGCGGCGGCCATTCCGGGGCGCGCCGCAGCCCCCTCATACGCCGGCGCGACCGATCCGTTGAGCGAATGCTTGAGATGTGTCACATCACGGAAGCTGATGAAAGGAGGCCGCCCTGCACCCCCTCGACATCGACCAGCTGCGCAGCTTGGTGGCGATCGCCGAAACCGGCTCCTTCACCCAGGCCGCCGAGCGCGTGCACAAGACGCAATCGGCCGTCTCGATGCAGATGAAGCGGCTGGAGGAGCGGATCGGGCGCGAGATCTTCGCCCGGGCCGGGCGCGGGGTGCGGCTCACCGACGACGGGGAGCGCCTCCTCGACTACGCGCGGCGGATCGTGTGGCTGCAGACCGAGTGCCTCGCGCGCTTCGCCGAGGGCGACCTCGCGGGCCGGGTGCGGCTCGGCCTGCCCGACGACTACGCCGAGCGCTACCTGCCGGAGATCCTGGCCCGCTTCGCGCGGGCGCATCCGCGCGCCGAGGTGACGGTGGTCTGCGAGCCCACCGACATGCTGGTCGCCCGGATCGGGAGCGGCGACCTCGACCTCGCCATCATCACGGAGGCGCGCCACCGCGGCAGCATCGAGACGATCCGCACCGAGGCGCTGCTCTGGGTCGGGTCGGGCCGCCACCGCACCCACGCGCAGACGCCCCTGCCGCTCGCCCTCGGGCGCCCGGCCTGCGTCTGGCGCGCGGCGGCGCTCGCGGCCCTGGAGCGGGTCGGCCGCCCCAACCGCATCCTGTTCGTGAGCTGGAGCTCGACCGCGGTCGGCGCCGCGGTGCTGGCGGGCCTCGCCGTCTCGGTCCTGCCCGAGAGCGCGCTCAGGCCCGGGATGCGGATCCTCTCCCCGGCGGACGGGTTTCCCGCCCTCCCCACCTGCCGGATCGGGCTCATGCGCCCGCGCATCCCGGAGCCGATGCCGCTGGCCGACGCCCTCGCGGCGCAGATCCGCGAGTGCCTCGACAATCTCGGGATCGCCGCGGAATAGGAGCGGCGTCGGCGGGGCCCGCGCGCTCACGGCTTCGAGAGCACGTTCACCACCTGGCTGCTGAAGTTGGCGTAGAGATTCCCGGTCTGATTGCCGTACAGGCTCAAGCCCCCGACCAGCGCCAGGAAGATGAAACCGGCGATCATCACGTACTCGATCGCCGTGCTCCCTGAGGAATCGCACAGGAACAGTCGCACGGTTTTGGCACGCAGCCATCTGCCGGTCACGACACGCCCCCCTCCACCTCACAGTGCAACGATAGGGCGGAACTCCCTCATCATCGGTTAAGAGAACCCCCGAAAGTGCGCCGCCCGCCACGCCTCTTCCGCAGGGTCAGGGCCGGCCTGGTCGGCCGCCCTGCCCGGATCAACCTTCCTGGTCAGCCCCTGGTCAGCCCTTGCCGGTCGCCTTGCGCAGGGCGTCGATCCGCTCCGAGGCCTCGGCCTTGTCGAGATCGGGATCGTAGGCCTCGCCGTCCCCGGCCTGCTCCGACAGGGTCTTGAGGTAGGAGGCCTGCGCGCCGGTCATCGGCTCGTGCCCGGTCGTCCAGTCCTTCGGATCCTTGATCCGGTTCGAGGGCTCCGCCGCCTCGGGCGCGGTCTTCGGATTCTCCGCCGCGCGAGTCTCGGCCGCGCGAGTCTCGGCCGCGTGGGTCTTGGCCGCGTGCGTCTCCGCCGCGTGGGATTTGGCCGCGTGAGTCTTGGCCGTCATGTCGGCTCCTCTGTTCCCGTATTGTTCTCGTCGGGGGAACGCGCGGAGGAGGCGCCCTGTTCCGTCCCCGGCCGCGACATCCCGCGCCCGGGGACGCCGCCGCGGGAATGCGGCGGCGCGGTGCTCGGGAGAGGTCTCCCGGGCGGGTCAGGCCGCCTTGGCGCGGGGCTGCACCTCGGCGGTGTAATCGTCCATCAGGGCGCGGGTGAGCGCCGCCGGGTGGAACCGGTAGGGGCCGATCTCGGAGACCGGGGTCACCTCGGCGGCCGAGCCGGTGATGAAGCACTCCGAGAAGCCCGCCATCTCCTCGGGCCGGATGCGCCGCTCGATCACCTCGACGCCGCGGCGGCGGGCGAGCTCGATCACCGTCTGGCGGGTGATGCCGTTGAGGAAGCGGTCGGCGAGCGGGGTGTGGATCGCGCCGTCCCGGATGAAGAAGACGTTGGCGCCGGTGCACTCGGCGACGTTGTCCTCCCAGTCGAGCATCAGCGCGTCGGCGTAGCCCTTCTTCTCGGCCCGGTGCTTGGAGATCGTGCAGATCATGTACAGGCCCGCCGCCTTCGAGGCGGAGGGCGCCGTGCGCGGGTCGGGACGCCGGTACTCGGCGAGGTCGAGGCGGATGCCCTTCATCTTGGTGGCCGGGTCGAAGTAGCTCGGCCATTCCCAGGCCGCGATGGCGAGGTGGATGGTGTTGTTCTGCGCCGAGACGCCCATCATCTCCGAGCCGCGCCACGCCACCGGGCGCAGATAGGCGTCCTGCAGACCGCTCTCCTTCAGGACGAGGGCCTTGGCGGCGTCGATCTCGGCCACGGAGAACGGGATCTCGAAATCGAGGAGCTCGGCCGAGCGGCGCAGCCGCTGCGAATGCTCCGTGCTCTTGAAGATCTGCCCGCCATAGGCGCGCTCGCCCTCGAACACGCAGGAGCCGTAATGGAGCCCGTGGCTGAGGACGTGAATCTTCGCGTCCGCCCACGGCACCATGCGGCCGTCGAACCAGATGTGGCCTTCACGCTGGTCGAAGGGGATGACGGACATGACGATGATCCTCGGTTGCGGTTCGTGTCCGGAAGGGCGGGCCGGCTCGCAATCTTCGTGCTTCAGCGACGCGAATGGCGTTCGTTCGTTGCGCCGGCGGGGTTGACGGGTATCAACGGGGCTGAGATATGTCAACAAGGCTGACATAAATCGGACGGCCGGGCGGGGCCCGGAGATCGGGGCGGTGAGACCATGGACAGGACGGCGAACCGAGCTGCCCGAACCCGGCCGAACCCCGCGGAGGGGCCGCGCGCGGCGCCGGCCGACCCGGCCGGCGAGGCCCCGCCGGACCCGGCGAACGAGGACCTGCCGGAGGTCGGCCACGCCTACGACCTGATCGAACTCCTGTTCTTCGCCTATCGGGACTTCGTCTCCGATCCGGACCGCATCCTGGCGGAATACGGCTTCGGGCGGGCGCACCACCGGGTGCTGCACTTCGTGGAGCGCAATCCCGGCCTCACGATCGCCGAACTCCTCGATATCCTGCGCATCACCAAGCAGAGCCTCAACCGGGTGCTCAAGGAGTTGATCGAGTCGGGCTACATCGCGCAGCGCGCCGGGACGAGCGACCGCCGCCACCGGCTGCTGACCTGCACCCCCAAGGGGCATCGGCTGGCCGCGGACCTCGCCCGCCTGCAGGGCGAGCGGGTGCGGCGGGCCCTGGCCGAGGCCGGCCCGGCTGCCCGCGGCCCGGCGAGCCGCTTCCTCCTTGCAATGATCGATGCCGGCGACCGCCCGGCGGTGCGCCGCCTGATCGCGGCGGCGCCGGACGGCGCCGGGGCGGGATCCGGCGCCGGGGCGGCACTCGGCGCCGCGCCGGCACTCGGCGCCGCGCCGGCACTCGGCGCCGCGCCGGCGCCCGAGGAGGGCTGAGGGAATGACGGCGCTCGCCGCCCGGGCGGATCTCCCCGACCACGCGCCCCACATCCTCGTCGTCGACGACGACCGGCGCCTGCGGGACCTGCTCTCGCGCTTCCTCTACGAGCAGGGCTACCGGGTGACCGCCGCGGCGAGCGCCGCGGAGGCCCGCGCCAAGGGGGCGAACCTCGTCTTCGACGCCCTCGTCCTCGACGTGATGATGCCGGGCGAGACCGGCTTCGACTACGCCCGCCAGATCCGGCAGACCTCGCAGGTGCCGATCCTGATGCTCACCGCCCGCTCGAACCCGAACGACCGGGTGACGGGGCTGGAGATCGGGGCGGACGATTACCTGCCCAAGCCCTTCGAGCCCCGCGAGCTGATCCTGCGGCTCAACAACATCCTGCGCCGCAGCGCGGGCAGCGGGCCGGTCGGCGCGGCGGCGCCCCTCGACGCGGTGCGCTTCGGCCCCTTCCTGTTCCGGGTCGAGCGCGGGGAACTCACCCGCGACGAGGAGCCGATCCGGGTGAGCGAGCGCGAGCGCGAGATCCTCACCATCCTGGCCCTGGCCAAGGGCGGGAACGTCGCCCGCGAGGCGCTCACCGGCGGGGCGGAGCCGGGCAACGAGCGCACCATCGACGTGCAGATGAACCGCCTGCGCCGCAAGCTCGAGGACGATCCGGCCAATCCCCGCTACCTGCAGACGGTGCGGGGGATCGGCTACCGGCTCGTGCTCGACTAGATGGCGCTGCCCGGCGGGATCGCGGGCGCCGCGGAGGCGGGCGCCGCGGAGGAAGGAGCCGCCCGCCCGACCCTGGCCGCACAGCTCTCGCCGGCCGCGCTCTGGCGCCGCCTCGGCCGGGCGCTGGGCGAGCGGCTGCCCAAGGGCCTCTACGCCCGCTCCCTGATCATCATCATCGCGCCGGTCGTGCTGCTGCAATCGGTGATCGCCTACACCTTCATGGAGCGGCACTGGCAGCTGGTGACGCGGCGCCTCTCCGCGGCGGTGACGGCCGACGTCGCGGCGCTGATCGACATCTACGAGAGCTACCCCCAGGACCGGGATGCCGAGACGCTGCAGCGCATCGCGGAGCAGCGCCTCAAGCTCGACGTCGACATCCTGGAGGGGGCCAGGATCCCGGCGCCGGGCCCGCGGCCGTTCTTCTCCCTCCTCGACGAGGCCCTCTCGGACGAGATCCGCCGCCAGATCAAGCGGCCGTTCTGGATCGACACGGTCGGCCGCTCCAGCCTGATCGAGATCCGGGTGGCGATCCCGGGCGGGGTGATGCGGGTGATCGCCAAGCGCAGCCAGGCCTACGCCTCGAACTCGCACATCTTCCTGCTCTGGATGGGCGGGACCTCGCTGGTGCTGCTCGGGGTGGCGATCCTGTTCCTGCGCAACCAGATCCGGCCGATCCTGCGGCTCGCCGACGTCGCCGAGAGCTTCGGCAAGGGCCGGGACGTCGAGTTCCGTCCCCGCGGCGCCCGCGAGGTGCGCAAGGCCGGCCACGCCTTCATCGAGATGAAGCGGCGCATCGAGCGGGCGATGGAGCAGCGCACCGCGATGCTGAACGGGGTGAGCCACGACCTGCGCACGATCCTGACCCGCTTCCGCCTGTCGCTGGCGCTGCTGGAGCAGAATCCGGAGATCGAGGACCTCCTGCGCGACGTGGACGAGATGAGCCGGATGCTGGAGGCCTACCTCGCCTTCGCGCGGGGCGATTCGGGCGAGCAGGCCGCCCCCGTCGACATCCGGGCGCTGCTGGAGGACCTGCGCACCGACGTGGAGCGCCTGGGCGGCCACGTGAGCGAGGTCACGCTCGAGGGGCCCGCCACCGTGACGGTGCGGCCCGACGCCTTCCGGCGCTGCCTGTTCAACCTCGCGGCCAATGCGGCGCGCTACGGGGAGACGATCGCGCTGACCGCCCGCCAGGAGAGCCGCTGGCTCGCGGTCTCGATCGACGACGACGGGCCGGGGATCTCGCCGGAGCGGCGCGAGGAGGTGTTCAAGCCCTTCGTGCGCCTCGACGACGCGCGCCAGGATGCGGGCGGCTCCGGGCTCGGCCTCGCCATCGCCCTCGACATCGCCCGCGCCCATGGCGGCGACATCGCGCTCCACGATTCGCCCCTCGGGGGCCTGCGCGCGACGGTGCGGATCCCCGCGTGAGCGCCCCCTCACAAATTGGTCGCGATGTGGCCCTAGAGCGCTCGCGGCCGAGGGGGATGCCGGCTCGGCGCGAGGGAGTGCGGCGCATGGCGGAAGCGGGGATCTCGGCCGAGGCGGCCAGGGCTCCCGAGCGGATCCTGCGCCCGCCCGGACTCTCGCGCCGCCGCCGCCGCCCTCTCCCCCGCCCCCGAACCGGACCTCGTCATGACGGCCGACGCCCGCCCCCGACCGGCCAGCCGCTCGAACCGATCGAGCGCTCGCGGCTGATCTCCGAGTCGCTGCGCCAGATGGCGCGCATCTCGCGCTACAACGATCCGCGCCAGCAGCTGCGCGAGGCGCGGGCCCAGCGGCGGCGCGACTACGTCACGCCGATCCTGTTCCTGGCCCTGTTCGTGCTCCCCTCGCTCGCCGGGATCGGGGTGTTCGGGTTCTACCTCTCGGACCGCTACGTGGCGGAGACGCAGTTCGCGATCCGCCCGGCCGTGGGCGCGACCGAGGCCGGGGGCCGCGGCGAGAGCGGCAGCGGGGGCAGCGGGGGCAGCGGCAACGCTTTCGCGAGCGTGATCGGCCAGATGATCGCCCAGGACATCGCGCTCGCGGCCGAGTACATTACCAGCCGGCCGATGGTGGAGGCGGTCGAGCGCGCGCTGCCCCTGCGCGCGATCTTCTCCCGCGACTCCATCGACGAGTTCTCGCGCTTCGACGCCGAGGAGCCGGTCGAGAGGCTGGTGCGCTACTGGCGCGACCGCGTCCAGGTCACGGTCGAGGGGGCCGGCCTCGTCTCCGTGAAGGTGAACGCCTTCGCCCCCGAGGAGGCGGTGGCGATCAGCCGGGCGATCCTCGCCGAGAGCGAGCGGCGGATCAACGAACTCACCGCCAAGGCCCGCGAGGACGCGCTCGCCGAGAGCGAGCGCGCGCTCGCGCGCGCCGAGGAGCGCCTGACCGGGCTCCAGGTCGAGATGCGCAACCTGCGCAACCGCGGCGGCGTGCTCGACGCCGAGAAGACCGCCGGCATCAACGTCAAGATGGTCGCGCAGGTGCGCGAGCAGCGCATCGCGCTCGGCGTGCGGCTCGCGCTGCTGCAGCGCGACCTCAAGGAGGACACCCGCAGCGTCCAGGATCTCAAGGCGCAGATCGCGCAGCTCGACGCCACGATCGCGGGCCTGGAGCGGGAGGCGACGACGCAGGATCCGAACCAGCGGCGGGTCCTGTCCGACGCCCTCACGCGCTTCGAGCAGCTGGAGGTCGACCGCAAGAACGCGCAGGCCTTCTACGGCCGCATGATCGCCGCGCGCGAGCAGGCGCGGATGATCGCCGACCGCCAGGTCGAGTTCTTCACCGTCGCGGTGCAGCCGAGCCTGCCGCAATCGGCCGAGCAGCCGCGGCGGCTGCAGTGGATCGCCGTCACCGAGGCGGGCGCCGCCCTCGCCTTCGGCCTGTCGATCCTGCTGCGCAACCAGCTGACCTGATCCGGTCCCCTGCCGGGCGGCGGGAGACCCCGCGGGCGGCCCCGCCCGCGGCGGCCGCCCTCATCCGCCATCCGGTTGATGGCTTCGCCATCTCCGATTTCGGCCATGCGGATGTCGGCGTCGCTCAGGCGCCGCGCACAGGCGCCGCGCAGGCTGGTGATCCGGGACCCGCTTCGATCAACCGGATCCCGGGTCAGGCGGCGATCCTGCCGCCGAGCTCGTCCTCGATATGCACCCGGATGATCGTCTCGAAATCCGGCTCCGCCGTGAAGCCGAGGTCCAGCGCCCGGCGGGGGTCGAAGGCGCGCGGCCAGCCCGCCACGATGCGCTCGACCGTCGGGTCGGGGACGCGGCGGATGCGCGCGACCACCGCCTCGCCGGCGACGCGGCGCAGGGCCTCGATCTGCTCGGCCACCGTGACGGCGACGCCCGGCATGGTCAGGTTGCGGCGGTCGCCCAGCCGCGCGCCCTCGATCGTGGCGGCGTGGAGGAGGAAGCCGACCGCGGCGCGGGGCGAGGCGTGCCAGTGGCGCACGCCGTCGGGCACCGGCAGCACCGCCTCCTGCCCGGCGAGCGGCTCGCGGATGATGCCCGAGAAGAAGCCCGAGGCCGCCTTGTTGGGCTTGCCCGGCCGCACGCAGATCGTGGGGAGCCGGATCCCGACCCCGTCGAGGAAGCCCCGCCGCGTGTAGTCCGAGAGGAGAAGCTCGCCGATCGCCTTCTGGGTGCCGTAGCTGGTGAGCGGGGCGGTCAGGTACTCGTCGCCGATCACGTCGGGCATCGGCGCGCCGAAGACCGCGATCGAGGAGGTGAAGACGAGGCGCGGGCGGTAGCCGTCCCCGATCGCCCGCACCGCGTCGAGGAGGGCCCGCGTGCCGTCCAGGTTGATCCGGTAGCCCTTGTCGAAATCGGCCTCCGCCTCGCCCGAGACGATCGCCGCGAGGTGGAAGATGACGTCGGGGCGGCCGGCGACCAGCCGCTCCGCCTCGCCGGGCAGCGACAGGTCCGAGGCCGAGAGCGCGACCGGGAAGCGGGCGGCGGGCGCCTCGGGCGCCACCACGTCGTGCAGGGTGAGCCGGGTGATCGGCTCGGCCCCGAGCCGGCCGTCGCGCAGGAGGCGGGCGAGGAGCTTGCGGCCGACCATGCCGGCCGCGCCGAGGATCAGGATGTGCATGGCTGGGATCCCGGTGCCGGTCAGAGCGCGAAGCCGCCATCGACCAGGTGGGTCTGGCCGGTGGTGAAGCGGGATTCGTCCGAGGCGAGGTAGACGGCGAGCGCGGCCACCTCCTCGGCGCGGCCGAGGCGGCCCATCGGTTGGCGGTCGATGAAGCTCTGCCGGGCCTCGGCCTCGCTGGTGCCGGTCTGGGCGGCGAGCGCCTTGATCCGCTCGTCGAGGGAGGGCGACTGGATCGTGCCGGGGCAGATGGCGTTGGCGCGCACGCCCTGGCGGATGAAGTCGCGGGCCACCGCCATGGTGAGGCCGATCACCGCCGCCTTGGTGGTGCCGTAGACGTAGCGGTTGGGCGCGGTGGCGAGGGTCGAGACCGCCGAGGCGATGTTGACGATGGAGCCGTGGCCGCGCTCCAGCATGCCGGGCAGGAAGGTCCGGATGGTCCGGTGCATCGAGCGCACGTTGAGGTCGAAGGCGAGGTCCCACTCCGCGTCGGTGCAGTCGAGGATCGTGCCGTGATGGACGAAGCCCGCCGCGTTGACCAGGATGTCGACCGGGCCGGCGCCCCGCGCGAAGGCCGCCACCGCCTCGTCCGAGCGCACGTCGAGGGACGCCGTCGCGGCGCCGCTCAGCCCTTCGAGCTTGCCCGCGTCGAGGTCGGTCGCGAGCACGCGGGCGCCCTCCGCCAGGAACGCCTCGGCGATCGCCCGGCCGATCCCCTGCCCCGCCGCCGTGACCACGGCGCTCCTGCCCGCAAGACGTCCCACCATGCGCTCCCTCCCCAGCCGCCCGTCACGCGAGGCGTTTCACCATGTGCACCAGCCGGCGGTCCGGGCGGGCCTCGACCCGCTCCGTCGTCCAGCCGTGCCGCGCGTACCAGCCGATCGCGCGCGCGAGCTTCTCTCCCGTGTAGAGGCGCAGGCAGGAGAGGTCGAGATGCTTCGCGCGGGCCTCGGCCGCCGCGAGCAGGCCGGCGCCGAGGCCCCGGTCCTGGCGGGACGGCGCCACCGCGATGCTCCAGACCAGGAGGTGGTCGGGCCTCGGATCGAGGATGAGGGCGCCCGCGAGGTCGTCCCCCTCCTCCAGGAGCCAGACCTCGTGCGCGGCGAGCACGGCCTCGGGGGGCGTGAGGAGCGGCAGCGGCTCGGCGCCGAGCAGCGCCCGGTTGGGCGCGTAGGCCGCCGCCTGCAGGGCGCCGAGCGCCCGGAGGTCCGCCCGGGTCGCCCGGCGCAGCGGATGGCCCGGGATGGAGGGCGCGTTCAGCACCGAGAGGCGCAGGCGCTGGCCGCCGTCCGGGGAGAAGTTCTCGGGGGCGAGCCAGCGGTCGAGGCCCTGCGCCACCTGCGGCCATTCCCGGTCGAGGATCGAGTACCACGCCGTGTCCCGGTTGCGGCCCTTCACGATCATGGCCTGCCGGAAGACGCCCTCGGGGGTGAAGCCGAGGCGCAGGGCCGCCGCCCGCGACGGCGCGTTGAGGGCGTTGCACTTCCACTCGTAGCGGCGGTAGCCGAGGCCGAACGCGTGGGCGGCGAGGAGCCGCATCGCCTCGGTGGCGCCGGGCGAGCGCTGCAGGGCGGGCGTGTACAGGATGTGGCCGACCTCGATCACCCGGTTCGCCGGGTCGATCCGCATCAGCGCGGCGTGGCCGAGCGCCCGGCCCGAGCGGGCATCGAGGATGGCGAAGAACAGGGGATCCTCCGAGGCCGCGCCCGCCCTGAGGTAATCCTGGAAGGCGGCCGCCTCCGGGAAGGGCCCGCGGGCCATGTAGAGCCACAGGGCCTCGGTGCCCGGGCCGACCGCGCCGCCCGCGAGGTCCGGCCCGTGCGCCGCCGCGTCGAGGGGGGCCAGGGTGACGAAGCGCCCGCGCAGGGTGACGCGCGCCGGGCGGGGCGCCGGATCGGCCGGGACGACGGGGGCGCCGACCGGGAGGCCGGTCGCCGGATCGGTCTCGTGGCTCATCGGGCCGCGCGGTCCTCTCGGAAGAAGCCGTTGAGGTCGGAGAAGCTCACCGAGCCGTCGAAGCCGGCGAAGCTGCCCTCCTGGCGGATGCGCTTGGCGGCGCGGATGAAACCGGTCCAGGCGGCGCGCGCGAGGGACGAGCCGACGCTGACGCGCCGCACCCCGAGGGCTTCGAGATCCGCGACCCGCAGCCCCGCATTGGTGCTGACCAGCAGGTTCACGGGCTTGGGCGCCACCGCCGCCACGACGGCGCGGATCTCCTCGCGGCGCTTGGGGCCGGGCGCGTAGAGCACGTCGGCCCCCGCCTCCGCGTAGGCCTGCAGGCGGCGCAGCACCTCGGGGAGCGGCTCGGGGTGGCCGACCAGGTAGGCCTCGCAGCGGGCGGTCAGCAGCACCTCGCCCCCGGCCTCGTCGATCGCCGCGCGGGCGGCCCGGATCCGCTCGACCGCCAGGCCGAGGTCGTAGAGGGGGGCGCCGCGATCGCCGGTCGCGTCCTCGATCGAGAGGCCGGCGATCCCGGTGGCGACGCAGAGCCGGACATTCGCCGCGACGCCCTCGGGGTCGTGGGCGTAGCCGGATTCGAGATCGGCGTTGACCGGCAGGTCAGTGGCCTGCGCGATCTCGGCGATGTGGGCGAGCATCGCGTCCCGGGGCACCGCCCAGTCGGTGTCGGGCAGCCCGCGCGAGAAGGCGAAGCCGGAACTCGTGCTGGCGAGCGCCGGGAAGCCGAGGGCGGCGAGGTAGCGGGCGGTGCCGATGTCCCAGGGGTTCGGCATCACGAAGCAGCCGCTCGCGTGGAGGGCCCGGAAGGCGGCGCGGCGGGCGGAGACGTCGGTCATGCGGACCTCCCAGCGGCCCTGACGCGTCGCGGGGCCGCCCTCCTGTCCGGAGGTGCCCCGCGGGCCGTCATCGTGGACCGGAACGGCGCGGGCGCGCCCTCAATGCCCCTCGAACTCGACCAGGGTGAAGACCGGCACGTCGAGGGCGCGCAGCCTCGCGGCGCCGCCCAGTGCGGGCAGGTCGATGACGAAGCAGGCCGCCACCACCTCGGCGCCGATCTGGCGCAGGAGGTTCACGGCCGCCTCCGCCGTGCCGCCGGTGGCGATCAGGTCGTCGACCAGCACGACCCGGTCCCCCGGCTTCACCGCGTCCGAGTGGATCTCCATCTCGTCGGTGCCGTATTCGAGCGCGTAGGCGATCGACACCGTGGTGTGGGGCAGCTTGCCCTTCTTGCGGATCGGGACGAAGCCCGAGGAGAGCTGGTGGGCCACCGCCCCGCCCAGGATGAAGCCCCTGGCCTCGATGCCGGCGACCCGGTCGATCCGCCCGCCCGCGAAGGGATGGACCAGGGCGTCGACCGCGCGCCGGAACGCGCCCGGATCGCCGAGCAGCGTCGTGATGTCCCGGAAGACGATGCCCGGCTTCGGGTAATCCGGGATCGAGCGGATCGCGTCCTTCAGCGCGGAGAGCGTGCGCGGGTCCATGCGGGAGCCTTTGGGGTCGAGACGCCACGGCCCAAACGGTCGAGCCGGAGGCGGGTTAGAGCAGATCGCGGCCGCGCTGGAAAGCGCCCGGCCGCTCCCGGGGGCCGGCGCCCCCATCCGCGCACGAGGCTCAGGCGTTGGCCTTCCTGAGCAGGGCGACGAGGTCGCGGTGCAGCCCCTCGTTGCCGCAGGCGACCGACCGGGCCGCGAGCGCGTCCGGCCCGCCATCGGCGCTGGTGGCGAAGCCGCCCGCCTCGCGCACCAGGATCAGCCCCGCCGCCATGTCCCAGGTCTGCAGGTCGCGCTCCCAGTAGAGGTCGGCCCGGCCGCAGGCCACGTAGGCGAGGTCGAGGGCGGCCGAGCCGAAGCGGCGCACGCCCCCCGTCACGGCCATCACGGTGCCGAGCTCCTTGAGCAGCCGCGGGTGGTTGCCGCGGCCCAGATAGGGCGAGCCGTAGAGCACGAGCGCGTCGGCGAGGTCGCCGCGGGCGGAGACGCGCAGCCGCCGATTGTTGAGGAAGGCGCCCTTGCCGCGCTCGGCGATGAACAATTCGTCCTTGATCGGGTCGTAGATCACGCCCGCGACGACCACGCCCTCGCGCTCCAGCCCGACCGAGATGCAGAAATGCGGGATCCCGTGCAGGAAGTTGGTGGTGCCGTCGAGGGGATCGACGTGCCACGTATGGGTCTTGTCGGAGCCCTCGACGGCGCCGCCCTCCTCCATCACGAGGCCGTAGCCGGGCCGCGCCTTCATGAGGGACTCGCGCAGGCTGGCCTCGGCGCGCCGGTCGGCGGCGGTGACGAAGTCGCCCGGGCCCTTGCGCGAGACCTGGAGGTTCTCGACCTCGCCGAAATCGCGCTTGAGGCCCCGCGCGGCCTTGCGCACGGCATCGACCATCACGGTCATGAGGGGAGAGTTGATCATCGCGAGAGGGTCCGGTTGCGTGGCGGCTCGGGCCGGGGGCGGGCGGCATGGACGGGCGCCCGCGCGGGGCGCGGGGCGCGCGCCGGCCGCCCTCTGGAATTGGGGTCCGGCCTTAAGGCGTCATCCGGTCCGCGGCAAGGCGCTCGGCCCGCGCGCGCTCCTCCGCCGTGAGCCCGGCGGCCACCTGGGCCAGCCACGCGTCGCTCAGGCCCTGGGCGCTCGCCGCCATGTTCCAGGCCGCCGCCTCGACGAGGTTCTTGGGCACGCCCCGTCCGGCCGCGTAGAGCCGGGCGATGCGGTTCTGCGCCACGGCGTTGCCCCGGTAGGCGGCGTGGCGGAAGTAGCGGGCGGCCCTCGCCTCGTCCTTGGCCACGCCCTCGCCGTTGAAGAGCAGGATCGAGAACTCGACCTCGCCGGCGATGTCGCCGTTGTCGGCCGCGCGGCGGAACAGGGAGGCCGCCTCGGCGAGGTCCTTCGCCACGCCGCGGCCCTTCAGGTAGAGGATCCCGAGCGCGTGCTGGGCGGCCGGCACCTCCTGGTCGGCGGCCCGGCGCAGCAGCGTCGCGGCGCGGGCGAGGTCCTCGGGCGAGCCGGTGCCGAGCAGGATCAGGGCGAGGTTGTAGGATGCGGTGGGCTCGCCCTTGGCGGCGGCCTTCTCCAGCCAGGCCCGGCCGGCCGCCAGGTCCTTGCGCAGGCCGCGGCCCTCGATCGCCATCATGGCGAGCAGGCCCATGGCCGGCGCGTCGCCGAGATCGGCCGCGAGCCGGTACCACTCGGCCGCCTTGGCGGGGCTCTGCCGCACCCCGAGGCCCTGGTTGTAGAGCTCGCCGAGCAGCGTCATGGCCGGGGCGTCGGCCTTGTTGGCCTCGAGCCGCTTCGTCGCCTCGCGGAAGGCGGCGTTGTAGTAGCCGCGCTGATAGGCGCCGTAGGCGACGTCCGCCTTCGGGTCGGTGCTGCCGATGGCGGGCGGCAGGGTGGTGGCGCCCGGCAGCAGCGCGGTCGGCATCGTGGTGGAGGGCGCGGCCGCGGCCCCGCCGGCGAGGAGCAGCGCGAGCCCGGCGAGGGCGTTCCGCCTCACGCGGCGCCTCCCGCCAGCCGCGCCTGGGCCTGCGCCACGGCGTCGGGGCCCTGGGTGCCCGCGCCCTCCCGGAGGGCGGGGCCCTCCCGGAGGGCGGGGCCCTCCCACAGGGCGGGGTCGAGGGCGACGAACTCGGCCCCGGTCGCGGCGAGGTCCGCGACCGCGTCGAGGCTGCGGGCCAGGGCCACGCAGGGGGTCTCGAAGATCTCCGCCCACCACGCGGCGAGGGCGCGGGTGCCGGCGGGCGTGGCCCGGGGCTCCTCGCCGAACAGCACGTAATCGGCTCCCGCCTCCCCGGCTTCCATGGCGGCGTGGCGGGAGGTCAGGGATCCGACCCCGAGGATGCGCCCGTCGCGCAGGCGCTCGCGCAGGTCGCGCAGGGCCTCGCCGGGCTCCTCGCCCGCCCCCGCGTGGACGCCGTCCGCCCCGCCCGGGCGGCGAGGGCCACGGGGTCGATGCCCGGCGCGTCGCAGGCGACCACCAGGGCGGCGCCGGCCTCCTGCACGGCGGGCGCCACGTCCTTGACGCGCCTGATCAGGGCGCGCTCGTCGGCGGCGGCCAGCCGCAGGATCACCGCCGCCACGTCCCCGGCCCGGCAGGCGGCCGAGAGGCGCGCGGCGAGATCGGGGCCGGATTCCGGGCCGGCGATCAGGACGAGGCGGGTCTTCGGGGGATGGGGGGTCGGCATCGTCGGGTCGCTCATGAGCGCTGTGTGGCGTGGGCGCTGTGTGGCGTGGCAACGCTTCAAAAGTATGGCGCGCGCTCCGCGTCCCTCACGCGCCGACGCGCCTGCCTCGGCGACGGCAGGCCCGTTCGACGCAGCCGAGCTTTGCCGCGACAGCGGCTCTCCGGCGCGGGACCCCCGTCCTGCGCCGGAGACAGGACCGCGGCCCGCCCTACTCGGCGGCCGCCTTGCGGGTCGCCCCGAAGGACGGGTCGAGCTTGCCGGCGGCGTAGCGCTTGGCCATCTCGGAGAGCGAGACCGGACGGATCTTGCCGGCCTGCCCGGCCGTGCCGAACTCCTCGAAGCGCTGCTTGCACAGCTTCGTCATCGCGTCCATGGCGGGCTTGAGGTACTTGCGCGGGTCGAACTCCGCCTTGTTCTCGGCCAGCACCTTGCGGATCTGGCCCGTCATCGCCATCCGGTTGTCGGTGTCGATGTTGATCTTGCGCACGCCGTGCTTGATGCCGCGCTGGATCTCCTCCACGGGCACGCCCCAGGTCGGCTTCATCTCGCCGCCGTACTGGTTGATGATGTCCTGCAGGTCCTGCGGCACCGAGGAGGAGCCGTGCATCACCAAGTGGGTGTTGGGCAGGCGGCGGTTGATCTCCTCGATCACGTGCATGGCGAGCACGGCGCCGTCCGGCTTGCGGGTGAACTTGTAGGCGCCGTGGCTGGTGCCCATGGCGACCGCGAGCGCGTCGACCTTGGTGGCCTCGACGAACTTCACCGCCTCCTCCGGGTCGGTGAGGAGCTGGTCGTGGCTGAGCGTGCCCTCGGCGCCGTGGCCGTCCTCGGCCTCGCCCTGGCCGCTCTCCAGCGAGCCCAGCACGCCGAGTTCGCCCTCCACGGAGACGCCGGCCCAATGCGCCATCTCGGCCACCTTGCGGGTGATCTCGACGTTGTAGGCGTAGTCGGCCGGGGTCTTGCCGTCCGCCTTGAGCGATCCGTCCATCATCACCGAGGTGAAGCCGTACTGGATCGCGGTCGCGCAGGTCGCCTCGTTGTTGCCGTGGTCGAGATGCATGCAGACCGGGATGTGGGGGTAGATCTCGACGAGGCCGTCGATCAGCTTGGCCAGCACGACGTCGTTGGCGTAGGCGCGCGCGCCCCGGCTCGCCTGCAGGATGACGGGCGAGTCGGTCGCGTCGGCGGCCGCCATGATGGCCAGCCCCTGCTCCATGTTGTTGATGTTGAAGGCCGGGACCCCGTAGCCGTGCTCGGCCGCGTGGTCCAGAAGCTGCCTCAGCGTGATACGCGCCATCTCCAACCCTCCGAGAGAACCGACTTCCACCAGTATAGGCGATCGGGGCGCCGCCGTCCTCACGGCCGCACCCTGAACGCGAGCCTCACGCCCTGAGCGCGTCGACGCCGGGCAGGGGCTTGCCCTCGAGCCATTCGAGGAAGGCGCCGCCGGCCGTGGAGACGTAGGTGAAGGCCTCGGCCACGCCCGCGTGGTTGAGGGCCGCCACCGTGTCGCCGCCGCCCGCCACCGAGACGAGCCGGCCCGCCCGGGTGCGCTCGGCCGCGTGGCGCGCCGCCGCGACCGTGCCCTGGTCGAAGGGCGGGAACTCGAAGGCGCCGAGCGGCCCGTTCCAGACCAGCGTCCGGGCGTCGTTGAGGGCGGCGGCCACCCGCTCGACCGATTGCGAGCCGACGTCGAGGATCATGCCGGCCTGCGGGATCGCGTCCACCCCGTAGGTGTGGTGGGGCGCGTTCGCCTTGAACTCCTCCGCCACCACCGCGTCGACCGGCAGGATGATGGCGCAGTTCTTCTCGCGGGCCGCCTCGATGATGCGCAGGGCCGTGCCGGCGAGGTCCTTCTCGCAGAGCGACTTGCCGACCCCGAGGCCGGCCGCGTGCAGGAAGGTGTTGGCCATGCCCCCGCCGATCACCAGGGCGTCGACCTTGCCGACGAGGTTCACCAGGAGGTCGATCTTGGTCGAGACCTTGGAGCCGCCGACGATCGCGACCACCGGCCGGGCCGGCGCCTCCAGGCCCTTGGTCAGCGCCTCGATCTCGGCCTGCATCAGGCGCCCCGCATAGGCCGGCAGGACGTGGGCGAGGCCCTCGGTCGAGGCGTGGGCCCGGTGCGAGGCGGAGAAGGCCTCGTTGACGTAGACGTCGCCGTTGCGGGCGAGCGCCCTCGCGAAATCGGGGTCGTTCTTCTCCTCGCCCGGGTGGAAGCGGGTGTTCTCCAGCATCACCACGTCGCCGTCGCCGAGCGCCGCCACGGCGGCCGCGGCCGCCTCGCCGACGCAATCCTCCGCGAAGGCGACCGGGCGGCCGAGATCGGCCGCCACCGCCTCGGCGATCGGGCGCAGGGATTCCTTGGGGTCGGGCTTGCCCTTGGGGCGGCCGAAATGCGCGAGCAGCACCACGCGCCCGCCGGCCTCGGCGATCTCCCGGATCGTCGGCAGCACCCGGGTGATCCGGGTCGCGTCGCTGACGCGGCCGTTCTCCATCGGCACGTTGAGGTCGACGCGGACGAGGACGCGCTTGCCCTTCAGGTCGCCGGCATCGTCGAGGGTACGGAAACGGGTCATGGACCTCGGGCCTCCTTGGGCGGGATTCCTGGGGCTGGATTCACGGGACGGAATTCACGGGGCGGGATTCGCGGCGCGGATCAGCGGGGCGGGATGAGGTTCTGGAGGTTGAGGCGCTGCGCCGCGAGCGTGAGCGCCACCGTCAGCACGGCGGTGATGATCGCCGTCAGGAGCAGGGTGCCGAAGCCCGGCAGCCGCCGGGTGCGGTCGGCGACGGCGCGCAATTCGCTGCGCAGGGCGGCGAGGTCGGACTGGCGGGCGGATTCGTTCATCCGCTGGCTCGCCGCCTCGACCCGGTCCTCGACGCGGGACAGGAGCGCCTCCGAGCGGGCGTACTTGTCCTCGATGCGCGAGGCCTTGTCCTCGATGCGGGCGAGCTGGTCGGCGACCGGGGGCGGCAGGCTCGCGGCCGGCTCGGGGCGCCGGGCGGCCTCGGCCGCCGCGGCGGGTGCGGCGCCGGCTGCCGCAGCGGTGCCGGCGGGGGCCGCCGCGGCGGGTGCGAGCGCGGTGCCGGCCGGCACCGGCAGCGGGCTCGCGGTGGCGGTTCCGGAGGTGGAGGTGACGTCCGTCGCGTCGGTCATGGCTGCTCCTCGGTCTCGCCCCGCCGCGGCGGGGCGCCGGTTCGCGGGAAGAGAGGGCGCCGGGCGGGGGATCCCCGCCCGGGATCGAGGCTCAGATCAGCTTGGCGAGGGCGACCGCGGTGTCGGCCATGCGGTTCGAGAAGCCCCACTCGTTGTCGTACCAGGACAGCACCCGCACGAAGGTCCCGTCCATCACCTTGGTCTGGTCGATGTGGAAGGTCGAGGAATGCGGGTCGTGGTTGAAGTCGATCGAGACGTTCGGGGCCTCGGTGTAGCCGAGCACGCCCTTGAGCGGCCCGTTCGCCGCCGCCTTGATCGCCTCGTTGATCTCGGCGACCGAGGTGGCGCGCTTGGCCACGAACTTGAAGTCGACGACCGAGACGTTCGGGGTCGGCACCCGGATCGAGGTGCCGTCGAGCTTGCCGTTCAGCTCCGGCAGGACGAGGCCCACCGCCTTGGCGGCGCCCGTCGTGGTCGGGATCATCGACAGGGCCGCGGCGCGGGCCCGGTAGAGATCCTTGTGCATCTGATCCAGCGACGGCTGGTCGTTGGTGTAGGAGTGGATCGTCGTCATGAAGCCGCGCTCGATCCCGACCGCGTCGTTGAGCACCTTGGCGACCGGCGCGAGGCAGTTCGTCGTGCAGGAGGCGTTCGAGATCACGAGGTGGTCGGCGGTCAGCTTGTCGTGGTTGACGCCGTACACGACGGTGAGGTCGGCGCCGTCCGAGGGGGCCGAGACGATGACGCGCTTGGCGCCCGCGTCCAGGTGGGCCTTGGCCTTGTCGCGCGCCGTGAAGATGCCGGTGCATTCCAGGGCGATGTCGACGCCGAGCTCGCGATGGGGCAGCTCGGCCGGGCTCTTGATCGCGGTGACGCGGATGCGCTGGCCGTCGACCACGATGGCGTCGCCCTCGACCTTCACCTCGCCCGGGAAGCGGCCGTGCACGGAATCGTAGCGCAGCAGGTGGGCGTTGGTCTCGACCGGCCCGAGATCGTTGATGGCGACGACCTCGACGTCCGTGCGCCCCGCCTCCTTGATGGCGCGCAGGACGTTGCGCCCGATGCGTCCGAAGCCGTTGATGGCGACCTTGACCGTCATGTCGATGACTCCCGAGAGCGGGCGGGGGTGCCGGCGCCCCGCCTCGTGGTGCGGCCCGGGCCTGCGAGCGCCCGTGCGGGTGGATGGGGTTGCCGGGTGATATGAGGTGCCGCGGGCGGGACGGCCATCCCGCGCGCGCCGGAGGTCCCGTTGCGGGCGGCGCGACCGAGGAGGGCGGGAGGCGTCACGGGAACCCGAGATCTGCGGCTGTCCGCCGGCCGACATGGCCGGGCGCGAGCGCGGGCTTCCTAACATGACACCCTCCCCTGTCAAATCGGCCCCGCCCGCCGCCCCGCGGCGGTCCGCGCCCGTTGACGGGAGCGCCCCGGCCGGGCGATTGCGGGCCGCGCGGCCAGCGTCTAGGCTCGGGCCGGGGTGAGGAGTTCAGGGGTTCAACCATGAGTGCGGCCGTGGACGACGCGCTGCGCCGGCTCGATGCCGCCGTCGCCCTGCTCGACGCCGCCGTGACCCGTCGGCTCGACGCCGAGCGCAGCCGGGGCGACCTGGAGGCCGAACTCGCCCTGATGCAGGAGGACCGGGCCCGCCTCGCCGCCGAGCTCGACGCGGCCCTGGGCCAGCTCGCCGAGGCGGTGGCGGTGACCGACGACGTCGAGCATCGCCTCGGGCGGGCGATCGGCACCGTCGAGACCGTGCTGACGCGCAACCGCGCGGAAGGGTGAGGATCCGGATGCCTCAGGTGACGGTGAGCATCGCCGGCAAGACCTACCGCATGGCCTGCGGCGAGGGCGAGGAGCGCCACCTCGAGGAGCTGGCGCGGGGCTTCGACGCGCGGATCGGCGAGATGCGCAAGGCCTTCGGCGAGATCGGCGACATGCGCCTGCACGTCATGGCGGCGCTGATGGTCTCGGACGAACTCGCCGAGACGCGCCGCCGGGTCGAGGCGCTGGAGCGCGAGACCGCCGCCCTGCGCGAGGCCGCCGCCGCCGCCGGCAGCGAGCGCGAGGCCGTGGAGGGCCGCATCGCCGAGGGGATCGGCCGGGCCGCCGAGCGGATCGAGGCCGCGGTGCGCCGGCTCGTGCCCGGCCCGCAGCCGGGCGCGGCCGAGCCGTAAGCCCCGCGTCGCCGGCGGGGACCCGGCAGCCGCCCGCACCTGCGGCGCGGATGCATCAGTGTGACCCACGCACAACGGGCGCTTCGCATCCGCACAAGCGCGGCGGTTTTAAGCTTGGCTTTATGCCGGGCCCGTTTACGGCTTGGCGATGGGTTCCGCCGCACGATGCGCGGCAGTTCACGCATCGCTCCTTCCCCAGCCGAGAGTTCCCCGAGAGGCTCCCATGCGCCGCTTCGCCCCTGTTCTGGCCGGGCTCGCCTGCGCCGTCGCCGCGTGGGCGGCCCCCGCCGCCGCCTACGAGATCGACCCCCTCACCCGTCAGCCCCTCAACCAGGGCCTCAGCGTCACGGTCCGCCCCTCCGCGACGGCCGCCGATCCGACCTCGCCGGCGGCGATGGACACGACCGTGCCGAAGATCAGCCCGGTCCCGCGCGAGACCGTGTCGTATGACGGTCCCTACGGCGCGGGCACGATCGTGGTCTCGACCGCCGAGCGGCGGCTCTACTACGTGCTCGGCGGCGGCCAGGCCCTGCGCTACGGCATCGGCGTCGGCCGGCCGGGCTTCACCTGGGGCGGCGTGCAGACCATCACCATGAAGCGCGAGTGGCCGGATTGGCGCCCGCCGTCGCAGATGATCCGCCGCCGGCCCGACCTGCCCCGCTACATGAAGGGCGGACCCGAGAACCCGCTCGGCGCCCGCGCCATGTATCTGGGCGGCACGCTCTACCGCATCCACGGCTCGAACGAGCCGGAGACGATCGGCACCGCGGTGTCCTCGGGCTGCATCCGGATGACGAACGACGACGTCATGGATCTGTACACCCGCGCCAAGGTCGGCACGAAGGTGGTGGTGCTGCGCTGAGCGCAGCGGCACGGCGCGCGAGGGCCGGCGGCGACGCCGGCCTTCGTCGTCTCAGACCAAATCCGATCGACCTTCGCTCGCGCGCCGCGCGGGCGCGCGATCCGGGATCCGCCGTGATCAACCGGATCCCGGATCAGGCCTGCCCGTCCGCGAACAGGTCCGGGCGGCGCAGGCGCAGGGTCTGGACCAGCACGAGGGTCTTGAGGTCGGGGAGCGCCCCGGAATCGGCCATCCGGGCGAGGCCGGCGAGCGGCACCTCGACGACCGTGATCGCCTCGTCCTCCTCGGCGAGGCCCCCGCCCTCCCCGGCCCGGTCGGCCGCGGCGTAGGGCGCGAGGTAGAGGTCGAGCACCTCGGTGGAGATGCCGGGCATCGCGTGGACCCGGCCGAGGGGTTCCAGTTCCGCGAGGTGCACGCCCACCTCCTCGAAGGCCTCGCGCCGGGCGCAATCGGCCGGGTCGGCCTCGTCGAGGCGCCCGGCCGGCGCCTCCAGCAGGTCCTCGGCCGCGCCGGTGAGCGCGACCGGCGCCCGGAACTGGCGCACCAGCAGGGCGGTGCGCCGGTCGGGATCGTAGGGCAGGACGGCGACGGCCCGGCCGTGATCCTCCACCTCGCGCGTCACCGTGCGGCCGTCGGGCAGGCGCAGTTCGGCGAGGAGGTAGCGCGCCCAGCCCTCGTACAGCACCCTCGTGCCGGTGATCGCGGGGCGGGACGCGGCGGAGGCGCTGGGCATGGGGCTTCCGGTTTCCGGGGGAGGCGCCCTCGCGGGCGCACGCGGTGTCGCGGGGAACGGCGCCAGCGTCAACCGTCCGCGGCGGCGCGGCGAATCTCGAAGACCAGCACGCCGCCGGCCTCGCGCGCGGCTTCGAGCCGGTCGCCCGTCTCGTGCAGCAGGTGCGGGATGTCGATGGCGGCGAGCGGGTCGGTGCAGCGCACCACCAGGCGGCGGCCGGGGGGGAGCGCCCGCAGGGCCTTGCGGGTGCGCAGCACCGGCAGCGGGCATTTGAGCCCGCGCAGGTCGAGATCGTCGGCGCCGGACTCGTCGGTCGTGTCGCTCACCGGGGGCTCCACAGGGCAGCGGCCCGGCGCGCGGGGCGCCGGGCCGCCGATCGTGCTCGGGCGGCGCCGCCGTCAGGGGGCACCGCCGCGGGGCGGCAGCTCAGTAGCCGTAATAGCCGTAGGCCGGGTAGCCGTAGCTGTAGCCGTAGGCCGGGGCGGCGTAGCCGTAGGCGGGAGCGGCGTAGCCATAGGCCGGGTAGCCGTAGCCGTAATCGTAGTAGCGCGGGGCCGCGCTCGCCGCGATCGCGCCGCCGATCAGGCCGAGGGCCGCGCCGGCCGCCAGCGCGCCGCCGGCGCCGCGGCGATAGCCGTACCCGCGGTAGCCGTAGCCCCGGTAGCCGCCGTAATAGCCGCCGCGCCAGCGGACCTGGTCGAGGGTCGCGGGCGCGCCCGCGACGGCGGCCGAGGTCGCGGCCGGGAGCGGAGCTGCCTCGGCCGTGCTGGCGAGGCCGGTGCCGAGCGCCAGGACGGCGCTGCCGGCCAGGGCGATGGTCTTCATCCGCGACATGCTGGGTCTCCTGTTGCCAGATCGGACCGGCGGCGAACCGCGGCCCTGCTGGGCTCTAGAACGGGCAAGGGCAGGCCTCGTTCCCGTCTTCGCCCCGTTGTCCCGCAGGTCAGATCCGCCGCCCGGGAATGACGCGCCCGCTTGGCGCCGCATCGATCGCAGAGGAGCGCGCGCGCGCGGCGCGCCGACTGTGCGGAAGCGCATGCGAGGCGGCGCCGACATCAGCGCTGTGCTTGCGCGGGACGCCCCGTCCCTGCGTCAAAACGCGCACATCTCGAAGACCGGGTCGACCGAGCCGTTCCAGGGCCCCGCGTAGAGGGCGAGCAGGTCCTCCGCGCGGGTGCGGCCGGCCACGATGGCGTGGAGGGGCGCGAGGTGGAGGGTCTCGTCGCGCCCCTGCGCGTCGAGGCGGGCGCGGGCGCGCAGGCCCGCCTCCGCGATGGAGAGGGCCTCGCGGGCGACGTCGCGCAGGCTGCGCCCGGCGATCGCGGCGTCGAGTCCCCGGCGGGGGGCCTCCGCCCGCAGCGCCTCGCGGGCGGCGGCGTCCCAGCCGTCGATCAGGTCGATCGCCGCGTCGAGGGCGGCGGCGTCGTAGAGGAGCCCGACCCAGAAGGCGGCATTCGCGGCGATCATCCCCGGATCGCCGACATCCGCGCCCCGCATTTCCAGGAAGCGCTTGAGCCGCACCTCCGGGAAGGCGGTGGAGGCGTGGTTCGCCCAGTCGGAGCGGGTCGCGCGCTCGCCCGGGAGGGCGGCGAGCCTCCCCGCCATCAGGTCGCGGAACGAGGCGCCGCTCACGTCGTGGTAGGTCTCGCCCCGCTTCACGAAGTACATCGGCACGTCGAGGAGCCAGTCCGCGTAGGCCTCGTAGCCGAAGCCGGGCTCGAAGGCCCGCGGCAGCATGCCGGTGCGGTCGGGATCGGTGTGGCGCCAGATCTCGGAGCGGTAGGACAGGAAGCCGTTCGGCCGGCCGTCCGTGAAGGGCGAGTTGGCGAAGAGCGCCGTCGCCACGGGCTGGAGCGCGAGCCCGACCCGCATCTTGCGCACCATATCGGCCTCGGAGGCGAAGTCGAGGTTCACCTGCACGGTGGCGGTGCGCAGCATCATGTCGAGGCCGAGGCGGCCGACCTTCGGCATGTAGGCCTGCATGATGCGGTAGCGGCTCTTGGGCATCACGGGCGTCTCGGCCCGCGTCCATTTCGGGCTCGCGCCCAGCGTCAGGAAGCCGATGCCGAGGGGATCGCCGGCCGCCCGCACGGCGTCGAGGTGCTGGGCGAGTTCGAGGCTGGTCCGGTGCACGTCGGCGAGCGGGGCGCCGGACAACTCGAACTGGCCGCCGGGCTCCAGCGAGATCGCCCCGCCGCCCTCCGGCCCGGCGAGCCCGATGGCCCGCCCCGCATCGACGATCGGCTCCCAGCCCGTCGCCCGCCGCAGGCCGTCGAGGAGCGCCCCGATGCCCCGCTCGCCCGCGTAGGGCACCGGGGAGCGGTCGGCGCGGTAGAACGGCACCTTCTCGTGCTCGGTGCCGATCCGGAAGGCGGCGGCGGGCTTCTCGCCCTCCGCGAACCACTCGATCAGCTCGTCCCGCGTGGTGAGCGGGGTCGCGTCGGACTCGTCGCGCGCCATGCGCCACCTCGTCGTCGGTTGCTCGGATCCGGCAGAGACCCCGCCGAAACGGTCGCGCTTAGATAGGCCGCGGCCCCCCGCGCCGCAACGCGGAACCCTCGGGGCGCCCTCCAAGCCGGCGCCGCCCTCTTCACCGGTCGTTTACCGCAGGACCACGTCGCCGGGCAGTCCCCTTTGACTGCGAACGGAGAGCGAACAAACATGGTCTCAACAGCGAACGAGGTCCGCCCCATGATCCTACGCAAGATCCTTCTCGGTGTCACGGAGATCGCCTCGATGGGGCTGCTCGCGGGCGCGGTGGCGTTCTGGGCGGTGGCGCTGGCGCCGGTCCACTGAGCCCGGCCCCCAACGATCTCTGTGGAAGGCGGCCGGAATGCCGGCCGGTGTGGCCGCGCCCCTGCTGACTCTCTCCGGCCGAGCCTGCAAAGCTCCCCTGCTCCAAGCGGCACACGCGGAGGGCGCCGGGTGCGGGTTCTCAAGGACGTCGGCTTCGTTCACCTCCACACCCATTCCTCCTACTCGCTGCTGGAGGGGGCGCTGAAGCTCGGCGACCTCGTCAAGGCGGCGGCCGGCGACCGCCAGCCGGCGCTGGCGCTCACCGACACCAACAACCTGTTCGGGGCGCTGGAATTCTCCGAGAAGGCGGCCGGCCTCGGCATCCAGCCGATCGCCGGGATCCAGCTCTCGGTGCTGTTCGAGGCGCCCGAGCCCGGCCAGCGCGGCGGGCCCGCGCCCCTGCCCCACCTCGTGCTGCTCGCCAAGGACGAGACCGGCTACGGCCACCTCCTGAAGCTCGCGAGCCTCGCCTATTTCGACGGTCCCCTCGGCGAGGCGCCCCGGGTCCCGGTCGAGGCCCTGCGGGATTGCGCGCCGGGGCTGATCGCGCTCACCGGCGGGCCCGGCGGCCCGCTCGATTCCTGCCTGCGGGCGGCGCGGCCGGAGCACGCGGCGGGCCGCCTCGCGCGGCTCGTCGAGGCCTTCGGGGAGGATCACCTCTACGTCGAGATCCAGCGCCACGGCCTGCCCGACGAGCGGGCGGTCGAGGCCGAGCTGATCGGCCTCGCCGACCGCCACGGCCTGCCCCTGGTCGCCACCAACGAGCCGTTCTTCGCGCGTCCCGAGGATTACGAGGCGCACGACGCGCTCCTCGCCATCGCGGAGGGCCGCCTCGTCTCGGACGAGAAGCGCCGCCGGCTCACGCCGCGCCACGATTTCAAGACCCGCGCGGCCATGGCCGAGCTCTTCCGCGACCTGCCGGACGCGCTCGCGGCGAGCGTCGAGATCGCGATGCGCTGCGCCTACCGGGTGCGCACCCGCAAGCCGATCCTGCCGAGCTTCGGGGTGAGCGGCGGGCCGGCGGCGAGGGATGCCGCGCAGGCGGGCTCCCCCGCCCCGGCGGGCGATCCCGCCCTCGACGAGGCGGGGGAGCTGAAGCGGCAGGCGGAGGCCGGGCTGGCGCGCCGCCTCGCCGAGGCCGGCCCCGCCGAGGGGCTGAGCGAGCAGGATTACCGGGACCGGCTCGCCTACGAGATCGGCATCATCACCAAGATGAAGTTCCCGGGCTACTTCCTGATCGTCTCGGACTTCATCAAGTGGGCCAAGGCCAACGACATCCCCGTCGGGCCCGGCCGCGGCTCGGGCGCGGGCTCGCTGGTGGCGTGGTCGCTCCTCATCACCGACCTCGACCCGCTCCGCTTCGGCCTGCTGTTCGAGCGCTTCCTCAACCCCGAGCGCGTCTCGATGCCGGATTTCGACATCGACTTCTGCGTCGTCGGGCGCGAGCGGGTGATCGAGTACGTGCAGAGCCGCTACGGCGAGGCCCAGGTCGCGCAGATCATCACCTTCGGCACGCTGCTCGCCCGCGGCGTGCTGCGCGACGTCGGCCGCGTGCTGGAGATGCCCTACGGGCAGGTCGACAAGCTCACCAAGCTGGTGCCGCAGAACCCGGCGAACCCGGTGACCCTCGTCCAGGCCATCGAGGGCGAGCCGCGGCTGCAGAGCGCCATGGAGGAGGAGCCGGTCGTCGCCCGGCTCATGGAGATCGCCAAGAAGCTGGAGGGCCTGCACCGCCACGCCTCGACCCACGCGGCCGGCGTGGTGATCGGCGACCGGCCGCTCGAGGCGCTGGTGCCGCTCTACCGCGACCCGAAGACCGGCATGCGGGTCACCCAGTTCAACATGAAGTGGGTGGAGCAGGCCGGCCTCGTGAAGTTCGACTTCCTCGGCCTCAAGACCCTGACGGTGCTGCGCGGCGCCACCGACCTGCTCGAGCAGCGCGGCATCACCCTCGACCTCGCGGCCCTGCCCCTCGACGACGAGCGCACCTACGAGCGCCTGCGCAAGGGCGAGGTGGTCGGCGTGTTCCAGGTGGAATCGGCGGGCATGCGCAAGGCGCTCGTCGAGATGTGCGCCGACCGCTTCGAGGACCTGATCGCGCTCGTCGCCCTCTACCGGCCGGGCCCGATGGCCAACATCCCGGTCTATTGCGAGCGCAAGCTCGGGCGCGACGCCGGCAACGAGGCGGTCTGGTACCCCCATCCCAAGCTGGAGCCGATCCTGGCCGAGACCTTCGGCATCATCGTCTACCAGGAGCAGGTGATGGAGGTCGCCAAGGTGCTCGCCGGCTACTCGCTCGGCGACGCCGACCTCCTGCGCCGCGCCATGGGCAAGAAGATCAAGGCCGAGATGGACGCCCAGCGCGACCGCTTCCTCAAGGGGGCGATGGAGCGCGGCCTCGACAAGGCCAAGGCCAACGAGATCTTCGACCTGCTGGCCAAGTTCGCGGATTACGGCTTCAACAAGTCGCACGCGGCCGCCTACGCGCTGATCACCTACCAGACCGCCTACCTGAAGGCGAACTACCCGGTCGAGTTCCTGGCCGCCTCGATGTCCCAGGACCTCGACGACACCGACAAGCTCGCCGAGTTGCGCCAGGACGCGCAGCGCCTGGCGATCAAGGTCGAGCCCCCGTCGGTGAACCGCTCCGGCGTCACCTTCGAGGTGCATGACGGGACGATCCGCTACGCGCTCGCGGCGATCAAGGGCGTGGGGCGGGCCGCGGTCGAGGCGATCGTGCAGGCGCGGGGCGACCGGCCCTTCCGCGACCTCGGCGACTTCGCCCGCCGCCTCAACCCGCGGCTGGTCAACAAGCGCACGCTGGAGAGCCTCGTCGGCGCGGGCGCCCTCGACGAGATCGAGCCCGACCGGGCGCGGGCCTTCGCGGCGATCGAGCCGATGCTGCGCCTGGCGCAGGGCGCGCTCGAGGCCGAGACGGTCGGGATGACCGACATGTTCGGGGGCGTCGCCGCCGCCACGGTGGCGCTGCGCATCCCGCCCTACGATCCCTGGCCGGCCGCCGACCGGCTCAAGAAGGAGTACGAGGCGGTCGGCTTCTTCCTGTCGGGCCACCCGCTCGACGAGTACGGGGAGCTCCTCAAGAAGCTGCGCGTCCAGACCTGGGTCGAGTTCTGCCGCTCGGTGCGGGCCGGCAACAGCGTCGGCCGGGTCGCCGCCACGGTGCTCGACCGCTCGGAGCGGCGCACCAAGACCGGCAACAAGCTCGGCATCGTCAACCTCTCGGACCAGACCGGGCATTTCGAGGCGATCGTGTTCTCGGAGGGGCTGCAGCAATACCGCGAATTGCTGGAACCCGGGCGGGCGCTCGCCCTCCAGCTCCAGGCGAGTGCCGAGGGCGAGGACGTGCGCGCCCGCATCCAGACCTGCGAGCCCCTCGACCAGGCGGTGGCCCGCTACCAGAAGGGCATGCGGATCTACCTGCGCGACGAGCGCCCGATCCCGAGCGTGCAGCAGCGGCTCACCACCCGCGGCGAGGGCGAGGTCTCGCTGATCCTGATCCTCGACGGGGGCGAGCGCGAGGTCGAGGTGAAGCTGAGGGACCGCTACCAGGCGAGCCCGCAGATCGCCGGCGCGCTCCGGGCGGTGCCGGGGGTGGTGCAGGTCGAGGTGAATTGAGGTCGAGGTGAATTGAGGCGCGGTGCCCTCCCGCCGATCCGCGCCGATGGCCCGGTCGCGGGTCCCGCAGGATCACGCCTCGGGCGGCATCCTGCGCGCCGCGAGCGACAGGACCAGCGCCCCGGCGAGCGACGAGGCGAGCGAGCCGAGCAGCACCCCGAGCTTGGTCTCGGCCTCGAATTCGGGATGGGGCGCGAAGGCGAGCGCGCCGATGAACAGGCTCATGGTGAAGCCGATGCCGCAGAGCAGCGCCACCCCGTAGATCTGCTGCCAGGTCGCCCCCGCGGGCTTCTTGGCGAGGCCGGCCCTCACGGCGAGCCAGACCCCGCCGAAGACGCCGACCTGCTTGCCGAGGAAGAGCCCCGCCGCGACGCCGAGCGTCACCGGGGCGACGAGCGCGTCGAGCCCGAGCCCGCGCAGCGACACGCCCGCATTGGCGAAGCCGAAGATCGGCACGATCGCGTAGGCGACGACGGGCTGGAGCGCGTGTTCGAGGGCGTGCAGGGGCGAATGCGCGTCGTCCGGCCGGCCCGGGCTCGGGCGGCAGGGGATCGCCAGCGCCAGGATCACGCCCGCCACCGTGGCGTGCAGGCCCGAGCGCAGCACCACCAGCCACAGGGCCGCCCCCAGGATCAGGTAGGGCCCGAGCCGGCGCAGGCCGACCCGGTTGAGGGTGAACAGCATCGCGGTGATCCCGGCGGCGAGGCCGAGCATCGGCCAGGACAGGTCGGCCGTGTAGAAGAGCGCGATGATCAGCACCGCGCCGAGATCGTCGAGGATCGCGAGCGCGGTCAGGAAGACCTTGAGCGAGACCGGGGCCCGGGAGCCGAGCAGCGCCAGCACGCCGAGCGCGAAGGCGATGTCGGTGGCGGCGGGAATCGCCCAGCCGCGCAGGGTGGCGGGCGTGTGCCAGTTGAGGGCGGCGTAGACGAGGGCGGGCGCGATCATGCCGCCGAGCGCCGCGATGCCGGGCAGCGCCCGGTCCGGCCAGGTGCGCAGGCCCCCGTCCAGGAACTCGCGCTTGATCTCCAGCCCGACCAGCAGGAAGAAGACCGCCATCAGGCCGTCGTTGATCCAGTGGAGCAGGCTGAGCGGCCCGACCTCGGCGTGGAGCCCGTGCGCGTAGGCCTCGCCGAGGGGGCCGTTGGCGACGACGAGGGCGAGCAGCGCGCTGCCCATCAGCACGACGCCGCCGCCGGCGCTGCTGGAGAGGAGGCTGCGCAGGGCCGAGAGCGGCCGCGGGAACCGGCGGGGGGGGCGCTGTGCGGTCATGGGGCCCCCTGCCAGGAATCGAGAGTGGGTTCAACGCCGCGGGTTGGACCCCCGTTCGGGCGCCCGGGCCCGATCGGCACGCCCCCCGCGACGGAGACACCTGATGGACCTCACCTGGAGCTACCCGGTCGAGTTGCGGTGGGAGGAGGGACGCTACCACGCCTACGCGTCGGGCGAGCCCGCCGCGATGGCGTCCGGCGCGAGCGTCGAGGCGGCCCTCGACGGGATGACCAAGTCCCTCACCGCGCTCGCCTACTTCGCCATGGCCAACGGCGAGCACCTCTCCCTGCCGAGCCCGGCCACGCGGGCCGAGACCTACCGGGTGGTGCTGCCCGCGCGGCTCGCCGCGAAGGCGTCGCTCCACGTCCTGCGGCACCTGAGCGGGCTCGGCGAGGAGGCCCTCGCGGCGCGGCTCGGATGCCCCGTCGCGCAGGTGAGGCAGATCCTGGATCCCGACCACGCCACGGAGATCGAGGCGATCGAGGCGGCCGCGCGGGCGCTCGGCGGGCGGATCACGGTCGGGTTCGCGGCGGGCTGACCACCGCCGGCCCGCAGGGCGGCCCGGGGGGCCCGCAGGGCGGGCCGGGGAGCCCGCAGGGGCGCCCCGCTCAGCCCGGCGGCAGGCGGCCGAGCGCCGCCCGCACCAGCGCGAGCCCGTCCTCGCTCGCCCACTCGGCCGGGCCCTTCATGACGCCGATCTCGCAGCCGGCCTTGTCGAGGAGGAGCGTGGTCGGCAGCCCCACCACCTCCCCGCTCTTCTGCAGCACCGGCAGCACGCGCCCGCCCGGATCGGCGTAGTAGGCGAGCCGCGCGATCCCGTTCTCGCGCAGCCAAGCGGGCGGGCGCTCCGGGTTGCGGGTGTCGAGGTTGATCGCCACGACCTCGAAATCCGGCCCCCCGAGCGCCGCCTGGAGCCGGTCGAGGGACGGCATCTCGGCCTTGCAGGGGGCGCACCACGTCGCCCACAGGTTCAGGAGCACGGTCCGCCCCCGGAGGTCGTCGAGGCTGCGCGGCCTGCCGTCCGGCCCCGTGAAGGACAGGGCGGGGGCGGGTCTGGGGGCGGGATCGACCTGCAGCGCCGCGACCTCGCCGCGGGAGAAGGGCGCCACCCGGGCGGCGGTCGCGGCGGCCGCCCGGCAGGCGCCGCTGTTGCCCGGACTGCCCGCGGCGTATAGGGCGGCGCCGAGCGCCAGTGCCGCGGCGGCGATCCCGCCTCCCAGGGCGAGGGCGAGCGGCGTGCGGGCGAGACGAGGTGCGGACATGAGCAACCGGATGTGGGGCGGGCGCTTCGCGAGCGGCCCCGCCGAGATCATGGAGGAGATCAACGCCTCCATCGGCTTCGACAAGCGCCTCGCCCCCCAGGACATCCGGGGCTCGCTCGCCCACGTGGCGATGCTGGGGAAGACGGGGATCCTGCCGCAGGCGGATGTGGCGGCGATCGAGGCCGGCCTCAAGACGGTCCAGGCGGAAATCGAGTCCGGCGCCTTCACGTTCCAGCGCGCCCTCGAGGACATCCACATGAATGTGGAGAGCCGGCTCACCGAACTCGTCGGGCCGGCCGCGGGCCGCCTGCACACCGCCCGCTCGCGCAACGACCAGGTCGCCACCGACATGCGCCTGTGGGTGCGCGACACCCTCGACGCCCTCGACGCCCAGGCCGCCGACCTGCAGCGGGCGCTGGCGGCGCTCGCCCTCGCGCATTCCGGCACCGTGATGCCGGGCTTCACCCACCTGCAATCGGCCCAGCCCGTCACCTTCGGCCACCACCTGCTGGCCTACGTGGAGATGCTGGGCCGCGACCGCGGGCGCTTCCGCGACGCGCGCGCGCGGCTCAACGAGTGCCCGCTCGGCGCGGCGGCGCTCGCCGGCACCTCCTTCCCGATCGACCGCCACGCCACCGCGGCGGCGCTCGGCTTCGACCGGCCGACCGCGAATTCCCTCGACTCGGTCGCCGACCGCGACTTCGCCCTCGAAGCCCTCGCGGCCGCCGCGATCGCGGCCGTGCACCTGTCGCGCTTCGCCGAGGAGATCGTGGTCTGGACCTCGGCCCAGTTCGGCTTCGTGCGGCTCTCCGACCGCTACACCACCGGCTCCTCGATCATGCCGCAGAAGCGCAACCCGGACGCCGCCGAACTGGTGCGGGCCAAGGCCGGCCGGGTGATCGGGGCGCTGGCCGGCCTCCTCATCGTCATGAAGGGGCTGCCCCTCGCCTATTCGAAGGACATGCAGGAGGACAAGGAGGGCACCTTCGACGCGCTCCAGACCCTCTCGCTCTGCCTCGCCGCGATGACCGGGATGGTGCGCGACCTCGAGCCGGTGCCGGAGGTGCTGAAGGCGGCGGCGGGCGCGGGCTACGCCACCGCCACCGACCTCGCCGACTGGCTGGTGCGGGAACTCGGCCTGCCCTTCCGCGACGCCCACCACGTCACCGGCCGCCTCGTCGGCAGGGCCTCGGCCCGGGGGGTGGGGCTGGAGGCGCTGAGCCTCGCCGAGATGCGGGAGGAGGAGCCGCGCATCACGGAGGCGGTCTACGCCGTGCTCGGCGTCGAGAATTCCGTGGCGAGCCGCACCAGCTATGGGGGCACTGCGCCCGCCAACGTGCGGGCGCAGGCCGAGCGCTGGCTCGCCGCGCTCGGCGACACGCAGTGATCCGAAATCCGACGGATTGCGTCGCAATGCGGATTTCGGCTTCGCTCAAGCGCCGCGCGGGCTCGTGATCCGACGGATTGCGTCGCAATGCGGATTTCGGCTTCGCTCAAGCGCCGCGCGGGCTCGTGATCCGACGGATTGCGTCGCAATGCGGATTTCGGCCTCGCTCACGCGCCGCGCGGGCTTGTCATGCGCTGGCCGGAAGTGATCTTCCGGACAGCTTATGATTGGAACGGAGGACACCCCATGGATCTCGGCCTCACGGGCAAGCGCGCCATCGTCCTGGCGTCGAGCCGCGGCCTCGGGCGCGGCATCGCCGAGGGTCTCGCCGCGGAGGGGGCGAACGTCCTCCTCGCGGCGCGCAGCGGCGAGCGCCTGGACCAGGCGGTGGCGGCCATCAACGCCCGCGGCCAGGGCCGCGCCTTCGCGGTCGCGGGCGACCTGAAGGACAGCGTCGAGGCGATCCACGCGGCCGCGCAGCAGCATCTCGGCGGGGTCGACATCCTGGTCGCCAACACGGGTGGCCCGCCGGCCGGCCAGGCGACCAATGTGGCGCCGGAGGCCTGGGCGCCGCAATTCGACGCCATGGTGGTGCCGGTGATCCGGCTCGCCGGCCTCGTCCTGCCGGGCATGCGGCAGGGCGGCTTCGGGCGCATCCTGATCGTGGCGTCGAGCGGCGTCGAGCAGCCGATCCCCAACCTCGTGATGTCGAACGCGCTGCGCGCCTCGCTGGCCGGCTGGGCGAAGACGCTGGCGAGCGAGGTCGCGGCCGAGGGCGTCACCGTCAACATGATCCTGCCGGGCCGCATCGAGACCGACCGGACCGGCGAGCTCGACGCCGCCAACGCCAAGGCGCAGGGCAAGAGCCCGGCCGAGATCGCCGAGGCCGCCCGCGCGGCGATCCCCGCCCGCCGCTACGGCCGCGTGCAGGAATTCGCCGACGTGGCCTGCTTCCTCGCCTCCGCGCGGGCCTCCTACGTCACCGGCAGCATGATCCGGGTCGACGGCGGCGCGATCCGGTCGGTCTGAGCCGCGGGCGGCCGCCGTCCGGACCACGCGGCATCGCTCGAAATCGAGCGACCGCGTTTGCGGGACGTTGCAACCTCCCGGCGAGGATAGCGGGATATCAACCCGCCAGGGGGACGCCGTGGGGACGCTCGAACTCGAAGACCGGCTCCGGGCGCTCGAGGCGCTCACGACGGAACTAATGCGCACGCTGCTGCGGGCAAAGCTCCTGGGAGCGGAGGAGGCCGAGCGCCTGCTCGACCGGGTCGAGGAGCGGATGACCGGCGAGGCCGGGGCGGTCTTCGCGGCCCAGCTCCTCGCGGACGGGATCGGGGCCGACCGGGGCCCTCTCCTGGAGGAGCCGGAGGCGCCGATCCGCAGCGCCTTCCGGCATCTCCTCTACGGCCCGGCCTCCCGGGCCTGACGCGGCGCCCTCGCGGGGAGCCGCCCCGGGTCGGGACGCGGGCGCCTCATCCGCCATCCGGTTGATGGCTGCGCCATCTCCCATCTCGGCCATGCGGATGTCGGCGTCGCTCAGGCGCCGCGCGGGCTTGGGATCCGGGATCCGCTTCGATCAAGCGGATCCCGGATCAGGCGAACAGGCTGGTGAGCAGGCTGCCCAGCATCGCCAGTCCGGCGATCTTGATGATGAAGCCGAGATCCTCGATCCGCTCGCGCATGGCTGCCTCCGTGGGCTTGGCAGGTCCGTTCTGCTGGCGACCGGAATACGGCGCCGGCCGGGGCCCGGCGGTGCGGTGCAGCACAGGAGGCGCGGCCCCTCACCGCGGCCCGGGCAGGCCCGCGCCGGGCAGGTTCTGGGCGGGCAGGTTCTGGGCGGGCAGGCCCGGCGCGACCTTGGCCGCCCGCACGAGGCCGAGGAACTCCGCCCGGTAGCCGAAAGGGTCGTCCCCCCGGGCCGGGGCGGCGATGCGGATCACGTCGTCGAGGGAGAAGCGGCCGGTATGCTTGCCCCCGCGCAGGATCTGCCCGAAGGCCGCGACCGCGGCGGCGAACCGGGCCTCCTGCGGCGCCTCGGCGAAGCGCGCGGCCTCCCCCTCCGGGCCGACCGGCGTCTCGATCAGTGTGCTCTCGCGCGCGTCCGGGCGCTTGAAGCGGATCGCCACGTGGGCGTAGTCGCGGCTGGCCGGGGCGGGCGCCGCCTCGTGGGGGGCGTAGCGCAGGTCGCCGGTCACCCGCTTCCCGTCCGCGGGCACGATCTCGTAGAGGGCCGTCACGGTCTGGCCGGAGCCCACCTCGCCGGCATCGGCCTCGTCGTTGGCGAAATCGGCCCGGTCGAGGGGGCGGGTCTCGTAGCCGATCAGCCGGTACTCGGCCACGGTCGCGGGATTGAACTCGACCTGGATCTTCACGTCCCTGGCGATCGGGATCAGGGTCGAGGTCGCCTCCTCCACCAGCACCTTGCGGGCCTCCTGGGCGGTGTCGATGTGGGCGGCGACGCCGTTGCCGTCCTTGGCCAGGGCCTGCATCAGCGCGTCGTTGAGGTTGCCCATCCCGAAGCCGAGGACCGACAGGAAGATGCCCTTCCGGCGCTCGCGGGCGACGAAGCCGGTCAACTCGTCCCGGCCGGTGATGCCGACGTTGAAATCGCCGTCGGTGGCGAGGATCACCCGGTTGACCGCCTTCGGGTCGAAGTGGCGCGCCGCGAGGGCGTAGGCCTGCCGGATCCCCTCCCCGCCCGCCGTGCTGCCATGCGCCTGCAGGGTCTCGATCGCCGCCAGGATCCGGCCCGCCTCGCCGGCGGGCGTCGGCTCCAGCACGGTGCCGACCTCGCCCGCATAGGCGACGAGGGCGACGCGGTCGCGGGCATCCAGGGTCGTGAGCAGCATGGCGAGGGATTGCTTGACCAGGGGCAGCCGGTTGGGCGCCGCCATCGAGCCGGACGTGTCGACCAGGAAGACGAGGTTCGCCGGCGGGCGCTCGGCCGGGGCGACCGCGTAGCCCCGGATGCCGATGTGGAGGAGCTTGCGGCCCTCGGCCCAGGGGCTCGGAAAGACCGAGGCCGTCACCCGGAACGGCGCGTCGGGGCTCGCCGGCGCCGGATAGGCGTAGGGAAAGTAGTTGATCAATTCCTCGGTGCGCACCGCCGCGGGCGGCGGCAGGTGGTTGCGGTTCAGGGCGTCGCGCACGATGCCGTATGAGGCCGTGTCCACCCCGAGGGAGACGGTCGAGACCGGGGCCTCGCGGGTGATGCGGAAGCCCCCCTCCGGCGCGTTGGCGAAGCGGTCGCGGCCGACGGGCTCGGACGGGACCGGGGCGGTCTCGCCGGCCGCCCGGGCCATCGCGGCCGGTCCTCGCGGCGAGGCCTCGAACCGGAAGCCTCCCGAGGACCGGAAGGCCTGGAGGGTGCGGCCCGCATCGGCCTCGCCGGCGCGGTTCCGGTCCGGCGCGGGGGCGGGAACCGGCGGCGCGCCCGCCGCCCGGGGCGCGACGGCGGCGGGCGGAGCGGCCGGGCGCGGCGCGGGCAGGACCGGCGGGGTCAGGACCGGCGGGGGCGGCGCCGCGTCCGGGATCGGCGCGGCCTGCGCCCGGGGCGCGGGTCGGGCCTCGGGCCCGGCGGAATTCTGCCGGTCCGCCCCGGAGGCCGGGGCGGCGGGTGCGGGCGGTTCGGCATCCTCGCGGGCGCGATCCTCGCGGGCGCGATCCTCGCGCAGGATGGTCCAGGCGGCGGGACCGGCGAGCGCGGTCATCAGGGCGGCGGCGATGAGCGGGCGGGCGCGGCGCATGAGGGGAGGTCTCCCGAGGATCTGCCGCTCCCTCGGACGCACCGGCGCGCCGGATCCTTGGACACAGGATCCTTGGACACCGGATCCTTGAGCCTCGCCGTGCAGCGCGTCGAAGCGCGCGAGCGCCGCCGCGACCGCGCGCTCGCGCGCCTGCGGCGAGGGGGCGGGCGGGGGCGTGAGGGCGGGATCAGGCGCCATGGCTTTCCTCCCCGGAGGCCTTGAGACGGCGGCGCAGGTCGTGCAGGCGCCACGAGACGGTGGATTCGGCGAGGCCGAGAACGGCGGCCGCCTCGGCGTGGGTCAGTCCCTCGCCGTGGACCAGGATGACGGTCGCGCGCAGGGCCGGGTCGAGCCGGGCGAGTTCCCCTGCGAGCCAAGACCGCCGGTAGAGGTCGCGTCCGTCGGGGGGCCGGGCGAGGCCGGCCCAGACGGCGAGCCCCCGCCGGAGCCGGTCCAGCGCGCCCCGGCGGCGGTGATGGTCGCGGCAGGCATTGATCAGGATCCCGGTGAGCCAGGTCGCGACCCGCGCCTCGCCCCGGAACCCGGCGAGCTTGGCCGGCAGGGCGCAGCAGACCTCCTGCACGAGGTCCTCCGCATCCTCCCGGGAGCCGGTCATGCGCCACGCGACGCGGTGCAGCCGGTCGTAGTGGCGCCGCAGCAGCGTCTCGAAGGCCGCTCGATCGCCCTGCCCCGCTCGCGCGACCAGGTCCGCGTCGGGATCGGGCGGCGGGATCGCGGCCTTCGGGGAAGCCGGCGGCGTGTCGGGGTGGAGCATGGCGAGGTCCCGCATCGGACGATCCCGGCGGCCCCGCGGCCGCGCTCGCCCCCTTGGACGCGGCGGGCGACGGAATCCTTGGAGCCGCCTTGAAGCGCATTCGCCCGATCCAAGCCGCGCGCCGGCGCACTCTGGTGTTTCGCACCCGCAAGGTTACATGCACGCATGAGGGACCGGGCGCCTTCCCGCCCGCCAGGAGTGACGAGACGTGGCGATCACCCGTGAGGACGTGCTGCAGGCGCTGTCGGGCGTGACGGTGGACCAGAAGGGCACTCCGCTTCCGGCCTCGGGGCGCCTCTCCGAGATCGTGATCGGCCCGGGCGACCGGGTGATGTTCTCGATCGGGATCGATCCGAGCGAGGCCGAGGCCTTCGAGGCGGTGCGGCGGGCCGCCGAGGTCGCCGTGCTCAGGCTGCCGGGGGTGACGGGCGCGCTCGCGAGCCTCACGTCCGAGCGGCCGCAGGCCCGGCCGCAACCGCCGAAGCGGCCGGCCGGTCCCGGCGGGGCGCCCCGGCCCGGGCCGGCGCTGCCCGGCATCCGCCACGTGGTCGCGGTGGCTTCCGGCAAGGGCGGGGTCGGCAAGTCGACCACCGCATGCAACCTCGCCCTGGCCCTGAAGGCGCAGGGCCTGAAGGTCGGCCTGCTCGATGCCGACATCTACGGCCCCTCGGTGCCCAAGCTGTTCGGCCTCGACCGGAAGCCCGAGACGGTGTCGACGCCGGAGGGCCAGCGGATCGTGCCCCTCTCCGGCTACGGCATGCCGGTGATGTCGATCGGCTTCCTGATCCAGGCCGAGACGGCGATGATCTGGCGCGGGCCGATGGTGCAATCGGCCCTCACCCAACTCCTGCGCGAGGTGGCCTGGGGCGACCTCGACGTGCTGGTGGTCGACATGCCCCCCGGCACCGGCGACGCGCAGCTCACCCTGGCCCAGGCGACCCCGCTCGCGGGCGCGGTGATCGTCTCGACGCCGCAGGACCTCGCGCTGATCGACGCGCGGCGGGGCGTGACGATGTTCAAGCGGGTCGAGGTGCCGATCCTCGGCATCGTCGAGAACATGGCGACCTTCGTCTGCCCGCATTGCGGGCAGGCCTCGGCCATCTTCGGGCATGGCGGGGCGCGCCACGAGGCGGAGCGCCTCGGCGTGCCCTTCCTCGGCGAGGTGCCGCTGACGATGGCGATCCGCGAATCCTCGGATGCGGGCCGTCCCGTCGTGGCGGTGGACCCGGACGGGCCCCAGGCCGCGATCTACCGGGAGATCGCGGCGCGCCTCTGGGCGGGCCTGTCGGGGGCTCCCGCCGGCCGCACGCCGCCGCGGATCGTCATCGAGTGAGCGTCCCGCCCACCCTCGGGGTGATCCTGGGCGGCGGCCTCGCCCGGCGGATGGGGGGCGGCGACAAGCCCCTGCTGCGGCTCGGCGGCGAGACGCTGCTGGCGCGGGTCGCCGCGCGGCTCGCGCCGCAATGCGCCGCGGGCGTGGTCCTGAGCGCCAACGGCGATCCGGCGCGCTTCCGGCCCGCCTTCGCGGGGCCTGTCCTGCCCGATTCGGTGCCGGACGCGCCCGGTCCGCTCGCCGGGGTGCTGGCCGGCCTCGACCACGCCGCCGCACATCACCCGGGCGTCGCCTTCGTGGCCACGGTGGCGGGCGACACGCCCTTCCTGCCGGGGGATTTCGTGGCCCGGCTCCACGCCGCCCGCGCGGCGGCCGGCACGCCCCTCGCCACGGCCGCGTCGGGGGGCCGGGCGCATTACGTGGACGGGCTCTGGCCGGTCGCGCTGCGCGACGACCTGCGGGCGGCCTTGGTGACGGAGGGCTTGCGGCGGGTCGGGCAGTGGATCGCCCGGCACGGCACCGCCGAGGCGGCGTGGCCGTCCGAGCCGGTCGATCCGTTCCTGAACCTCAACACGCCCGACGACCTGGCCCTGGCTGAGGCGCTCGCCGCCCGCCACGGGCGCTGAGCCGTCTCGGCGCGGCAGTGCCACCGAGCCGCGAAAGGAAAAAGCCCGGCTGCGCGGGGCAGCCGGGCCAAGGAACGACCTCTGAGAGGAGACCAGAAGAGCACAGGCGCCCCGGCAACGAAACGGGAACCTGCGCGCATCCGCGTCGGGACCCCCGGAGGCGGAGCGCCGAGGATGCCGCTGCGCCACGGGCAGCGCTGTCCCATGGAACGGCGCCCCCGGAACGCAGCGTTCGCGAAGCCGGGCCCGGTCTTCGGCGGCGAACGACAGCCGGATCGCGCCCGGCCGCCATGCGCGGTCTCGCGAAGACTGGCAGCGGGAGACGCCGGCCGGTCACCCGGTCCGCGCGCCCTTGAGGAAGCCGGCCGCGAGCGCGCCGGCCGCGCCGAGGAGGGCCAGGACGTTCGCGGCCGTGCCGGGATCCTGGAAGAAGGCCGCCAGGGCCGGCCGGCCCGCCAGGCTCGCCGCCACCGCCGCCGCCGAGAGCAGCCCGGTCACCACCCCGGGCGTCAGGATTTTGGTCATCGTCTCTCTCCAGGTTGGCGCGCCGTCCGGCGGCGCGCGAGACATCGAGGGCCGCGCGGATCAGCCCCGCGCGAGCGTCCGGCCCGAGGACGCCGGTGCGGCCCGGCCGGCAGCGGAAGGCCCGCCGCAGGGGGCGGGCCGGGCCGGTCCCGGGCGGGTGAGCGGCGCCATCGGGTCGGGCGGCCGCGGCGCGGGCCCGGGCGGCGGCCCGGCCGGCACCCGCACCGGCGCCGCGTCGCCGGCGCGCGCCCTCGGCAGGGCCCGCGCGTAGGGCGTCCGCGCCTGGTCGCGCTCCGCCCGCCGCCGCGGCAGGATCGCGGCCGGCCGGTTCCACAGCAGGAACGCCTCCGCCGCCCCCGCGAGGTCGCCCGCATTGGCCTTGCGGACGATGGTCGATTCCGCGAAGCGCACCGGGCCGATGTTGTAGGCGAGGCTCGCGCAGGCATCGAAGAATTCCTGCGGCACCGGCTTCGCCAGCGCCCTGCGCACCGGGTCGACGGAGCGCTCCACCGCCTGCGCGAAGAGCCGGTCGCTCTCGGCTCGCGTGATGCGCAGCCCGGGCCTGACCACGATCAGCCCGGAGGCCGTGGTGATCCCGACGCCGATGGTCCAGACGCCCACGCTGTCCTTGTAGGCGGTCAGCCGCTCGCCTTCGCGCGCCCGCAGGACCGCGCGGCCGATGGGTGACAAGTCCACGACGTGCCTCCGGGAGAGAGGGGCCGCCCGAGGCGGCCGCGGGTCGTGCGGCGGGGCGGCCGCTCAGGCCGCGGGCGCCGCGGCGGGCGGACGGGCGGCCTCGCGCAGCGCGTCGCGCTCGGCGGTCACCGCCGCGAGCTGCCGGCGCAGCCCCTCCCGCTCGGCCTCCGCCGCCGCCAGCGCCGCCGCCTTCGCGTCCCGCTCCGCCGTCATCGCGCTCAGCACCTCCCCCAGCACCGCCGCGACCTCCGCCCCGGCGATCGGCACCGGATCCGTCTCGCGCTCGGCGTAGACCTCGCCCGTCGCCGGATCCGCCACCCGCTCCAGGTCCTTGCGGTGCGCCGCGATCGCACCGCTCGCCGCAATCCGGAACAGCACCTCGTAGAGGTGCACCGTCTTCTCGATCGCCATCCTCAGGCCCCCTCAGGAAATCGCCGCCCGGTCGGTCACCCGCCGCCAGGTCGCCCCGTCGCTGAAGGCCGGCACCGGGCCTCCCGCCTCGTTCGCGACGTGGATCTGCGCGCCCGCCCCCCGCGGCCGCCGCGCTCGGCACCGTCGCCACCGTGTAGCCCGGCAGCCGCACCGGGCCCGCGAAGGCCGCTCCGGAGAGGTCGGCCTTCGTGGCGTCGCGGAAGCCCTGGTGGAAGATCCTGTAGGCGTTGGCCCCCATGGACCAGCCGCCGACCTTCCAGGCGTTGTCGACGTCGAGGCCGAAATAGGCCGCGAACTGGCCCGGCCGGTGGAACGCCATAAACGCGGCATCACCGGTGCCAGTGCCAGCCCTGACTTCGAGTCGGGGTGTCCCAGAGGCGACTGCTATCGTCCCGGTTGTGCCGATGAACGACGCCGTGCCCGCGCCGAACGTCGACCAACCGGAGATGGTCAGCCCGGCGAAGGTCGGGGCGCTCTCACTCCCAAGCCCCAGCGCGCTCGCCCCCGCGGCCGCACTCGCCGCGGTCAGCACGGCGCGGCCGGTCGCCGTCGCGTCGGCGATTTCGGCCGCGGCCGGCCCGGCCAGCGCCCTGCCGCTCGCGCGGCTGTAGGCCCGCACCGTCCAGGCCCCCGCCGCGTCCGAGGTCGCCAGCGCCGTGTCCCCGGCCGCCGTCACCAGGGTGGCGCCGCCGGGCAGGATCAGCCGCGCCGGGTCGTGCGTCAGCCCGACCGCGCCCGAGAAGCGCAGGAGCCGCAGCCGCCGCGGCGCGCTGCCGAAGCTCGTCACCGTCGCGGCCCCGGTCAGCGTCACGCACAGCGCGTTCACCGCCCCGAGATCCACGCTCGGCCCCGCCGCCACGCTCGCCTCGGCCGCCCGCCAATCCACCCCGCCGGTGGCCCGGTCGACCCGCAGCGCCTCCGTCCAGGTTGCCCCGTCGCCCGAGACCTTCAGGTGCAGGTCGTCGTCCCCGGTCAGCCCGAGCTCGGCCCGCCCCGACCAGCCCGATTGCAGCAGCAGGGAGAGCGTGTTGCCGGCCGCCTCCTTGGTGAGCGTGTAGCGCAGGTCGCCGCTGCCGCCCTCCGCCGCCGGCAGCGCCGCCCACAGCGCCGTGTTCAGCTTGGCGGCGAACGGGTTGGCGGCGTCGGCCGTGGTGCCGATCCCGAGCCGCGCCAGGTTCTGCAGCGCGCTCAGGCTGCTCCGGAAGCCCACCCACGCGCCGCCGCCGGCCGGCCCGGCCGCGCCGGCCGGCCCGGCCGCGTAGGTGTAGAGGTCGCCCTCGTCCACCACGTAGGCCAGCCAGCCCGGCCGGGGGATGAACGACAGCCAGCGCCCGTCCTGGTAGCGCACCACCCGCCCCGCCCAGCCCGCCCAGGCCCCGGTCGGGTTCGCCCCGGCGAGCAGGTAGCGGTCCCCCTCCGCCGCCGAGGCCGGCGGGGCGAGCAGGTCCTTGTCCAGCACCGCGAGCTGCACCAGCGTGTCGAGGCCCATCAGCGCCTCGTTGTGCGTCACGTGCTTCTGCGCCTGCGCGGCCGCCAGCAGCGGCAGCGCCAGGTTGGGGGTGGACTCAGACATCGAGCGTGATCCTCAAGGGGATGCCCCGGCCGTAGGCGGCCGAGACCTGACAGATCGCCACGGTGAGCCGCCGCACCGGGCCGCCGAAATCGGCCGCCTGCTCGGCCACCGGATAGGTCAGGGACGGGCCCGCCGCCGCCAGCCTGCGCCGCACGGCGCCGGTCTCGGAGAGGATGTCCACCGCGTAGGCCTCCGTCTCCTCGGCCAGCGGCACCTCGACCTGGTCCCAGCTGTCCCCGTCCCGCCGCGTGCGCCGGATCCAGGACAGGTCGAGGTCGCCGCTCTCGCGCCGCCGCAGCCGCGCCTGCACGGGCGCGTAGGGCCGCAACCCCGCCCCCGTCACCGTCACGCGGGCCGCGGCGTAGGAGGGGTCCTCCGGACCGCGCGCCGCCGGCCCCCAGCGGAAGTCCTGCGGCAGCCCCCGCGCCGAGGCCGGCATGCCCGACTGCACCAGGGCCTGCGAGAGCACCACGAACGCCGCCCGGGCCGGCGTCGGGGCGCCCATGGCGAACTCGGTGCCGAGCTGCCCGCGCAGGAGCCCGGCGAGCCGGTAGCGGCCCGCCCCCAGCAGGGTGGCGCCGGCCCATTGCAGCACCTCCCACGCGCCCGAGGGCCCGAGCAGGGCCGCCGTGTTGGCGCCGTTCAGGACGTCGAGATCGGAGGCCGAGACCAGCTCGGCGCCGGGCGGCACCTGCACGAACACCTCGTTCACCCGGTCCCAGCGCCCGGTCGGGCCCGGGAACAGGTCGGCCACGAGCTCGCCGATGATCGAGCGCGCCTGGATCAGGGCGTCCGCCTCCGGCGCCCCGCCGGCGAGCGCCCGCAGCACGCTCACCGGCGACCACGGCACCGTGTAGGCCGCGAAGGAGGGCGCGTGGGGCACCGCCTGCGCGCTCAGGAGCGGCAGGTCGAGGATGCGGAACAGCCCCACCCCCACCGCCGCCGGCGGTGCCGGCGCCCGCCCGGTCCCGCCCCCGTCCCGGTAGGCGTAGACCCCCGCATCCGCCCGCACGGCGGAGAAGGGCCGGCCCGCCTCCAGGCCGAGCCGGGTCAGCCGCACCTCGACCGGGCTGCCGGCGAGGTCGAGCGCGACCACGTCCCCGACCTCCAGGGCCAGGGCCGAGGGCGGCAGGGTCGCGGTCACCGCCTCGCGCTCGACCACCGCCTGGTAGAGCAGCGCCTGCGCCAGGCCCCGCGCCGCCCCCTCCTCCAGGCAGAGCGGCAGGCTCACCCGCGACACGGAGGCCGCCCGGCCGGAGAGCCGGCGCGCCTCGACCGCCGCGCTCTGGTAGCCCCGCGCCGGATCGACGAAGCTCAGCGACAGCGCCGCCGGCAGCGCCGCCTCCTCGGTCCGGGTGCGCCGGAAATCCGGGCCCTGGCCCGCGGCGACCAGATCCGCTTGCGTGAAGCGGGCCACCGGCGCCCGGGCCAGCGGCCGGAAGCGCAGCACCCCGCCGCTCTCGACCCCGTCGAAGAAGAACGCGGTGCGCAGCGGCGCCAGGCTGTCGCGCGGGGCCTGCACCTCCGCCACCACGTAGCCGAACACCACCCCGCGCAGGGCCGAGACGTCGACCTCGACCCCCGTGCCCCGGCACAGGTCGGCCACCACGTCCAGCAGGCTGCCCAGGGTCAGCCGGCCGTTGAGCCAGTGCCCGAGCGCGTAGTTCGGCGCGTCGCTCCACACCCCGACCTGGCGCGGGAAGTCCGGGTAGGGCCGCGCATCCCAGGTCCACACGAAGATCCGCTCCGCATCGACCATGCGACCGCCATAGACCGCCGAGACCGGGTTGGCCTCCGGCGCCCGCCAGTGGCGCAGCACCGCCTCCAGGAAGGCGCGCTGCATCGCCACGTCCTGCCGGCCGTTCGAGAAGTACGGCAGGAGGCTCTCCGAGGATTTCGGGTCGACGAAGACGTTGGGCTGGTTGGCGCCCTTGTCGACCGCCGGGCAGCCGAGCTCGGTGAAGCGGATCGGCTTCGACTGCGGCACCCACGCCGTGGCCGTGGCTCGGCGCACCCCGCCCGGCCGGTCGTGGTGGGGGTTGGCCCACCAGGCGCGCAGCTCCTTGAGCCGGAACACCCAGTCCTCGCCGTGGGCGGTGTCGCGGATCGGCACCCGGTTCTGCGCGTCGCGGTCGGCCTGCGTCGGGTAGAACCAGTCGAACAGCTCGCCCCCGGCGACGTTGCCGGCGAGATAGGCGGGGTCGTCGACGCTCGCGAAGCGCCGCGCGTCCAGGTGGCCGAAGCCGTCGCGCCAATCGGCGAGCGGCATGTAGTTGTCGATCCCGACGAAGTCGATGTTGGGGTCGGCCCACAGCGGATCGAGGTGGAAGTAGACGTCGCCGCTGCCGTCCTGCGGGCGATGGCTGGCGTACTCGGTCCAGTCCGCCCCGTAGCCGATCGCCGTGCCGGGCCCGAGGATGGCGCGCGCGTCGGCGGCGAGCGCGCGCAGCTGCGCCACCGCCGGGAAGAGGCCGGGGCCGGAGCGCAGCGCGGTCAGCCCGACCATCTCGGAGCCGATCAGGAAGCCGTCGACCCCGCCCGCCGCCTCGGCGAGCCGGGCGCAGGTCAGGATGAAGCGGCGGAAGCTCCACTCGGCCCTGGCGCAGGTCACCGTGCCGCCGCTCCAGGCGAGGTCGGCCGGGGCGACGCGGCCGAAGAAGGCGGCGACCTGGTCGGCGGCGGCGGGCGTTCCGTCCGGGCTGCCGGGCCGGCCGATCGCCGGATCGCAGGTGACGCGCCCGCGCCAGGGAAAGGCCGCCTGCTCCGGGCCGCCATAGGGGTCGGGCAGGCCGTTGCCGGCCGGCACGTCCATCATCACGAACGGGTAGAGCGTCACCGAGAACCCGCGCCGCTTCAGCTCGCGGATCGCCTGCACCACCGAGAGGTCGCAGGGCGCCCCGCCGATCAACGGGTTGCCGTCCGGGTCGCGGCTGACCCGCTGCGCCTGCGCCCTCGCGAGGCCGCCGGCGCTCCAGGGCAGGTCGGTGGTCTTCCGCGCCGCCTCGGCCTTCGGGACGATGCGGCAGGCCGCGAGGCGCAGGTCCGTGCCCTGCCAGGCGACGACGAGGGAGACGTGGCGGCAGGCCGGCGCCTCGGCCTGAAGCTGGTCGAGGGCGCGGACGAGGTCGACCGCGCCCGAGACGGTGTTCTGCCCGGCGAGCGCCCCGAAGGCGTTCGCGGTCACCGGGGCGGTGGCGTAGACGAACTCGCCCATGGCCGGGATCAGGGTCACGGCGGTGACGAGGTCCTCCAGTGCCGGGCGACCATCGGCGCAGGGCGGGCGGCGGATGACCTCGGCGGTGATCACCGGCACGCGGTTGCCGAAGGCGGCGAGCGGCATGTCCTCGACCACGATGTAGGCGAGGCCGCGATAGGCGGGGGCGCCCCCCTCGACGGCCTCGATCTTGGGATCGGGCCCCTGCGCCTCGTCGCCGAGGTAGATGCGGGCCTGGTAATCGGCGAGCCGCAGCGGCTTGCCGTCGGCGTAGATCTCGCCGATGGCGGTGATCGGCCCCTCGCAGAGGGCGACCGCGAGGCTGACGCTGTACGTGTAGGTGACGTTGTAGGTCTTCTGGGTGGGCGCGCCCTTGCCGCCGCGGGTCTTCACCGTCTCGACGTGCTGCTCCTCGCGGAGCTTGGTGGCCCAGATGATCTGGCCGGCGACGCGGGGGCGGCCGAAGACGCGGGCGATCGCCGCGCCCTCGCTGGAGGCGGTGACGTAGAGCTCGGAGAGGCGCGGCCCCGCGTTGATCTGCGGCCTGGGGCGGGATCCGAACAGGGCGCGGTCGAGGACGCCGCCGAGGCCGGCGCCGGCGACGCCGCCGAGGAGGCCGCCGAGCGGGCCGGCCAGGGCGGTACCGGCGGCCTTGCCGGCATAGGAGAGGACGAGGGTGCTCATGCGCGGAGGCCCGGGAAGCGGAAGGCGTGGGCGATGCGCCGCGACCAGGCGCGGGGGAGGCTGCATTCGAGGACGGCGTGGCCGTCATAGGCGTGGAGCATCCGGGGCGCCGGCCCGGCGAGGGGGGCGGTGAGGATGGCGCAGTGCTTGGCGGGCAGGCCGTCGCGCCAGCGGAAGAGCAGGACGTCGCCGGCCAGCGCCTCGGGGGGCGGGATCTCGGCGAGGTGGCGGCGGGCGGCGTCGCGCAGGGGCTCGGCCGGGCCGTCCGGTCCGAGCGCGGCGCTCTCGGCCCAGCCCGGGGCGTAGGGGGGCGGCTCCTCGGGGCTGCGCCCGTAGAGTTCGGCGTAGACGCCCCGCACCAGGCCGAGGCAGTCGCAGCCGAGCCCCTTCAGCGCCGCCTGGTGGTGGTAGGGCGTGCCGCGCCACGCCCGGGCGGTCGCGACCACGCGGGCGCGGGTGAGATGAGGATCCGCGTTCATTCCGGGCACCCGTGCACGGGCGGCCCGGATGGAAGCCGCCTATCGCGACCGCACCCGAACGCCCACGATCGATGTCCCTCGACGGCTACGGTGCGGCGCATCTCTCGCTCAACGAGATGATGAAACCGACCAACGAGGTGCTTACGCGCCTCTCGGATTACCAGCTCCGTGAGACGCGCAGCGAATTCGAGCGTGCTCGGATCTCCGCGGCATGGGCCAAGATGGCGCTGACCGCGTGCCTCGCGCTGGCCGTCGTCGCGAGCGTGCTCGGCTTGGTCACCGTGCTGGTCGGCGTCACGCGCCCGCTCCTCGCCGCGACGGCGACCATGACGCCGCTGGCCGGGGGCGACCTCGCCGTGCCGGTCGAGGGCACCGCGCGCCGCGACGAGATCGGCGCGATGGCGCGCCGTCCAGGTGTTCAAGGACGCGATGATCGCCAAGCGCGAGGCGGACGAGGCCGGCGCCGTCGAGAACGCCGCCAGGACGCGCCGCGCGCAGGTGCTCGACGCGCTCACCCGGCAGGTCGAGGCGCAGGTCTCCGCCCTGACGCGGGGCCTCTCCGCCTCCTCGGCCGAGATGGCGGTGATTGCCCGCTCGATGAACGGGACCGCGGACGCGACGACGGCGCACGCGGTCTCGGTCGCCTCCGCGGCGGAGCAGGCCGCCGCCAACGTGCAGACCGTGGCCGCGGCGAGCGAGGCGATGGCGGCCTCGATCCAGGAGATCGCCGGCCAGGTCGCCCGCTCCTCCGCCATCGCCGAGCGCGCCTGCGAGGACGCGGAGCGGACCGACGCGATGCTCCGTCAGCTGTCGGCCTCGGCGGAGCGGATCGGCGACGTGGTCGCGCTGATCGCCAGCATCGCCGGGCAGACGAACCTGCTGGCGCTCAACGCCACGATCGAGGCGGCCCGGGCCGGCGAGGCGGGGCGCGGCTTCGCGGTCGTCGCCAGCGAGGTGAAGGCGCTCGCGGGCCAGACCGCCGCGGCGACGGAGACCCTCGCCGGGCCGCCCTCCTCGGCCCGGTCCGGGACGGGGAACCGGCCGCGGCAGGGCGCCGGTCAGGAGATCAGCGCCGTGAGACCGTAGGCGCCCGCGCCGATCAGCGCCGCCGCGGGCAGGGTGAGCACCCAGGCCACCACGATGTTGCTCGCCACCCCCCAGCGCACCGCGGAGGTGCGGCGGGCCGCCCCCACCCCGATGATCGCCCCGGTGATGGTGTGCGTGGTCGAGACCGGGATCCCGAGCCAGGTCGCCCCGAACAGCGTCAGCGCCCCGCCCGTCTCGGCGCAGAAGCCCTGCATCGGCGTGAGCCGCGTGATGCGCGAGCCCATCGTGCGCACGATCCGCCAGCCGCCCAGCAGCGTGCCGGCCGCCATCGCCGCCTGGCAGGACAAAACCACCCAGAGCGGCACGAAGAACGCGCTCCCGAGGTGCCCCTGGCTGTAGAGCAGCACCGCGATGATCCCCATCGTCTTCTGCGCGTCGTTGCCGCCGTGGCCGAGCGAGTAGAGCGAGGCCGAGACGAATTGCAGGTGGCGGAAGGTGCGGTCGACCGCGAAGGGCGTCGAGCGCACGAACCCCCACGAGACGATCAGCACCAGCAGGAGCGCGAGCAGGAACCCGAGCAGGGGCGAGAGCACGATGGCCGCCGCGGTCTTGCCGAGCCCGCCCCAGACCACCGCCTGCCAGCCCGCCTTGGCGATCCCCGCCCCGACGAGCCCTCCGACGAGCGCGTGCGAGCTGCTCGACGGGATGCCGAGCACCCAGGTCAGCACGTTCCAGGCGATGGCCCCCACGAGCGCGCCGAAGATCACGCGGGCATCGACCAGGCTCGCCTCCACGATGCCGGTGCCGAGCGTCTGGGCGACGTGCAGGCCGAAGAACAGGAAGGCGATGAAGTTGAAGAAGGCCGCCCAGACCACGGCGTAATGCGGCCGCAGCACCCGGGTCGAGACGATGGTGGCGATCGAGTTGGCCGCGTCGTGCAGGCCGTTGAGGAAGTCGAACAGGAGCGCGAGGGCGATGAGGCCGGTGAGCGCCGGCAGCGCGAGGGCGTCGGTCATCGCCGCCCTACACGTTCTCGATCACGATGCCGCTGATCTCGTTGGCGACGTCCTCGAAGCGGTCGACCACGTCCTCCAGGTGACCCAGGATCTCGCTGCCGACGATGTAGGCCATGGGATCGGTCCGCCCGTGCGCGCGGTAGAGGGACTTGAGGCCCTGCTCGTGCAACGCGTCGGAGCGGCCCTCCACCTTGACCACCAGCTCGGTCAGCATGGCGAGGCGGCCCGCCTGCGGGCCGATCGCCTTCAGGAGCGGCACGGCCTGGGCGGTGAGCCGGGCGGCCTCCAGCACCGTACCGCCCAGCTCCTGCATGATCGGATCGAACCGGCGCACATCGAACAGGGTGATGGCCTTGGCGGTGCGGTTCATCTGGTCGATGGCATCGTCCATCGACTGGATCAGGTCCTTGATGTCGCCGCGGTCGAACGGGGTGATGAAGCTGCGCCGCACGGCCTGCAGCACCTCGCGGGAGATGTCGTCCGCCTCGTGCTCGCGCTCGGCGATGATCCGGCAGTAGCGCGGCACGTCCTCCCCGCCCTTGAGCAGGTCCTGCAGCGCCTCGGCCGCCGCGACCAGGGTGTCGGCGTGCCGCTCGAACAGGTCGAAGAAGCGGTCCTCCTTCGGCATCAGCGCGCGAAACCAGCCCAGCATGCCCCACCTGCCTCGTCCGACCGCCCGCAGGCGCTTCTCTGGAAAGCCGGCTAACTTGCAAACAGGCCGTTTGTTCGTCCCGAGCGGGTCGTGCCGAGCCCGGCCCGAACCGGTCCGGACCGGGCACGACGGTCCTTGCCGCTGCGGCAGGCGGGCGCGCTCGGGACTGGTCTCGGATGCGGTCCCGGCTCCGCCGCAGGCGCGCGGATCGGACGCTCCCCGGTCGCTCCGGCCTCGGCGGGCGGATGCTTGGCGGTGACGCGCATCCCGCGGCGCGTGGACGGGCCGATCCGGCATGGACCGGGCGGCCGGACCGGGCGGCCGGCGCGCCGGCGGCCTCCTTGCTGCCGCAGGCGCCCGGCTACCGCAGGCGCCCGCCGTCATTGCCGGCCTCGTCCCGCCTGGAGGACACCGCGTAGTCGTTGCCCGGCAGGTCCGGGAAGCCGCGGAAATTGACCGCGTTGCCGAACTTGGTCCGGCAGCTGCCGAAGGACTTGTCGCAGCCGGCCGTGACCGTGAACGCGTCGCCCGCCGCCATCGCGGCCGGGGCCGGCTCCCACAGGTCGAGGAGCGCGGCGGCGCCGGCGACCCCGCGCTGATGCGCCCGCACCTCGACCACCGCGTTCGCATTGGCGCCCCGCGTCCAGACCAGCCGCCCGGCCGTGAACCAATCCGTGCGGAACGCGTCGAGGCCCGCGGCCAGGAGCGTCCGCGGCGAGCGCACGGCCGCGACCGTGCCGGTGCCGCGGTAGGCGGCTCCCGTCGCGTCGATCCCGCAGCGCGCATCGCCGAGCAGCGCGTCGCAGGAGCGCTGATAGAGCCGCCCGGTCGGCTGGCCGAGGCGGTCCGCGAGCCCCCGCACCTCCGCGGTGAAGCCGCAGGCACCGCGGGACACCTCGCCGAGATGCCCGCACAGCACCGGCACCGCGTTCGCCGGGGCGGACCAATCCACCCACCACACCGCCACCGCCGCCCCGTCGTAGAGGCCGCGCGCCAGTTCGCTTTCCGCCAGCCGCCCGGAGCGGAGCGCCCCCATGATCTCGCCCGTGTCGGGGCTCAGGCCCGCGCCCTGCTCCAGGGCCGAGCCGGTGGCGCCGGTCTCGGCCGCGCAGGGAACCCCGTCGCAGACCACGTCCTCGTCGTGGTCGGTGAAGCCGAGCCGCATCCCGTCCGTGCGGGTCAGGATCCAGCAGCGGCAGAGCGTGGTGACGCCGCTCGCGAGGCTCGCGGCGAGGGCGGGAGGCAGGGATCTCACCGGCGCAGCTCCAGGATCGGGATGTCGGCGACCACGCCGGCCAGCACCGCCTGGTGGTCGATCTCCAGGCGGTCGGTGGCGAAGCGCACCGGCACGTCGAACAGGAACCCCGCCGTCACCGCGGCGCCCGCGGGCGGGGCCTGCGCGAGGGTGACGCGGCCGGTGGTGGCGTCGACGGCGAAGCCGGAGGCCGGCAACTCGGCGCCCGCCACCGCCACCCGGACCGAGCCGGCCACCGGCTTGACGATCGGGCGCGTGTAGGGGGCGAAGGCCGCCCCGTAGGTCTTGGCGAGCGGGAACACGGTCGCGGCGCCGTCGCCCGTGCCGAGGGGCTGGTCGGTGGCGGCGGGCGCGCGGCCGAAGGGGCCGGAGGCGTGGTCGAAGGTGTCGCGCCAGCGGAAGCCGTAGAGGGGCCCGCGGCGCTCCTCGAAGAAGGCGATCAGGAGCGCGATGTCCTCGGCGCGGCGGAGCGCCGGCCCGGCATTGTAGGCGCGCCGAGAGTGGCGCCAGAGGCTGTTCCTCTCCTCGTCGCCGGAGCCGAGCGTGACGATCTCGGTGCGCCGCTCCGGCCCGCCGCGGGACCCGTAGAAGAGGGCGAGCGGAAAGCGCACCTCGTGGAAGGGCGAGGCCATGTCACTGCCCCCGCAACCCGCGCTGGACGGCGCGCGCCAGGGCGGCGGTGACCTGCGCCTCGGCGCGCGCGAAGCTCGGCGCGTCGGGCGTCTGCACCACCACGCTCACCTGGATCGGGGCGGGCGCGGGCGCCGCGGCCGGGCCGCGGGCCGCCGGGACGATGCGGCCGGGCTGGAGCGGCACGAAGGTCTCGCGGCCGCGCTCGCCCACCGTGTAGGCCACGCCCGGCACCACCGGCCCGCCCTCGGCGCGGCCGGTCGGGTTGAGGTCGAGGCCGAGGCCCTTGGCGGCCTCCCCCAGCAGGTCGCCGCCCGCCCCGCCCCTGGCGAGGAAGCCCTCGACGGTGCGGTCGATGCTCCGGGCGGCGAGCGTGATGGCGAAGCGGGAGAGCACCGCGTTGAGCCGCTCGCCGTCGAGGATCGCGCCCTTCAGCGCCCCCGAGAGGGCGGAGCCGAAATCCCGCGAGGCCTGCTGGAAGGCGCGCTGCGCCCGCTCGGCGTCCTCGACCTGCTGGGTCGCCGCGCCGTAGGCCGCCGCGACCTTCTCAACCTCGGCCGTGAGGGCGGGGGTGACGGCGAGATCCGCCTTCTTGGCCGCGTCGAGGAGGCGGAAGGCGGCCTCGGCCCGGGCGGCGGCGCCCTCGGACAGGCCGAGCGTCTCGGCCTCGACGCGCAGGAGCCCGGTCCGCTTGGTGAGGCGGGCGACCTCGGAGCGGAAGGCGTCGCCGTCGGGGGCCGCGGATGTCCCGGGGCGCGCCGCGGGCGGGGATGCCGGGGCGGCGCCCTGGAACGCGGGCGCCGCGGCCGCGGGCGCGGGGGCCCCGGCGGGTGCCGGGACCGGGAGGGCGGGCGGGAGGGCGCGCGCGGGTGCCGGCTCCTCGGCCTCCCCGGCGCGGGTCGGCCCGGGTTCGGCGCCGGACATCCTCCGGGCGGGGGCGCGGGCGCCGGTCGGCGGCGCGGCTTGCGGCGGCGCGCCGGATACGGAGGAGGCCGGCGGCGCGGCCGCGCCGCCGGCAGGGCGGGGGGCCTGGGCGGCGGGGACGGCGGACGCCGCGGCGGGGGCCTGCGCCACCATCCGGACGATCTCGCCGCGCACCCCCTCCCCGGCCCGCGCCATGGCGGCCTGCATCCGGGCGGCGCTCGCCGCGACGGCCCGCTCGGCCTGGCCGAGGGCGCGCTCGGCCAGGGGCGCGGCCCGGTCGAGGGCGCGCTCGTAGGCGTCGAGATTCGCCTCCAGGGAGACGACGAGGCGGTCAAGCTCGGTCGGCATGCGGGGCTCCCGCGGTCTCGGCCCGGATCCAGGCCCAGAGCCGGTCCTCTTCGGCGGCGCTCATCGGCTCGGGCCCGTCGGGGCCGTGGGCCCGGTTGAAGCCGTCCAGGTAGGCGGCGAATTGCCAGAGGCTCATCGCCCGCAGGTCGGCGACGGCGAGGCCGAGGGCGGCGGCGGCCTCGTAGAAGGGCGCGAAGGCCATGCGCCCGTCCGGGCGGGCCGGCGAGGGCCGGGTCCAGCGCCCGACCTCCTCGTCCTCGGCGCCGTCGAGGCCCGCCGCGAGGGCGAGCGTCGCCGCCGCGATGACGGTGAGGCAGGGCAGGCCGTCGAGGCCCGCCGCGAGGGCGTGGGCCTCGCCGACGCCGAGGCCGCCGCCGACCAGGGCGACGCGCAGGGTCTCGGCCACGTCCCGGAAGCGGTAGGGCCGCCCGGTCCGGAGCCGGTGCAGGAGGTCGGCGGGGCCGAGGCCGGTCGCCTCCTGGAGGGCTTCCAGGTCGCCGATCGCGAGGCGGAAGCGCCGGACCGCGCCGCCGAGGGCGAGGTCGACATGGCCGTCGCGGCTCATCGGATCCGTCAGGGCGCGGCCGTGAACGGCACCGGGCCGCTCGACTGCAGGGCGACCGTGACGGTGCAGCGCTCGCCGCGGATCGCCCCGACCTCGAAGCTCGTGAGGTGGAACAGCCCCTCCCAGTGGCCGGCGCCTCCGGCGCCGGTGCCGGCGCCTCCGGTCCCGTCCCCGGCGACGTCCACGCGGGTCCGCACGGGGCCGTCCGCCTCGAAGGCGGCGCGCCAGCGGCCGAGGCTCTGGCGGGCCATCACGCCCTTGCCCGAGATGGTCACGGATTTCGAGACCACGTCGCGGGCGACGAACGGGGCGGCGTCCTCGTTGACTGCGTCCGGGATGGCGACGCTGTTGGTCTCCTTGCTGAAGGAGACGGAGCGCTCGGTGAGCCCGACCGGCGCCTCGAAGGTACCGGCCCGGTCGGGGCTCTCGAGCTTCACGGAGACGCCCGAGAAGGGCAGCGTGGCGGCTTCGGTCATGGCGGGATTCCTCGTGGGGGGTCCGGGGACCGCGTCCCCGGCGGGTCCGGGGCGGCGCCCCGGGGGTCAGGCGGCGGCGACGGCGGAGAAGCGCAGCACCGCGTGCCAGGAGGCGGGCCCCTGGGGCTCGGGCACGTACAGGCTGCGCTCGTGGGCGATCCAGAGGAGCCGGCCGCGGGACAGGCGCAGATCGGCCTCGTCGAGGGCGGCCGCGGCCGCGGCGGCGAGGCGCTGGATGGCGCTTGTGCCGCGCTCGCCGCGGGCGAAGGCGTGCAGCGTGATGCGGCAGGTGCAGCCGACCCAGCCCTCGGCCTCGTAGGGGCGGGTCTCGACGGGGTCGAGGCGCAGGAAGGGCCAGTCCTCGCCCGCCCGCACGTAGTCGCGCACGCGGCCCTGCACGAGGGCGCAGAGGGCCGGATCGGCGGCGAGCCGCGCCATCACGGCCTGGCCGAGGGGTTCGCCGAGGTCGAGGCTCGCCATGTCAGGGCTCCGGGTCGGGGGGCTTGCCGGGCGGCGGGTCCGCCCGCAGGCAGTCGATGAGGGGCCCGAGCACGGGCCGGGCGGGCCGGGCGGCGGTGCCGAACTCGCGGGCGGCGAGGCCGGGCCCCGCGACGGTGAGGGCGAGGCCGGCCGGGGTCGGGGCCGGGCTGCCGGCGAGGCCGGGCGGCAGCCCGGCCAGGATCGCCCGGCCGGCGGCGTCGAGGCGGGCCCGAACCCGTGCGCGGTCCCGCCGCCTCACCGCGTCGAGGCGGGCCCGCAGGCGGGTCGCGTCCATCAGGCCGGCCTCCCCTGCAGGAGGAGGTGGCTGCCGGCAGGGTCCCGCTCCACGGCGGTGATCCGCCAGCGGCCCTCCGGCAGCGTGATCTCGTCCTCGGGCGTGGGCGGCGGGTCGAGGCCGGGGAGGAGCAGCATCAGGCTGATGCGGCGGCCGGGGAGGCCGGGGGCCTCCTCGCCCGCGCCGAGCGCCTCGACGCGGCAGCGGACCGGGACATCCGCGAAGCCGCCCTCCTCCCGGGCCCGGTGGAGGAGGCCGTCCCGGCAGAGGGGATCGGCGGCGGCGGCGAGGAGGGCCGCGAGGCTGTCGGGGCGATCCATCACACCACCGCGATGCCGGGGCTGGTCAGGCGCAGGAGGTCGCGGAACCGGCGCCCGTAGGAGGTCTCCGCGAGGGTGCCGGCCGGGTCGGGTCCGGCCTCGCCGGCGCCGCGGCGCTCGACCGTCAGGGTGCCGCTGCGCAGGAGCCGGGGGCGCCCCGCCCGGATCCAGGCCCCCTCGGCGCCGCCATGCCCGTCGAGGGTGAGGAGGTGCGCGGCGTAGAGCATCCGGGCGAGGCCGGCCTGCGGGAGGGCGGCATCGACCCGGGCGCGGGCCTCCGCCAGCGCCGGGGCGACCGCCTCGTCGGGCAGCCCCGCGAAGGCGGGGAAGCGGGCCTTGAACTCCGCCGGTGCGGGCGCCTCCATCTCAGGCCTCCCGGGGCCGGGCGCGCCGGCGCGGGGCCGGCTCCCCGGCGATCTCGATCTCGCCCGCCGCCTCCCAAGCCCGCAGGAGCGGATCGTTGCGGTCGAGGAGGTCGAGCTCGGCGCTCTCGCCGGGCGCGAGGCGGCGGGGCGCGGCCTCGCCGCGCACCCAGAACAGCCGGGCGCCGCGGGCGCGGTTCGTCACCTGCACCATGGCGTCAGATCCCGTCGAGGTAGCGGAAGGCGCCGGGGCGGCGGATGTCGAGGCCGCCGAGCCGGAAGGCGCCCGGCACGTCGAAGCGCCAGGGGCCGCTCTGCCAGGCCGGGAAGAACCGGAACGGCATCGGCAGCCAGAGCTTCAGCACCGTGGGGTCGCGCCGATAGGCGACCATCCGGGCCGAGCCCCCGGCCCCGGCATTCTCCAGGCCGCGCACGCCCAGGATGGTGAGGTCCTGGCCAGTCTCCAGGGTGTAGACGTTGTGGCGGCGGATCCAGTCGAGGATGGTGACCGGGTTGACGGCGTCGATGCGGCGCAGGCCGAGGCCGAGCATCTGCTCGTAGGGCAGGAGCAGGGTGTCGGCCATCTCCACGGTGGCGGAGGCGGTGAAGAGGCCGACGAGCTGCCCGTTGACGTCGGCGAGGATCTGCTCGGGGGTCTTGCGGGCGAAGGCGGTGGCGCCGCCCTCCCCGGTGGCGGCGGCGAGGCCGGTGGTGACGGCGGGGTGGTTGAGGAGGCCGGAGAAGCCCTTGCCGGCGTCGCCGAACAGGGCGACCTGGTCGATGAACTCCTCCGAGGCGAGGCGGGCGGCCTCGGCCTTCTCGCTGCCGAGATTCATGCCGAGCAGCTGGGCCTTGCCGAGTTCCTCGAGGTCGTAGCCGTAGCCGATCCCGGCCATGGCGACCGCGGTCTCGCTCTGGCGGCGCAGCACCTCGGCCCGGGGCACGTCGCTCGCCGCCCCGTGCAGCCAGGCGGCCTGCCCGACCCGGTCGGACGAGAAGTAGGTCACGGTCGGCACCCATTCGGGGGCCGCGGTGTCGACTGGGATCAGCCGGGGATAGCGGATCGCCGGGTAGAGGCTGCGATAGACGCCGGGCTCGATGAAGGCCTGCTGGCTGACCAGGAAGGCGAGGGCCCGGGGGGCGTCGGTGACGAGGGCGGTCACGGGGATCTCCGTCAGTTGAGGCGCAGGCGCGCGAGCCCGCCGGGGGCGGCGGAGGAATCGAACAGGGCGTTCGGGATCGGGACGTTGCCGGAGGCGGCGGCCGTGAAGGCGCCGGCCGGGGTGAGGAAGGCCGGGTTGCCGGCCGCGACCGCGCCCGCGACCACGACCCAGACCGCGCCCCTGATCATCACCGGGGCGGTGTCGCCCTGAGCGAAGAGGTCGCCGCCGTTGCGGGGAGCGACGTTGCGGTCCGCCAGGGTGACGCCCCGGAAGGTGGCGCCCTGCGCGGCGATGCCCTCGTCGCAGGCGCCCTGGAAGGCGGGCTTGCCGAAGCCGATCCCCGCCGGTGTCTCGACGAGGCGGCTGACCGTGAGGCTCGGCTCCTCGAAGGCGAGCATGCCCTCGTAGGCGGCGGCGGCGCGGCTGGAATAGGCGGTCTGGACGGGCATCAGCGGCTTCCTTGCTGCCAGGCGGTGCGGAGGGTCGCGATCATGGCGGCGTGGGCCGCCCGCGGGTCGAGGGCGTCGGCGGGCCGGCTCAGGGCCGCGCGCAGCGGGTCGGGCGGGGGCGCGGGGGCGGCCGTCGCCGCCAGGGCCCGGAAGGCGGCGGCGACCTCGGCCTCGCCGAGGCGGGCGGCGACGGCGGCGCGGCGGATCGCGGCGTCGAGGCCCGCGGGATCGAAGGCGTCCCCGAGAAGAAGGCGGGCGGCGGCGACGAGGCCGGCGCGCTCCGCCGCGAGGGCGTCGAGGGCGCCGGGGGCGCGCAGGGCCGCGACCTCGCGCTCGGCCTCGGCGAGCCTGCGGCGCAGCGCCGCCGCGTCGTCGAGGCGGCATTCCGGCCCGGCCCGGCCCTGCGCCACGATGGCGACGTGGTCGACGACGACGTTGGTCTGGCGGGCGTCGTAGGGGGCGCCGTCCGGCGTCGTGCCGGGCGTCCAGTCGAGGTCGCAGGTGTAGCCGACCGAGATCTCGCGCTGCCCGCCCGCGACGGCCGCGATGGCCTCGGCATCGGCCAGGAGGAGCGGGATGCGCACGAACTCGCCGTCGCGCAGCACCTCGCCGCCGACATGGCCGCGGGCGACGGCGCGCCACGTGCGGGGCGTGACCGCCTCGGGCGGATGGCCGAGGGTGACGGGCTTGTGGCCGAAGCTCGCGAGCGACTCCGCCCGGAAGACGGCCTCGGGGTCGCGGTAGACCCGGACCGTGCCGAGATCCGGCCGTTCCAGCTCGGCGCCCTGGTAGAGCTGGACGTTGCCGGCGCGGGCGGCGCGCCCCTCCACCACGACGGCGCCGCTGCGCAGGGCGCGCGCGTCGGCGATCCCGGCCGGGGGGCCGAGGCTCAGCGTGTCGAAGATCTGCATGGGGTCCCTCTGGGGTGGGATGGTGGATGTCTGCGTCCGATGCGGACCGGCCGCGATCGGACGCAGCCTGAGGATCTCGCCTGGGGATCTCGCGAGATGGTCAGAGACGAAGAGCCGTGCGCGGAGCGGGCGCGCCGGCGCCCGCCGGGCAGACCGGCCCGAGGCAGGTCCGCTCATCCGAAATCCGACGGATTGCTTCGCAATGCGGATTTCGGCTTCGCTCAAGCGCCGCGCGGGCTTGGCATACGCTGTCCGGACGTGATCGTCCGGCCGGACGTGATCTTCCGGACAGCGTATCAGCGGCCTGTTCCCGCCTCATGATGGCCGCCGAACCGGGGACCATTCCGGCGGATGAGGCTCAGGGCTGCCCGCGCCGATAGGCGGCCTCGATGCCCGGGAAGAGGTCGGCATTGACGAGCCAGCCCTCGACGCCCGCCTCCAGCACCGCGCGGGGCGCGAGGGCCTCGCGGGCCAGCGTCGCGGCGGTCTCGGCCCGCATCCGCCCGATCTCGGCCTTCTCGCGCTCGGAATCCCGCAGGAGCGGGCGCCAGGTGAACCAGATTCCCGGCGCGTCCCGGCCGAGGGCATCGCGCAGGAGGAGCGCGTCGAGGCGGGCCAGGGCGGGGGTCAGCTCCACCGCCTGGCGGGCCGCGACATGGTCGTAGTAGTTGCGCAGGTCGGCGTCGCCCGTGGCGTTGAGGCCGGCCGGGGACTGGCCGAGGAGCCGCGTCACCGGGATGTCGGCGGCGCCGGCCGCGATCTGCAGGAAGAGCCGGGCGACCTCGGGCAGGCCGGCGAAGTCGAGCTGCTTCTGCTGGTAGCGCTCGCCCTCCGGGGAGCGGCCGTCGCCCTCCAGCAGCAGCATGCCGAACATCGACTTCATGGCGGCGGCGTAGCCGAAGCGCTCGGTGAGGCGGCGCGTGCCCTCCTCGGTGGCGAGGGCCTGCGACAGGCCCGGGACCGAGATCACGTCCTGCTTGGCCTCGGGCAGCATGGCGGCGATGTGGGCGGCCGCCGCGGTCGCCTGGTCGATCGCCTCCAGCAGCGCCTGCAGCACGCTGTCGCCGAAGGCCTCGGCCGCGTCGGCGGGAAGCGGCGCGCCGACGAGCCGGACGATGCGCGAGGGATGCACCCGCTGCCCGCCGGCGAGGGTGTAGGTGTCGGGCTCGCCGAACCAGGGCGAGAGCGGGTCGCGCGCGATCGCCCCGGGCTGGAGCGCGTCCCGGGACAGGACGTGCAGGTAGCGCAGGCCCCCGCGTCCCACCGTCTCGGGGCGCAGCGGCCGGGCGGGGTCCGGGGCGCCGTCGCCGATCAGGATCGCCGCGCCCCCGTGCAGCCGCGCGAGGCGCAGGGCCCGCAGCAGCCCCTCGCGCAGGCGCAGCCGCGCCTCGGAGGCCTCGATGGCGGCGACCTCGGCGGGGGCGGCCTGCCAGGCGCGCCACTCGCGCAGCATGTCGAAGGGCACGATGTCCACGACCTTGCGGGCGAGCCAATTGTCCCGGTAGGCGGCGTCGAGCTCGGCCCGCCCCCGCGGCACGTGCAGGTGGCGGTGACCCGCGCCCTTGTCGCGCGGCCCGCCGAGGCCGGTGAGCAGGTGGACGAGGCGGTCGGCGAGCCACATCAGACAACTCCCAGCATGCCGTAGCGGCCCGGCCCGTTCAGGGTCCAGAAGGCCCGCGAGAGGGCGTCGACCTGGTCCAGGAAGGCGCCGTTCGGGAAGGCGGCGACCTCGTCCAGGAAGGCCTCGTTCCAGGGGCCGTCGAGGAGCAGGAGGTTGCCGGCCTCGCCCTGCGCCGAGACCGGGCCGGCGCGGGTGAGCTTGTCGCCGCTCTCCGGGCTGGCGCGGACGTCGTAGCCGGCGAGCTGCCGGATCAGGTCCTGGGCCTGGGCCTTGCCGGCCTGGCCGGGATCCTGCGGCAGGGCGATCCGGCAATCCGGCCCGTCCTCGGCGGCGGTGGCCAGGATCAGGCGGACCACCCCGCCCGGCGAGAGCCGGTCGCGGCGGACATCCGCCACCACGAAGCGGCCGTCCGGCGCCCGGGCGAGCTTCACCCCCGCGGTGAAGGCGGGGCTGCGGCCGGGACGCGGCAGGCTCGCGGCGAGGTCCCAGGCCCGCACCAGGCGGCAGCCGGCGGGCAGCGCCCGCAGGCGGCCGAACCAGTGGCGCTTGAACAGGCCGCCCTCGCGCGGGGCCGGCCGCTGCTGGAACTGGCCGGCGCTGGCATAGGGCCCCATCGCGGCCTTGTCGCGCTCCACCACCGCGCGCGGGAAGCGGGCGGGGAAGAGCAGTTCGCCCTGCTCCCGGCGCGGGTCGGAGAAGCCGATCCGAGTCGTGCAGCGCCGCTCCGGCTCGAACTCCATCGGCAGCATCAGGTGCTCGTAGCCGAGGTCCCGCGCCAGGATCAGGCCGGAGAGGTCGCGCTCGTGCAGGCGCTGCATGACCACCACGATGGCGGAGCGGGCCGGATCGGTGAGGCGGGTCGGCACGGATTCGAGGAACCAGCGGCCGATCCCCTCGCGCAGCCGCTCGGAATTGGCGTCCTCGGCCGAGAGGGGATCGTCCAGGATGACGCGGTCGCCGCGGGCGCCCGTGATGGCGCCGGGCGAGAGCGCCTCGCGCAGGCCGCAGGCCGTCGTCTCGAAGCGCTGCTTGCGGTTCTGGTCCCGGCGCAGGCGGACGCGGTCGCCCCAGAGGGCCCGGTACCAGCCGGAGGTGACGAGGCGGCGGGTGCGCAGGTTGTCGCGGACCGCCAGGGCCTGCCGGTGCGAGACGGCGAGGGTGCGCAGCCCCGGGCGGTTCCTCGGGCCCCATTCCCAGGCCGGCCAGAACACGCCGACGCAGAGGCTCTTCGACAGGCCCGGGGGCACGTTGATGAGGAGCCGCGTGATCTCGCCCCGGGTCACCGCCTCCAGATGCGCGCAGATCGCCTCGATCGGCCAGCCGTGCACGTAGGGGGTGGCGGGCTCGACGGCGGGCCAGGCCCGGCGCACGAAGCCCGCGAGGCTCTCCTCGCCCTCGATCCGGTCAAGCGCCCTCAGGAGCGCCGCCGGATCGTCGAGAAACGCTCTCGGCGATGCGGCGGAGCTGCTCGCGCTCCTCGGGCGCGAGGCCCGCGAGGGCGGCGTCGAGGTCGGGTCGCGGCGTCTCGTCACCGGCCGTGTCCTTCAGGCCCCAGGCCTGGCGTTCGAGGGCGATCCAGAGGCGGGCCGCCTGGGCGAGGTCGCGCAGAGCGGTGCTGCGCTTGGCCAGGGAGTTGGCGCGCTCCCGGCCGTCCCCCTCCGATTCGTCCGCGAGGGCATCGATCTGCGCGGAGGCGGCCAGCACCTCCTCCAGGAGCCGCAGGGTCAGGGCCTGGCCCTGCTCGATGACGGTCCGGTGGGCCGCGACCACGCGGCCGCGGTCCGCCGGGGCTCGATCCGGCGGGGTCCGATCCGGCAAGGCCTTGGCCGGGCGCGGCTGGCCACGCGGCCAGCCCTCCCGGCGCGCCCGCACCAGGATGCTGCTGTGCGCGACGGCGAAGCGCCGCGCCAGGGCGCGGGCGGAGGCGCCGGCGCACCACGCGGCCCTGATCGCCGCCCAGTCGATCGCTCTGTCTGTCATGGGATCCGGGATTCGGCTCCGGGCGGCTCGCGCCGCGGGACAAGACCCGCGGGACACGAGCCGCGGGACACGAGCCGCCCTTGGCCTCGGTGATGCCGTGGGCCGGGTCCGGGGACACATCCCCGGGCGACGGACGAGCATCCATCGGCGGGGCAGTCGGGCGGCCACGGCCTCGAAGGCGGGCGGCGGACCCGGAACACCTGCGACCTTCGTACATGATCCCGTTTTGTTCGTCAAATGTTCTTTTTCGGGGTGGGGCCGGCGGCGGGCTCTGCACGGTGCGGGGCCCGTGCCGGCGCGGCGGATCGGGACGCGGCGCTCGGCCCCGTGGAGCCGGGCGGGGCCTTCCCGGCCCAACTCCTGCCGGCCCAACTCCTGCCGGCCCAACTCCTGCCGGCCCAACTCCTGCCGGCCCTTGGCGGGCAGGAGATCGTCTCCGTGCTGGGGAGGTCGAGCGCGGCCGCCGACCGCGTGGTCGCCGCTCGGGACCGGGGATGGCGCCGCCTGTCCGGGGCACCTGCCGCACCGGCGGCGGGCCGGCCCGCCTCCCCGTCGCGGCGCGACCGGCGGGGCGGCCGCCCCGCCGCGGTTCAGGGCAGGAAGACCGGCGGGACGGCGTGGGCGGCGAGCGCCCCCGCCGCCGGATGGTCGCCGGGGAGCACGACGGCGCCGAGCCCGATGCGGAAGGGCAGCGGCGGGGCGCCGAGGAGCGCCAGGTAGGTGTCGGGCAGGTGCTGGTGCAGGGTCTCGATCAGGAAGGCGATCGGCGTGCAGGCGGTGACGGGGCGCGCCACCTGCCCGGCGAGCGGGACCGGCGTGCCGATCGCCGCGTAATCGTAGCCGCGCAGCCGCCACGCCGTCGCGTGGAGGGCGAGGTCGAGGATCACGCCGCCCTGCGGCGCCGGCTGGAAGAAGTCGCGTGTCGCCAGCACGTCGTCCCAGCCGTAGGGCACGCTGTCGAGGGTGTTGTAGAGGCGCGCGACGCGCCCCTCGAGGAGGGTGCCCGGCCCGAACAGGGCCGCGAAGGCGGAATTGCCCGGCGTCATCCCGGCGAAGGTCGCGACCTCCGGCCGGCGCGGCGGCGCCCGGCCCGCGAGCCAGAGCGCCACCACGGGGGCGAGCGTGCCCCCGAGGCTGTGCCCGGTCACGGCGAGCGGGGTCTGCGCCGGCAGGCCGTCGAGGGCCTGGGCGAGGCTGGTGCCGGCCGCGTCCGTGAGGGCGATCAGGGACGAGAAGCCCGCCCAGGTGCCCCCGGAGATGCAGGGATCCCCCGGCTCCTGGTCGCCCGGGTCGACGGTCGCGCCGGAGGGCCATCGCGCCATCGGGCCGAAGGGCGAATCCTGGCGCGCATCGTCCCAGTAGGCGGGCGAGAAAGGGTTCGGGTAGGTGCCGCGGATCGCGAGCGCGACCCCGCCGCCCGGGCGCCGGTCCCGCGCCAGGAAGGCGAAGTTCACCGGCACCGCCTCGTCGCGGGCGATCCAGATCGCCTCCCAGATCCCGCCCGTCACCGGGCTCGTCGCCAGGTAGGCGGGGATCGCGGCCGGGTGCCCGTAGGCGATCCCGGCGAGTGTCATCAGTTCGGCCGCCGGGAGCGCCATGGTCGCCTCCCTCAGCCGCCCACGACCGGGCCGCCCGGGATCGCGACCGAATAGGCCGCCGCCGCGATCGGCACGAGGGGATTGCCCGTCTGGCTGACGAAGTATTGCCGGATCGTAGCCGTCACGAGCAGCGGGGTTCCGGCATTCACCTGGAGCAGGACCGAGCCCCGGTTGGCGGCCGATTCCGTCGCGGCCACGCCCTGGCTCGCCAGGCCGAGCCCGGTCGCCACGTACTCGACCCCGACGATGATCGTCCCGCCGGGCGGGATCGTGCGTCCGAAGGTCGGCCGGCCCGGCCGATTCGCGAATTCGGGCGTGATGTTGCTGATCGAGAGGTCGCTGCCGATCAGGTTCGCGGCGAGCTGGATCTTGCCGCCGGGGGGCGCGACGACGAACGGAACGGTGGGCAGGTAGGTCAGCTGGAGGGTGGCGCTGCCGACCGCCGACGTGTTGGTGATCTGGATGAAGATGCCCTGCAGGACCAGGGGAACCTGGGTGAGGCCCGGAACGATCGGCTCCCCCAGCACCTCGAAGGGGATCAGGCCGGTCGCGACCGCGGCGGGGTCGGAATCGGGGACGAGGAGGTCGTCGGGGGCCGCCAAGGCGGCGGACGGGTTGGCGATGAGGGGCATGAAATGTCCTCCCGCGGGCGATATCGGCCTGCGCGGCCGGCCGGAACCGCGTGCGCGGATGCCGCCCCCCCGCTCGGATCATGCCGATGACTGCGCCCGGTCTGCGTGCTTGTTGTGATGGGGATGGCGAAGACTTCCGCCATCGAAGATTTCATCCCATGATTCTCTGAGTTCATCAAGGTAAGTTTCACTCACTTTGTTGCGCAAAAGAGTTTTCCGTCGGCCCGGTTCAGGGGCCGGGCGCCGCGCCCTCGTCCGGCGCGACCTCCTCCGCCGCGAGGTCGACGCGGGTGGCCCGGCCGAACAGCCCGAGGGCGACCCGGTAGCGGCGCCGGGCGGGGTCGACCGCCTCGATCGTGCCGCGCAGCGCCGCGAGCGGCCCGCGCGTCACCCGCACCGCGTCCCCGAGGGCGAGGAGCACCGCCTCCACGGCCTCGTCCTCCCCCTCCCCGGCGCGGCCGGCCAGCGCGTCCGCGAAGGCCTGCAGGATCGGCGCCGGGATCGTCACGGCGCGGCCCTCGCGGAACAGCACCCGGAGCACGCCCGGATGGGCCTCGGCGCGGGCGAGGTCGGCGTCGTCGCGCAGGCCGAGGAAGACCAGGCGGTGCAGGAGCGGGACCGCGACGCGCCGGCGCGCGCCGTCCGGGCCGACCCGCTCGACCTCCTCGCGGGCCTCGAAGGCGCACAGGCCCAGGGCCGCGAGGTCCCGCACGACCCGGGGGGCCCAGCGCGGGCGGGTGCGGGCGACGAGCCAGACCCGGTCCGGCGCGACCAGGATGCGCGGCGGCCGGTGCCGGCGGCGGCGGCGGCGGATCGCCTCCGGCGCGGCGGCGGGCGGCCGGTCGTGGGCGAGGGCGGCGCGGCGGCGGCGGCAGACGCGGCGGCGCTTCTGCGACGCGCGGCTCACGCGCGCCTCCCGGCCGGCCGCGGGGAGGATCCCGCGGCCCGCGCGACCGTTCCCGAAGCGGCCGTCAGGGCTCCGGGTCGCGGCCGGCCTCGCGCGTCTCCCCGGGAGGGTTCCGGTCGAGGTCCCGCAGGGCGCGGTCGATCCGCCGGCGCACGATCACGAACAGGAGCACGCCCGCCGCGAGGGTCCAGAGCACGATCAGGGCGGCCTTCATGGGGGCGTCCTCGGCGGGGTTGCGCGGGGCCGGACCGGCCCTCGGCCCGCACCGGATCGCGCCGCGGGCCCGCGGCGGCGCCCGGGAACCGGGCCGCGCCGGGCCGGCTTAGCGGCGAACCGGGCCCGGCGGAAGCCCGCCCCCCGGCCTCGAAGGGCCGCCTCCCGCCAGCGGGGGGCCGCCTCCCGCCAGCGGGAACGCGGTCCGCGCGCGGAAGCGCGCGCGGCGCGGATCGGCGCCGTGTCATGGTACTCTCCTGCCGTTACGGAAGAGCGCGCGGCGGGCGCGATCGGGCCGGCCGCTTGTCTCACCGATCACTACATGATGTAATGACCGCGATCAACACGCTAGGTAGCGAATACCTCTCTCAAGGTTGTGGACAGATGGACGAGGCCCGTCTCCGGATCGATCAGGGCGAGCGGCTGCGCCTCGCGCGGCTGGCGGCGGGCTACCGCTCGGCCCGCGACGCGGCCCTGCGCAACGGCTGGCCGGAGAGCAGCTACCGGGCCCACGAGGCTGGCACGCGCACGATCGGGCAGGACGACGCCGAGCGCTACGCCGCCCGGTTCCGCCGGGACGGCGTGCAGGTGACCGCGAAGGGCCTGCTGTTCGGCGACGACGAGGCGGGCGAGCCCCCGGGGGAGAGCGGCCAGGTCGTGGGGGTGCGCGGCGTGATCAGCGCCGGGGGGCTGATCGCCACGGGGGACGAGCAGCCGGACCCGAGCGGCAACCTGTTCGAGGTGACGGTGCCGTTCTGGCTCCCGCCCGGCACGATCGCGTTCCGGGTCGCGGGCGCCTCCATGCACCCGAAATACGAGCCGGACGACATCGTGCTGTGCGCGCAGGGCGGGGAGAGCCCGGAGCGGCTCTTGGGCTGCTACGCGGCGGTGGCCACGCCGGACGGCAACCGCTTCCTCAAGAAGATCCTGCGCGGCTCGCGGCGGGGCACCTACCACCTGGAGAGCCACAACGCCCCGCTGATGACCGACCGCCGCCTCGCCTGGGCCTCCGGCATCATCAGCACGGTGCACGCGCAGCATTGGCGGCGCTTCACGGGGCCGCGCTGACCTTCACGGGCGCGTCGAGGGCGTAGACCCCGTCGCCGAGCCGGCGCAGGGCGGTGCCGCCCTGGGCGCGCTTCCACAGGCGGGTGTTGAGGGCGGCGACCGGATCGTGGCCCGGCAGGGTGTGACCGCGCGCGGCGATCGCCTCCCAGATCTCCGCCGCGTGCATCGGCCGCCCGGCCGCGGCGAGCACCGCGAAGGCCGCCTCGATCACCCGCCGGCCCTCCGCGCGCGCGCCCGCCGCGGGCGGCCCCGCCGAGCGGGGCGAAGCGGGCGCCGCCGGATGAAGCGTCGCCGGATGAAGCGTCGCTTGGGCGCTCGCTTGGACGCTCGCTTGGGCGCGCGCTTGGGCGGTTGGCGCGGGAGCGGGCGGAGCCTGCGCCGGGGCGGGTTCTGCCGCCGCGAGCCGGCGGCCGAGTTCGAGGTAGAGTTCGTGCTCGGCGATGGCGCGGTCGAGCGCCGCGCGCTGCTGGCGCAGGGCCTCCAGCCGCGCCCGCACCTCCGCCTCCGACAGGACCATCACGCCCCCAGCCGATTCCGTCCGCCCTCCCGGCGAGGCGTCCGCTCAGGAAGGAATATCGCCGCCGCGGGACATTCCGCAAGCGGCTGGAACGATCCATTCCATTCCGCTTACGGAATTATTCCGCAATCCTCCCTCGCCCCGCGCCGCGGCAGCGCCACGGGGCCGCCCGCGTCGAGGGGCGCCAGGGGAGCGAAGGCCGGTTCCCAGGGATCGCCGTCGGGATCCGCCACGGAGCCGGAAGAGCCGCCCACAAGACCCGCATCCGCGGCGAGCGCCGCGCGCGAACGGGTCCGGCACCGCGCCCTTGTCCGGTGAGGGTGATGTGCGGCGGGAAGGCGGGGGCGCGCCACGCCGGCGATCCCGGGGGTGAGCAGCGAGAGGCGCGGAGCGCGCACGCCGCCTCGATGCGAGCAGGGCGGCGCGGCCCTCGCACCGCCCCGGCGCCGCCTTCCGGCCTCAGCCGGCGGCCTTCTTCCGGGCGGGCTTGGGCGGCACCAGGAGCGTGCTCGGATCGGCGGGCAGGAGCTGCATGCCGGCCTCGTCGAGGCTGATCGGCAGCTTCGGAAACACCTCGCGCAGGTGGGCGACGTCGGCCTTGAAGGCCTGGCGGAAGCTGCGCAGGGAGGCGTTGTCGGCCCCGAACTGCTTGTGCAGCGTGTCCCAGGACAGGCGCAGGGGCCGCGGCAGGGCGCGCAGCCGGTAGCCGACCCAGAACAGGAGGTCGAGCTTGCGGGCCGAGCCCGCGAAGGCCCGGGCGGCCCGGATGTCCACCGGCAGCGCGTGCTTGACCAGGTTCTCGTAGAAATCCTGGTGGAACTGCACGGTCTTCGACCAGGCAGCGGCCTGCCCCTCGCCCCGCCAGAGGTCGAGCTTGCGGAAGGGCGGCATGGTCAGGGTGGAGGAGCGGGACTGGCCGTCCCAGAGGCCGATCTGCAGGGTGCAGGCGGCGAGGCGGTTGAGCTGCTCCTTGAACTGCCGGATGGTGCCGCGCTCGCCCCCCGTCACCGCGAAGCCCATCTCGCGCATGAAGCCCGACAGGCTGTCGGCGACCTCGATGGTGGGGCTGCGCTGGCGCACCGCCTCGGTGCAGAGGTGCAGGAGCACGAGGCGGGCCTTCGGGCCGTAGGGCAGGCCCTGCAGCTCCATCTGGCCGGTCGCCGGGTTCTTGATCCGCCCGGCCAGGATGCTGAGCGTGTTGCGGCCGTACTCGCGGAAGAACTCCCGCGTCTCGCCCGGATCGCGGTAGGGCAGCCCGCACAGGGCCAGCACCGAGTGGATGTGCTGGATGTTCTCGGGGGCGACGGGCTCGGTCTCGATCACCGCCCGCACGGCGTCCCGGCGGCGCTGGTCGCGGGACATGCCGGCGCGCGCCTCGGCCGCGCGCGCCGCCGCCTCCCGCTCGGCGTCGCGCTGGGCCTGCCGGTGGGCGATGGTCTCGACGATCACCGCGAACAGGAAGCTGCCGCGGGCCGCCTCGAGCTCCGCCCTCAGATCCTCGTCGCGGATCGCCTCGATCTTGGCCTCGATGCCCATGGCCCGATGCCTGCGCCTCCCCAACCGGGCCTCGGGGCGAGGCTCGCCCTCGCCGCGGAATCCGGCCTCACCACCCTGCGGAAATCCGTCATGGCCGATTCCGCTCCCGGGAATCCCGTGGCCCGGCGGAGTTATCCCAAGATTCCCGCGAGTCGTCCCCATCATCCTCGCCCCATCATCCTCGCCCGACGCCCCGCGCCCGCGGCCCTCGCCGGCGCCGCCGGCGCGGCCGGGGCGCGGCCAGGGACCGGCGGGGCCGGGGACCGGGTGTGGACCGGTCTGGGGACAGGGCCGGGAGCACCCTGTCGCCGAGCGCGGCGCGGAGCGGGGACGGGCGGTGGACGGCGCCGCGATCCCGCGCAGAGTTCGATACGCCCCGGATCCGCCGCGGCCCCCCCGCGCAGAGTTCTGTGCGCCGGGGGGTCTGAAAACCTGTGGGATTCCGAGGGGCTTGGGCGGCGGGCGACGCCGAATCCGATGCGCGGCCGCGCAGAATCCGATGCGCGACCCCGTGCGATCCCCGCAGAATCCGATGCGCGGCCGCGCAGAGTTCCATGCGGGAATGCGCAGAGTCGGATGCCGGATCCCGGCCCAACCCCTTGGCCCGGTTGAGAGATCCGCCTCTCCATATAATCCACAGAACTGACTCTCTGAAATCCATACCCGATAGGGTCTCGTATAGGGGCCGATCCGGGGTTCGTTTTGCAGAACGAAGGCATGCGGGAGCGGGATGGCTTCGCCCCCCGCCCCCGCGGCCGCCGCTTCGAAAGGAATAAATGGAATATTACGATCGAGGGTGAGTGCGGCGTTGCCGGCTTCCTTCACCATCGGCGCGGGCCGGCTTATGAGCACGGGGCGCCGCCGGGACGGCGCGTCGGCCGGCGAGACCCCGCATGAGCACCACCCCGATCGAGCGGCTCCTCGCCATCATGGCCCGCCTGCGCGACAGGGAGACCGGCTGTCCCTGGGACCTGCGGCAGGACTTCGCCTCGATCGTGCCCTACACGATCGAGGAGGCCTACGAGGTGGCCGACGCGGTCGACCGGGGCGACCTCGACGACCTGCGCGACGAACTCGGCGACCTGCTGTTCCAGGTCGTGTTCCAGGCGCGGCTGGCGGAGGAGGCCGGGGCCTTCGCGTTCGCCGACGTGGCGACCGCCATCGCCGACAAGATGGTGCGGCGCCACCCCCACATCTTCGGCGAGGCGCGCGACCTCGACCCCGAGGCGGTCAGCGCCCAGTGGGCGGCGATCAAGGCGGCCGAGCGCGCGCGCAGGGGCCGCCCCGAGGGCACGCTCGGCGGCGTGCCGCTCGCGCTCCCGGCCCTGACCCGGGCGGAGAAGATCTCGGCCAAGGCCGCCGCGGTCGGCTTCGACTGGCCGGACGCCGCCGAGGTCGTGGACAAGGTCAGGGAGGAGACGGAGGAAGTGGCCGAGGCCCTGGCGGCGGGCGACGGCGAGGCCCTGGCCGAGGAGATCGGCGACCTCCTGTTCTCGGTCGCCAACCTCGCCCGGCACGCCGGAATCGACCCGGAGGAGGCGCTGCGGCGCGCCAACCGCAAGTTCCGGCGCCGCTTCGAGGCGATGGAGGCCCGCCTGCGCGCCCGCGGGCAGGACCTGCCGGAGGCGGGCCTCGCCGCGATGGAGGAGGCCTGGGCGGCGGTGAAGCGGGAGGAGTGAAGCGGATCCCGGATCACGCGCCCGCGCGGCGCGTGAGCGAAGCCCAGATCCGCCATCCCGGGGATCAAGCGGATGGGGTCTGAGCCGGACCGATCGCGGCGCGCGGCCCGCCGGGGTCCCTCCCCCGCCGGCGCGGGACGGCCGCCCCACGGCCAGTTGAGCGCAACCCGTCTTGCGCCGGACCTTCCGTCCGGGCGATGGTCCGCCCGATCGTATCGGAAGGCGGCTGCAACCGGAGATTTCGATGGGTTACGCCAAGATCGGCGCCGTCCTGGCCGCGGGGCTCGGGCTGGCGATCGCGGGGCCGCTTCGCGCGCGGGCCGAGGAGGCCCCGGTGCCCGAGCAGCTCGTCGACGTGATGAACACGCTCTGGGGCAAGCACGCGGGCTTCCGCGCCAACCACGCCAAGGGCGTCGTGGTGGAGGGCTCCTTCACGCCGAGCCGGGAGGCCGCCGCGCTGAGCAAGGCCTCGCCGTTCCGGGGGCCGGCGGTGCCCGTGCGGGCGCGCTTCTCCGACGCGACCGGGCTGCCCACCATCCCGGACGGGGACGCGAATGCCAAGCCGCACGGGATGGCGCTGAAATTCGCCCTCGCGGAGGGCGGCGAGATGGACGTGGTGGTGAACTCGCTGAAGTTCTTCCCCGTGGCGACGCCCGAGGAGTTCCTGCAGCTCCTGAAGGCCGCGGCGGCGAGCGGCCCCGGCGCGCCGCACCCGACGCCGGTGGAGACCTTCGTCGCCAGCCACCCGGCGGCGGGCCGGGCCGGCGCGGTGATCGGCACGCCGACGAGCCTCGCCGGGCAGGTCTATAACGGGGTCAACGCCTTCGTGTTCGTGGACGCGGCCGGCAAGCGCACGCCCTTCCGCTACCGCTTCGTCCCGGTCGCCGGCACCGCGTACCTGGAGGCGGCCGAGGCCGCCAAGCGCGACCCCGACTTCCTGATGCGCGAACTGCCCGCGCGCCTCGCCCAGGGGCCGGTGGAGTTCCGCGTCCTCGCCCAGCTCGCGAGCGAGGGCGATTCCACCCGGGACGCGACGCGGCCCTGGCCGGAGGACCGGCGCCTCGTCGAGATGGGCACGCTCACCCTCACGAAGGCGGTCGCGAACAGCGAGGAGGCCCAGAAGGCGCTGCTCTTCATGCCGAACGCCCTGCCGGACGGGATCGAGGTCTCGGACGACCCGCTGATCGACGCGCGGGTGCAGGCCTACGCCGTCTCCTTCAGCCGCCGGTCGCAGTAGCGGCGGACTCGAGCGGGGGCTCGGTCGCGGGGCGAGCCGCCCCCGGTCAGGCGGTCGCCGCCCGCAGGGCGGCCCGCAGGGCGTCGAGGTCGATCGTGAAGGCGCCGTGGTTCGGCCGCTCCTTCGAGTCGCTCGCGCCGTAGAGCGCGTGGTAGCGGTGCCCGCGCACCGCCGCGAGGTCCCAGAAGAACGGGTCGTTCCAGCCCTCGGCCGCGAGGTGGATCACCTGCGTCCCGGGCAGGCTGAACAGCGTGTTGGTCATGGCGGCCCCCATGCCGCCCACCACCACCCCGGCATCGGCGAACTGCGCGACCTGCTGGCCGAACGGCAGGGTCAGGGGATCGACCACCTCGAAACCCTCGCCGGACAGGAGCGCCAGCACGTCGTCCCGGTTGAGGAGGCGGCGCCCGTAATCCGGCGCGCGGTCGACGAAGAGCCGCCGCCGCAGGGGCCGGCGCCGGGGCGTCGCCAGCAGGGCGTCGCGGGCGATGCGCAGGCGCGCGAGCAGCACCCGGCGCCGCAGCGTCCCGGCCAGGAAGGCGAGCGCCTCGGGGGATTTCAGCACCGGGTGCAGGGCGATCGGCGAGGCGAAGTGCAGCACGTCGAAATGCAGCGGCTGGTCGCGCGTGATCGTCACGATCCGGATCCCCCGCAGGCCCTCGAGCATCAGCTTGATCGAGCGCAGCCGCACCTGGTCGATGATCTCGTGATAGGTCGTGATGATCAGGTTGATGGGCCGGCCGGGAAAGCGGCGCCGGAGCACCCGGACCGCCTTCAGCCGCGGCAGATCCTCCACCAGCCAGTGGCCGTAATTGAACGAGGCGGAGTTCGTGAAGACGAGGTTGAGGGCGCCGTCGGAGGAATCCTGGTCCCGGATCGGGTGCGGCGCCTGGTCGAGCGGGAAATGCGCGAGGTCCTGCGGCCGCGCGGTCTCGTAGACGACGGCGCGGCGCGCGCCGCGCAGGAGATGGATGACGTTGTCGTACAGGACGGCGTCGCGGATGCGGAACAGGGCCGAGGCCGCGCCCCGCCGGGCGCCCCGGGCCATGTCGCTCTCGATCTGCCGCATGTGCCGCGCCGCCTCCTCGTCCCCGCAGACCTGCGTGAGGGGGGCCGGCCGCTCGTACGCGTAGGCGGGGAACAGGTCGTCGACGAAGTCGATGTCGGGGCTGGAGGGCTCCATCGGGGGCAGCGCGTCCGCCAGTTCGGAGGAGCCGTCCGACCGGTACAGGCGGTCGAGGTCGCATGAGACCGGGACCAGATCGTGTTCGGGTGCCATCGCGCGCGTCTCTCAACCGACCTCTCAACCCGGCGGTCCCGTCCCGCGGCCGCCGAGGCGGCGCGCGGCGCGCCGCCACGCGCCCCGGGTTGGCGGCGCCGCCGCCACCGGGTCAAGCTCCCGCCGGGCCGCTGCCCCGCCGCCGGGCGAGGCCCGGCCGCGGGGCGCGGCGCCGGCCGGGCTCAGGCTTGCTTCCAGTACTTCTCGACCAGGGAGCGGATGCGCTCGCTGAGGTCGAGGTCCATCTCGACCAGGGGGGCGGCGTTCCTGACCGCCCGCAGCATCTCGGCGGCGTCGCGCACCTCCTGGCGCGGCCCGGGCCGGGGCACCGGCTCCTCGTAGGGGAGGTCGAGGGCCTGCATCACCGAGGCCGAGAATTCCCCGGCATAGTCGTGGTGCCCGACCACCTCGAAGCGCGACAGGTTCTGGATCGCCGTCGACCAGTGGCCCGGATTCAGCGCCTCGCGCTCGTCCCGGGCGCCGAGATAGCGGGTCATCGGGTTCGACAGGGTGTTGGTGGTCTTGGCATCGAGATTCCGGAAACTCTTCTTGAGGAGCGGCAGATCGCTGAAATCGAGCGAGGAGGCGAAGTAGCACGCATCAACGATCTCCTCGATCTGCCAGTGGCGTGCGCTGCTGACCGCCAGCTCCGAGACCCTGCGCAGCCAGAAGATGCGGCGGGCCAGCTCCAGGTAGGGGTCGTGCGCCAGGAAGATCTTGAGGAACTTGTGCTCGATCAGAAAGGATTCGCAGACCGGATAGAAGATCGGGCCGTAGCAGAACAGCGAGTTGAGGAATTGATTGCCGATGATGCAGTTGAGGACGGGCTGGCTCACGCCCTTGAGCATCAGGTGGGAGATCTGGAATTTCGAGAACAGGGTGTCCCGGAGGGGACTGGCCTGGCCGATGGTGTGGTCGAGGAAGAGCACCCGGCGCTGCGTGTCGCCGAGTTCGCGGCTGCGGCGGTAGAGCAGGATGTTGGTGTCGTAGTCGCGGACCTCCAGCAGGGCGGCCTCGCTCAGGCCCGGGAAGGCCCCGTCGTGGAGGTTGAACGCGCACAGGCCGGTCGAGTGCCAGCCCCAGGATTTGAGGTTGTGATCGACCTCGTTCGCCGAGCTGACCGTGGTGACGCCGTCGACCGTCACCTTGATGCGCGGGACGACGCGCTGGTCGTCCGGGGCGATCCAGATCGAGAGATGCGCCGGGTGGTGGATGTGGAGTCCGAACAGCATGGAGATGTCCCTGCGCCGTCGGGGGCCGCCGCGCAAGGGCGGACCGAAGCGGCCCGCCCCGGCGCGGGGATCCCGGTCAGGGCCGGGCCGCCTCCCCGGCGGCGCGCAGGCGCCGGGCCGTGCCGAACCGATTGAGGAGGCGGGGCTCCTTCTCGGGGGCGACGCGCACCACGAGGTGGAGCCGCCCGCCCGCATCCTCCCGCCGGTCGAGCACCTCGGCATTCTCGTAGAGCCAGTGCAGCCCGGCCCCCTCGGCCGGGTCGAGCACGAGGGCGAAGCTCGCCCGGCTCTCGGCGATGCGCCCCTCGATCCGGGCCAGGAGCGCGTCGGTTCCCTCCCCGGTGAGGGCCGAGATCAGGACCGGCCGGGTGCCGGTCTGCCGGCTGAGGTTGAGCAGGCGCTCGCGCTCCTCCGGGCCGAGCAGGTCGGCCTTGTTCCAGACCTCGATGATCCGGTCCGCCTGCGGGGCGATGCCGAGTTCGGCGAGCACCGCCTGCACGTCCTCCCCCTGGGCCTGCGTGTCCTCGTGCGCCATGTCGCGGACGTGGAGCAGGATGTCGGCCTCGATCACGTCCTCCAGCGTCGCCCGGAACGCCGCGATCAGCATGGTCGGCAGGTCGGAGATGAAGCCGACCGTGTCGGACAGGATCGCGGTCTCGCCGTGCGGCAGCTTGATCGCCCGGGCGGTGGGATCGAGGGTCGCGAACAGCATGTCCTCGGCCCGCACCTCGGCCTCGGTGAGGCGGTTGAACAGGGTCGACTTGCCGGCATTGGTGTAGCCGACCAGCGCCACGATCGGGTAGGGCACGCGGCGGCGGCTCTGCCGGTGCAGGCCGCGGGTGCGGGTGACGGTCCCGAGTTCGCGCTCGATGCGGGTCATGCGCTCCTGGATCAGGCGCCGGTCGGCCTCGATCTGGGTCTCGCCGGGGCCGCCGAGGAAGCCGAAGCCGCCGCGCTGGCGCTCGAGGTGGGTCCAGGAGCGGACGAGGCGGCTGCGCTGATAGGCGAGATGGGCGTGCTCGACCTGGAGCGCGCCCTCGCGGGTGGAGGCGCGGCGCCCGAAGATCTCCAGGATCATCCCGGTCCGGTCGATGACCTTGACGCCCCACGCCTTCTCCAGGTTGCGCTGCTGCACCGGCGAGAGGGCGCAATCCATCACCACGAGGCGCACGGATTCGGCGGCGATCCGCCCGGCGATCTCCTCGACGCGGCCCTTGCCCAGGTAGGTCGAGGGCCGGATCGCCTGGACCGGGAGCATCAGCCGGTCGACCACCGCGAGGTCGATGGCGGCGGCGAGCCCCACCGCCTCGTCGAGCCTCGCCTCGGGGGGCGGGTGGGCGCCCGCGCCGCGTCGCCCCTCCGCGTGAGGTAGGGGCCGAGCACGAGGGTCCGGGTGGCGGCCGCGATGGTGCCCTCCGGCTCCGCCATCCGCTGCAGCCGGGCCTCGCCCGGCCGCGCCTCGTCCGACAGCCGGGTGTCACCCGGGATCCGAGGTTCCATGAAGTGCCGATCTCACCAGAATCCCGCCGCAGGCCGGCGGGCCGATCCGCTGCCCGGCGATCGGTGTCAGATTGGAGGTGGGCCGGCCGCAATCAAGCGCCGGGGGGCGGATTCGCCGCCCCGGCGCGAGGAGGACCGGGCTCAGCCCTTCTCGGCGCCCTCCTCGCCCTGCTCGAAGAGCTGCACCGGATGACCGGGCATGATCGTCGAGATCGCGTGCTTATAGACCAGCTGCGAATGTCCATCCCGCCGCAGCAGCACGCAGAAATTGTCGAACCAAGTCACCACGCCCTGCAGCTTGACGCCGTTGACCAGGAAGATCGTGAGAGGGATCTTGTTCTTGCGGACGTGATTGAGGAAAGTGTCCTGCAGATTCTGAGCGCGCTCGCCCGCCATTCTTCTTATCCTTGTGAACCCGCTGCCGGCCCCGGATGACGGGTCGCTCCGTTGATTCTTGCGGGCCGCGAGACGCGGCCCCGGACCCGAGACCCATTACACGGTGAAGCTCGGCCCGGCGCAAGAGGCATCCGGCCGCGACGCGAGACACCGGCCAGACGACCCGGTCGGGGCGCCCGCGGCGGCCGCGTGGCTCATAGCAAGATCGCGGCCGGTCCGCATTGTCAAATGCGGACCGGCCGCGCCGGATCACGCGCCGATGCCGAGCGACTTGAGCTTCCGGTGCAGGGCGGAGCGCTCCATGCCGATGAACTCGGCGGTGCGGGAGATGTTGCCGGAGAAGCGGGCGATCTGGGCGACCAGGTACTCCCGCTCGAAGATCTCGCGGGCCTCGCGCAGGGCGAGGCTCATCAGCTTCTCGCCCCCCGCCCCGCTCGGGGTGGTGGGGACGAGGGCGCCGACCTCGCTCGGCAGCATCTCGGTGGTGACCTCGGTCTCGGGATCGCCCTGGGTGAGGATCATCAGCCGCTCGACGTTGTTGCGCAGCTGGCGGACGTTGCCGGGCCAGTCGTGGGATTGCAGCACCGCCATGGCGTCGGGGGCGATCCGGCGCTGGGGCAGGCCGGTCGCCATCGAGATCTGCTCCATGAAGAAGCCGATCAGCTCCGGCACGTCCTCGCGGCGCTCGGCCAGCGGCGGCACCCGGATCGGCACCACGCTGAGGCGGTGGAAGAGGTCCTCCCGGAAGCGGCCGCCCGCGATCTCCTCGGCGAGGTCGCGCGAGGAGGAGGAGATGATGCGCACGTCGACATGGACCCGGGTGGTGCCGCCGACGCGCTGGAAGTTCTGGTCGACGAGGACCCGCAGGATGCGGTTCTGGGTCTCGCGGGGCATGTCCGCGACCTCGTCGATGTAGAGGGTGCCGCCGTGGGCCTCCTCCAGGGCGCCGACGCGGCGGGGCCGCCCGTCCGCGGCCTCGACCCCGAACAGCTCCGCCTCCATGGTCTCGGGCGTGATCGTGGCGGCGTTGATCACCACGAAGGGGCCGCTCGCCCGGCCCGAGGCCGCGTGGAGGGTGCGGGCCGAGAGCTCCTTGCCGGAGCCCGGCGCGCCCGAGATCATCACGCGGGCATTGGTGGGGGCGACCCGCTCGATGGTCTGGCGCAGCTGGTTCACCGCCACCGAGCCGCCGACGATGCGGCTCGCCTGGCCGGAGCGGGCCTTGAGGTCGCGCACCTCGCGCTTGAGGCGCGAGGCTTCGAGCGCCCGCTCGGCCACCAGGATCAGCCGGTCGGCCTTGAACGGCTTCTCGATGAAGTCGTAGGCGCCCGCCTTGATGGCCGAGACCGCGGTCTCGATGTTGCCGTGGCCCGAGATCATCACCACGGGCAGGTCCGGGGCCTGGGCCTTGATCACGTCGAGGAGCTGGAGCCCGTCGAGGCGCGAGCCCTGCAGCCATATGTCGAGGAAGACGAGGTGGGGCCGGCGCTGCTCGATGGCGGCGAGCGCCTCGTCGGAGGACCCGGCCGTGCGGGTGCGGTGGCCCTCGTCGTCGAGGATGCCCGCCACGAGGTCGCGGATGTCGGCCTCGTCGTCGACGATCAGGATGTCGGCGCTCATCGGTCACGGCCTCCCGGCGCTGCGGATGCCCGGCCCTGCGGCCGCACCCTGATGGTTCTCGCGATGGCTTGTCCGGCCCTGCCGGCGCGCCGCGCCGGGCCGCGGGGCGCTCGCCCGCGGCGCGCTGCGGCGCCCGGCCGCCGAACGGAGATCGGCTCCCGAGCGGAGCGGCTCCCGAGCGGAGATCGGCCCCCGAGCGGAGATCGGCCGGCTCACGGTGCGGCCCCCTGCGCGCTCGGCGCCGGGGCGTCCTGCCCCGCCGCGCCCTGCCCCGCCGCGCCTTGGGCGGCCGCGCCTTGGGCCGCCGCGCTCTGGGCCGGGGCGGCCGCGCCCTCGGGCGAGGCGGGGCGCGGCACCTCGCGCAGGAGGCGCATGCGCACCTGCCCGCCCCGCCCCGCCGGATTGTCGTTGAGATCGATGCCGCCGCCGTGCTCTTCCAAGACCTTGCTCACGATCGCCAGCCCGAGGCCGGTCCCCCCCTCGCGGGTCGTCATATAGGGCTCGAGCAGCCTCTGGCGCCCTTCGGCCGGAAAACCCTTGCCGTTGTCGGTGATCTCGATCACGGCGCCGTCCCCCTCCTCCAGGAGGCGCACGGCGATCCGCCCGCGGCCGCGCTCCGCCTCCGGCACCGCCTGGACCGCCTCGACGGCGTTCTTGAGGATGTTGGTGACCGCCTGGGAGAGGAGGCGCGTGTCGAAGGCGGCGCTGATCCGGGTGCCCTCCCCCTCCATCGCGAAATCGATGTCGGGATGCGCCACCCGCATCATGAACAGGTTCTGCTTCACGATCTCGGTCAGGTCGTTGCGGGAGATCGCCGGCTTGGGCATCCGGGCGAACGACGAGAACTCGTCGACCATCCGCTTGATGTCGTCGACTTGGCGCACGATCGTGGCGGTGCACTGCTCGAACACGTCCTTGTCGGTGGTGATGACCTTGCCGTACTTGCGGCGGATGCGCTCGGCCGAGAGCTGGATGGGGGTGAGCGGGTTCTTGATCTCGTGGGCGATGCGCCGGGCGACGTCGGCCCAGGCGGAGGTGCGCTGGGCGGCGACGAGGTCCGTGATGTCGTCGAGGGTGACGACGTGGCCGCGGTCGATGCCCTGCGCCTGCTCGCTGGTGACCCGCACGTCGATGGTGCGCTCGCGGCCCTTGCGGGTGATCTGGATCTGCTGCTGGAGCGGGCGCAGGCGCCCCTCGCCGGAGGCGCCGAGGAGGCCCGCCAGTTCCGGCACCGCGACCCGCAGGGGCGTGCCGACGAGTTCCTGCGGGGTGAGGCCGAGCATCCGCTCGGCCGAGGGATTGGCGATGGTGATGACGCCCTCCGCGTCGATCCCGAGCACGCCGGCCGGCACGCCGGCGAGGACCGCCTCGGTGAAGCGGCGGCGGCGGTCGATCTGGTCGCGCGCCTCGATCAGCCCGTCGTGCTGGCGGCGCAGCTCCTGGGTCATCTTGTTGAAGCTCTCGCCCAGGTGCTGGAGGTCCCCCTCGGTCTTGCGGTGCGGGACCTGGGCGTAGAAGTTGCCGGAGGCGACTTGGTCGGCGGCGTTGATGAGGCGGCGGATCGGGGCGACGAACCGGTTGGCGAAGTTGAGCCCGAACCAGACCGCCGAGAGCAGGGCGATCAGGGCGATCAGGGCGAACATGCTGGCGAAGGCGATCTGCACGCTGCGCCGCCCGGCATCGATGGTGAGGAACTCGGTCGCCGCCGCCCGCGAGACGCCCGGGAACTCGACGGCGAGGCGCGTCACCTCGCGCTCGATCAGCAGGTAGGCGTCGCCGTAGGCCGGCAGCTTCATCAGGGCCCCGAAGACGCGGCCCTCGCGGGGCAGCAGGCAGGTCGGGTCGTTGGACTTGGCGGCCTCCTCGAAATCGGCCGCGGAGGGCAGCGGCGGGTTCTTGAGCACGTCGATGTTGGCGCGCGCCACGGTCTCGTCGGCGGAGCGCATGATGCGGGCGATCGGCAGCCCGAGGGAGCTCGCGCGCGCGGTGAGGAAGTTCTCGAACCACGCCCGCTCGACCTCGAAGGCGGGGCGCGCCCGGGTGAGATCGTCCGAGAGGATGCGGGCCTCGCGGGCGAGGCTCTGGCACTGGTTGGTCAGGTAGGCGTCGGCGACGTCGACGGACATCAGCACGACGTTGCGCATCCGGTCGGAGAACCAGGGCGAGAGGCCGCGCTCCAGGGTGATCGAGGCCACGACCGCGAGCAGGATGGTGGGCAGGGTGGCGATGAGGCTGAACAGGCCGACGATGCGGGTGTGCAGCCGCGCCACCCGGGCATTGGCCTGCCGCGCCCGCAGGAAGACCCGGGCCTCCCAGGCGATCACCACCACGAGGCCGATCACCAGGGCGACGTTGCCGAGCAGCAGCGCGACGACGACGTCGTGGGTCGGGGCGATGCCGGTGGCCCCGACCAGGATCAGGAAGGTGGCGAGGGCGAGCGCCAGCGCCACCCCGACGACCAGGGCCCCGAACAGCCCCGGCCCCCGCGGGGCCGTCTCCGGCGGGGCACCGGGGGAGGCCCCGGGCGCGTGAACGCGGCGCGACAGCAACATGGCTGATGCAAGGCCACTACAGTGTGGCGAAATTAATACGGGAGCGCGGCGATTTCGGCCAGCCACCGCGTCCCGCGGATCACCGGCCGAGCGCAGCGGCGACCTGGCGGAGCTTGTCGGGATTGCGGACCGCGTAGATGGCGGCGACGCGCCCGTCGCGGACGGAGAGGGCCGTCGTCTGGAGCAGGCCGCCGCGCGTGGCGCTGACGTACCCGGGCAATCCGTCGATGATCGCAACCTTGAGGAGAACGGGTTGGAAATAGGCCTTGCCCGAGAGGCCGGCGAAGAGCCGGATCACCCGGTCCGCGCCGCGGATCACGTTGGGATAGGCGAGGACGCGGCCGCCGCCGTCCGAGCGAAGTTCGACATCGGCGGCCAGCAGCGAGGCGAGCGCCGCCGTGTCGCCGTCGCGCGAGGCGGCGAAGAAGGCGCGCGCGATGCGCTCGGCTTCCGCGGCGTCGACGCGGTAGCGCTGACGGCCGGACTGGACATGCCTGCGGGCCCGCACCGCGAGCTGACGCACGGCGGCCGGCGCGCGGTCGAGCGTCGCGGCCACTTCGGGCAGCGCGACGCCGAACACGTCGTGGAGGAGGAAGGCCGCCCGCTCGAGCGGCGACAGCCGCTCGAGCGCCAGCATGAGCGTCAGCGTGACGTCCTCGCCGACCGTCTCGTCCGGATCGGCCGCGCCCATCAGCGGCTCGGGAAGCCAGGCACCGACATAGGTCTCGCGCCGGGCCCGCGCCGATTTCAGCTGATCGAGGCACAGCCGCGTCACGATGCGCGTGAGGTAGGCGGCCGGCGTCGCGACGCCGTCCCGCACGCCCGACCAGCGCAGCCACGCCTCCTGCACCACGTCCTCGGCCTCGCTCAGCGCACCGAGCATGCGGTAGCCGAGGCGCAGCAGGCGCGGGCGCTGCGCCTCGAATTCCGCGAGCTGCGCGTCCTCCGGCAGCAGGGCTCTCCCGGTGGGTCCGGAGAGCGGATCGGAGCTCCGGGGCGTCATCGCGAGGTCCCCCGCGCGCGGGCTCGCGAGGGCATGCCGGGACGAACCTCGTCGGGCGCGATCCCGCGGCGCGCCCGCGGGACCGGCGCGGCGCGCGCGAGGCCGTTCGCCGCCAAGACGGGCCCGACCACGGGCGCGACCACGGGCGCGAGCGCGAGGCAGGGGGACGAGGCGCGCATCAGGCACTCCCCTCGCGGCTCGCCGCCGCGGTCAGCCAGTCGTCGAATCGCGTCGGCATGATGCGCGCGTTCGGTCCCGGCGTCAGGGTCGCGTCGGTGATCGGCACGCCGAAATACGGGGCCGCCGGATCGACCACGACGCGGCGGGGATCGTCGCGGTGACGGAGCCAGGTGCCGACGAACGCGGCGAAGGGGGCGCGTTCCGGCCCGGCGATCTCGACGATGCCGTTCGCCGGCTCGGCGAGCGCGACCTCCGCGAGCGCCCGCGCGACGTCGCCCGAAGCGATCGGCTGCATCGCCGCCGGCGAGAGGCGGACCACGCCGTCCCGCGTCCCCTCCTCGGCGATGCCGCCCATGAACTCGAAGAACTGCGTCGCCCGCACGATCGTGAAGGGGATGCCCGCGGCCGTGATCAGCTGCTCCTGGGCCAGCTTGGCCCGGAGGTAGGCGGGGGCCTGCGGGCGGTCGGTTCCGACCACCGACAGGGCGACGTGGTGAGCGATGCCCGCCTCCGCCTCGGCGCGCAGGAGATGGCGTCCCGAAGTCCGGAAGAAGGCCATCACCGCCTCCTCCTCGAAGGAGGGTGAGTTGGCGACGTCGACCACGGTCCGCGCGCCCCGCAGCACCGCGGCGAGCCCCTCGCCGGTGACCGTGTTCACGCCCGAGGCGGGTGACGCGGGCACGGCCTCGTGGCCGAGCGCGCGCAGGGTCGCGACGACCTGACGGCCGATCAGCCCGGTCCCGCCGATGACGACGATTCTCATGGTTTCCTCTCTGTCGCACGGCGCCGGCGCGGCGGCCGGCTCCTGTCCTGACGAGGCAGGGGATCGGATCGTGACATCCGGGCGGAGGCGGCCGGCCCGGCCTGCGGCCCGAGAGCCGGCCGCGCCGCGCGATGTCACGGGGGCGCCGGCCCCGGGGCCCTGGCGCGCTACCTGGATCCCGCCTTCGTCGATGCCGCGGCCTGGGCGACGAGCGTCTTCACCGCCTGCCTGATCACCGGGATCCTCGCGGTCGTCGTGCACCGCGCGCGCCGGCTGGTCGAGGCGCAGGCGCGGGTCGCTCGCGCCCGCGACAACCTCGCCCGCCACGTCTCGGCAAATCTCGTGGAGGAGCTGGCCGCGCTCGACGAGCCGTTCGGTCCCGCGCGGGTCCAGGACGTCGCGATCCTCTTCGCCGACGTGGTCGGGTTCACGGGCCTGTGCGAGCGCCGTTCGCCGCAGACCGTCATGGCGATGCTGCGCGGCTTCCACGAGCGCATGGCCGGCTGCGTGTTCGAGGCGGGGGAACGCTCGACAAGTTCGTGGGCGACAGCGTGATGGCGACCTTCGGCACGCCGAGGCCGGGCCCCCGCGACGCCGCGGATGCGCTGGCCTGCGCGCGCCGGATGCTGGCCTGCCTCGACGCGTGGAACGTCGAGCGCCGCGCGCTCGGCGAGCCGGCCCTGCAGATCGGGATCGGCCTGCATGTCGGGCCGGTCGTGCTCGGCACGATCGGCCACGCGCGCCGGCTCGAATACGCGGTTCTCGGCGACACGGTGAACGTCGCGAGCCGGCTCGAAGCGCAGAGCCGCGGCCTCCGGACCCCGCTGGTGAGCAGTCACGCCCTGGTCGAGCGGGTCCGCGCGGAGGCCGGCGAGCCCGCCCTCGACGGCCTGCGCCGCCACGCGCCCTTGGTCGTGCACGGTCGCGCGCAGGCGACGGAGGTCTGGATCCTGGCCGAGCCGGAGTGGCGACGGCCAGCCCCGCGTCCGGGCGCCCCGGCATCGACGGCGGCCGTGCCGCCAGGGCGGCCCGCGCCGCTCTCGTGACCGCGCAGGGCGAGGGGACCGACGGTCATCCGCGAAGCAGCGGTGCGCAGCCGCAGAGAATGCCGCACGATCGATGGTCCGGGGCAGGAACCCCGTGCGCCGTGCGCGCGCCCTGCCCAAGGCCCGGCGGAGAACCGCCGCCCAGAGCTCAAGGTCGGCGGTCGCGGCGCGACCGATCGGACGAGGGGGTCGTGAGAAGCGGCTCGACGATCGCGGACATCCGTTCGGCCGTCGTGCCGGGAGGAAAAAACCCGAGGTAACCGCCCGACCGATCCATCAGATAGATGAACGCCGAGTGATCGACCGTGTAGTCGCTGCCGCCGAGCTGCACGCGCTCATGATAGACCTTGTAAGCATCCGCAATGTTGCGAACGGCCTCGGCGCTGCCCGTGAGAGCGATCAGCCGGGGATGGAAACTCGGAACGTACGCGGCAAGATGAGCGACCGTGTCCCGCTCGGGGTCGAGCGTGATGAAGAGCGGTTGGATCGAGGCGCCCCGGTCTCCGAGGAGGTCGAGCAAGCGGCCGATCTCCGCGAGGTCGGTGGGGCACACATCGGGGCAGGACGTGAAGCCGAAATAGACGAGGAGCAGTGTGCCCCGGAAGTCGGCGTCGGTGCGCGGGCGTCCGGTCTGGTCAACGAGCGCGAAGGGACCGCCGACCGGCTCGCGGTTCCACATCAGCACGTCCATGAGTTCGGCCGCCGACCGGCGGCCCGGTTCAACGGCCCGGACCGGACCGCCCGCGACGCCGGCGAGTCCTGCCAGCAGGGCGGCGCGCAGGACGGCGCTACGCACCGAAGCGCAGCCGGCTGCCCGTCGTCGGCACGAGCACGTTCTCCGGCATCTGCGCCTGCGCCTCGAGGACGAAGTTCAGGCCGCTGCAATGCATCGGGATGACGACGTCCGGCTTCAGCTTGGCGATCTCGGCGACGACCTGGGTGAGGTAATCCTTCGGAGCCGGGCCGAGGTGGAACCCTCCGACGATGGCGTGGATCTTCTCGACGCCCGAGACCTCCTGCGCCTGCCGGACCGAATTCACGATTCCGACATGCCCGCACGAGCTGATGACGACGAGGCCCCTGTCCCGGAGATTGAAGCAGGTGGCGTGCTCGTGGACGTGCTCGTCCGGGATGATCTTCCCTTCCAGCTCCGCCGGGGAGTAGTGGGCGGCATCGCAGCCCGCGCCGTCCTTGAATCCGCGCTCGACGAAGGTGTTGGGCAGGACGCGCTCGAGCGAGCGGCGCTTGATCTGCCCCGTCGTGAAGGCGTGCCCGGCGATCACCGTGGGCGCCTCGCACAGGACGGTGGTGATGTGCCGGGCCGCCAGTTCGCGCCGATCGAGCAGGCCGAAATCCGTGAACTGGCCGGCGGTCCCGCTCGGCACCAGCCGATGGCAGAAATTGTCCTCCCCGCCGGCGAACAGCTTGACGTCCGGCGACAGCGACGCCCTGTACCGGTCCAGGAAGCCGATCAGGCCCCCGTAATGGTCGTGGTGCCCGTGGCTGACGATCAGGGCATCGGCCTTGCTCGGATCGAGCTTCAGGATCTCGATGTTGTTGAGAAGGGCTTCCGGCGTGTAGCCGAAGTCGAGGAGGATCGTCTTGGTCTCGTCGCGTCGCTGCGACTCGGCGAAGAGGGATAGACCCCACTGGTTGTGCAGAACCTTCCTGTAGTCGCTGCCGCGGCCGCCGCCGGGTGGCTGATGAACGACACCTTGCACGGTGCTGGGCTTGAGGAACTGATCGTGCGCGGAATCGACCAGCACGCGGAGGGTGAGCGCGTCGACCGTGGGAATCTCGATCGGCGCGGCGGTCGCGATCTCGAGGCAGGCGAAGCCCGCCGCGGCACTCGCGCCCAGCGCGGCCGAAGCTTTCAGGAAGTCCCGTCGTGCCAAGCTTCGCATCATGGCGCGTCCCCCGCCACCTGTTCCGACGCAGCTGCCTAGCTGGCTCGTGGAACTCTCGAGGTTGAGGCTCTATAGCACGAATTATTCCATCGGGCCAATTCACCTCAATACATGTAGCGGGCACCCAACCGATCCGTCGCTCCTTCAGGGGAGCCTCGACTCCTGAAGAGCCGCCATGGACCCTTGCAATGCAAGTGACCCTTGCAAGTGACCCTTGCAAGTGAACGAGAGCCACCTGAGCGCCCCGTCCGAGGGCTGCCGAGGGTGGTTCCCCTGCCCTCAGGATCGTCCCCTGGGTCGTGCTGAGCAGGCTCAGGGATCGCGCCCCGATCGCGCTTGCCTTCTCCCCAAACCGGCAGGACCGGGGCCGGGTATTCTGGATCGCGGATCGCCCGACAGCGATCCGATCAAGGCGGGACGCGTCCCGGCGCGGGCCTGGACGCTGGACCCGCTGGTGGGGCGGGAGGTCTCGAAGCTGCCACCCGTCGCGGCCGTCTCAGAGCGCCTCGCCGGTGACCGCGCCGGCATCGTCCGGGTCGTCGGCGCCTTCGCCGAGCGGTGATCCGCCTCGGCGCTGACGGCAGCGGCAGCGACGGGCAAACACCGACGAGCTTGGACCGGGCAGATCGACTGCGGGCCGTCCGCACCGGCACCTGGCACCCGTCGGACCCTCCCTCGCCTCCCCGAACGACGCGGGATGCGAGGCCCGCAACGGGTGCAGGCGGCGCGGGAATGCGAGCACGCCGCGCCGCGGGCGTCGCGGACCGAGGAATCGCCCCTCGCGGGACGACCTCCCCTCTGGGGAGATGAACCGCCGGTCGCGGTCCGCGCCGTCGCGTTCTCACACGGCCTCGGCCGAAAGCCGCCCGCCGGAGGAACGGCCCGGTCGCGCGGACCCTCGGAGCTGCGCGGGGGCCGGGGCGCGCCCGGCGGGCCCCCTCCCCTCGGCCGGCGCACCACCGACGCGACGACGCCCGCGGAAGCGGTCTTCCGCGGGCGTCTGATTCGGTTGCGGGTCCCGGGACGGGCGCGGGATCACGCCGCCTGCGTGGCGCGGGGGCGGCGGGCGACCGGCTTCTGGCCGAGGCCGATGCTCTTGGCGAGTTCCGAGCGCTGGGCGGCATAGTTCGCCGCCACCATGGGATAATCCGGAGGGAGGCCCCACTTCGCCCGGTACTGCTCCGGCGTGAGCCCCCGGCCGGCGAGGTGGCGCTTGAGCGTGCGGTAGCGCCGCCCATCCTCCAGGCTGATGAGATAGTCCGGGGTCACCGTCTTCTTGATCGGAACCGGCGGGACCAGCTTCTCCGGCTGCGGCGCGGCCGGAGCCCCCAGTTGCGCCACCGCCTCGTGCACGCTGCGGATCAGAGCGGCGAGTTCACCCACGGGCACCGAATTGTTCGACACGTAGGCCGACACGATGTCGGACACCAGCTCAATCGACTGCGGAAACTCGGTCTGGTTGTCGGAGTCCATCATCATCCTCTTAAAACGGCATGCCCCCATCCAGTGCGGCAGATGTTACGCGAGATGCCGCCAACTTCAAGGTCTGCGGGGGCAGAAACCGAGAGGATATGCTTGGGCGCGGCGCCCTTTCGTAACGTCAGACAGGCCGGCGCGGGGGCGCGGATCCTTGCCGCTGCTGCATGAGGCCGCGCCCGGCCGGGCCCGCCGCGCGGACCGAAAACCGACGCGCCCTCAGTGGCTTGAGTTAGTCCTTACGGGTTATGCCGAAACCCGGAAGCCTAGCTCACTCGAACGCGTGTGTCCGCGTCGCCGCAGGCCGGCGGAGATTCGAGAAAGGCGAAATGTCGCCGGACTTTGTGGGGGATTCCGGGCTACCCTCAGGGGGTTCGGAACCATGTGGGGCGCGGCGCGCGCACGCATCCGGGTCAACCGGAGGGCGCGTCCATCCTGCCAGAAGAAGGCCGGGATTGGGGGACGTTTCAAAGATGACCAAGCGCAAGGATGGCCAGATCTTCGGTCGCCACAAGAAAACGCGCGGCCGAAAGCCGGTGAAGACTCTGCCGGCGACTTGGCAGGCCCGCCGCCGCGTGCTGACGGCCGGCGAGATTTCCGACGAGTACCATGGCCATCCGGGACCGGGGGCGAACGACAACATGAAGTTGTATTCCCGCAAGCGCCTCTACTGCGTCCCCGTCGCCGCCGACGAGGCCGCACTGCCCTGCGCCTGAGGCATGGCTGAGCCGGGTCCGGCCGGCCGCCGAGCCGAGGCCCTGCCCGCGACGAAATGTCTCGCAGATTCGTGGCTCCGGGCGCAGGTCTTCGTGGCCCTCGCGTGGGTCGCGCGACTGATTCCGAGAGCTCAGGCGGCCGCCGCCGCCGGGCGAGGCCGCGGATCTGCTGTGCCGCGGCCGCCCGGGTCTGCCGGCGACGCTAGCGCGGCGTGCGGAAGACCTGCAGATCGAGGTCCCGCACCTTCTTGCGCAGGGTATTGCGGTTGACGCCGAGCAGCTCGGCAGCCCGAATCTGGTTGCCGCGCGTCGCCGCCAGCGCGGCGCCGATGAGCGGGCCCTCGATCTCGCGCAACACGCGGTGGTAGAGGCCGGGCGGCGGCAGCGTGTCCCGGAAGCCCGAAAAGTACTCGGCGAGGTGGCGCTCCACGGCCGCCGAGAGCCCCTCCGCGTCGGGCGTGCCCTTGCGCGCGCCGCCGCCCGCCGGCGCGGGCGCCGCGAGGGGCAGCGTGTCGAGTTCGGCCTCGATCACCGGGCCGGTGATCGTCTCCTGCGGGTAGAGCGCCGCGAGGCGCCGCACGAGATTCTCGAGTTCGCGCACGTTGCCCGGCCAGCGGTAGCGCTTGAGGCGCTCCATCGCGTCCGCGTCGAGCTGCTTGCGGCTCAGCCCCTCCCGCTCGACCAGGGTGAAGAAGTGGCGCACGAGGTCGGGCACGTCCTCGGTGCGCTCGCGCAGAGCCGGCAGGCGCAGCGGCACCACGTTGAGGCGGAAGAACAGGTCCTCGCGGAAGATGCCCTGCTGGATCGAGACCCGCAGGTCCTTGTTGGTGGCCGCGATGATGCGGACGTTGGTCTTGATCGGCACGCGCCCGCCGACCGTGGTGTACTCGCCCTGCTGCAGGACGCGCAGGAGGCGGGTCTGGGCCTCCATCGGCATGTCGCCGATCTCGTCGAGGAAGAGGGTTCCGCCCTCCGCCTGCTCGAAGCGCCCGGCCGAGCGGGCGGTCGCCCCCGTGAAGGCGCCCTTCTCGTGGCCGAACAGCTCGGATTCGATGAGGTCGCGCGGGATCGCCGCCATGTTGACCGGGACGAAGGGCCCCGCCCGGCGGCGGCCGTAATCGTGCAGGGCCCGGGCGACGAGCTCCTTGCCGGTGCCGGACTCGCCCGTGATCATCACCGTGAGGTCGGTGGGCATCAGCCGGGCGAGCGAGCGGTAGATCTCCTGCATGGCGGGCGAGCGCCCGACCAGCGGGATGTCCTCGTTCTCGGGCGCCGCGCCGGGAAGCGCGTTGCCCCGCGGCCGCGACAGGGCCCGCCCCACGATGGCGGTGAGTTCCTTGAGGTCGAAGGGCTTGGGCAGGTACTCGTAGGCGCCCCGCTCGGAGGCCCGGATCGCCGTCATGAAGGTGTTCTGGGCGCTCATGACGATGATCGGCAGGTCCGGCCGCACCCGCTTGATCCGGGGCAGCAGGTCGAAGGCGTTCTCGTCGGGCATCACCACGTCGGTGATCACGAGATCGCCGTCGCCCTGCGCCACCCAGCGCCAGAGCGTGGCGGCGTTGCCCGTCGAGCGCACCTCGTAGCCGGCCCGGGAGAGCGCCTGGTTGAGGACGGTGCGGATGGCGGCGTCGTCATCCGCCACGATGATGTGTCCGTTCGGCATGGAACCGCTCTTCTGGGGTCACTCGGCATCCGGGGCCGATTCGCGCCCGTCGCGGGCGTGGGACATCGGCAGGAGTACGCGGAAGGTGGTCCGGCGGGGGGCGGGATCGCACTCGACGATGCCGCCGTGGTCCCCGACGATCTTGGCGACGAGGGCGAGGCCGAGCCCCGACCCCTGGGCCTTGGTGGTCACGAAAGGGTCGAAGAGGTCGGGGAGCAGGTCGGCGCTCACGCCCGGCCCGTTGTCGCGCACCGCGACCTCGATCGGCAGGCTCACCCGCTCGCGCGAGCCCGGCACCTGCAGGCGCAACCCCGTGCGGAAGGCGGTCGAGAGGGTGATCTCGCCGTCGACCGCGTCCGCGCCGATCGCCTCGGCGGCATTCTTCACGAGGTTGAGGATCACCTGGACCAGCTGGTCGCGGTTGCCGAGCACCGGCGGCAGCGAGGGGTCGTAATTCTCGACGAAGCGGATGTGGCGGGCGAAGCCGGACTGGGCCGAGCGCTTCACCTGGTCGAGGACGCCGTGGACGTTGACCGGCCCGCGCTCGACCGGGCGCTCGTCCCCGAACAGCTCCATGCGCTCGACGAGGCGCACGATCCGGTCGGCCTCGTCGCAGATCAGCCGCGTCAGCATGCGGTCGTCCTCGCCCGCCGACTGCTCCAGCAGCTGGGCGGCGCCCCGGATGCCGGCGAGCGGGTTCTTGATCTCGTGGGCCAGCATGGCGCCGAGCGCCACCATCGAGCGGGCCGCCTGCCGATGGGTGAGCTGGCGGTTCATCTTGTCCGCGATGGTGCGCTCCTGCAGCATCAGGACCACCATCTCGTCGTCGAGATAGGTCGCGAACACGTCGACGCTGCGCTCGACGCCGGAGCGCGGCGAGCCGAGCTCCACCCGGTACTCGCTGACACTCGCGTGCCGCCGCCGCACCTCGTTCACCAGGGCGATGATCGGCGAGGAGAACGGGATGATGTCGCGCAGGCGCTGGCGCTGCATCAGCCGGCGCGAATAGTCGAAGAAGTGCTCCGCGGCCATGTTGACCTGGAGGATGCGCTCGTCCGGCCCGATGGTGAGCACCGGCAGCGGCAGCGCGTTGATGATCGCGTCGCAGGTGGGCGCGCTCATGCCGCCCACTCCGCGGCCGGTGCCGCCCACTCCGCGGCCGGTGCCGCCTCCCCCGCGACTCCCTCGCCCGCGAAGGCCCGGCGCAGCAGCGCCAGCGCCTCGGCCGGGTCGGTCGTGGTGACGAGGCGCGCCCGCTCGCCTGCGGCGAGGCCGCCCGCGTGGTCCGCGTAGGCCGCCAGGTGCTTGCGGGCGTGCCGCACCCCCATGGCGACGCCGTAGAGGGCGAGCAGGCCCTCGTAATGCTCCCCCGCGAGGTCCGCCTGCGCCGCCCGCGTCAGGGCGGGCGCGGGCGCGCCGCGCAAGCCGGCCGCCACCGCGCCGACGAGCCAGGGCCGGCCGACCGCCGCCCGGCCGATCATCACCGCCGCCGCCCCGGATTCCGCCAGGCAGGCGCGGGCCTCGGCGAGGCTGCCCACATCTCCGTTGGCCACGACCGGGATCGACACCGCCTCGACCACCGCGCGGATCGCCGCCCAATCGGCCCGGCCGGCGTAGAATTGCTGGCGCGTGCGGCCATGCACCGTGACGGCGGACAGGCCGAGGGCCTCGGCCCGGCGCGCGAGGTCCGGCGCGTTGCGGGACGCGTCGTCCCAGCCGAGGCGCATCTTGACCGTGACCGGCACCGCCACCGCCTCCCGCACCGCCGCCAGCAGCCGCGCCGCGTGGTCGAGGTCGCGCATCAGCGCCGAGCCCGCCTCCCCGCCCGTGACCTTCTTGGCCGGGCAGCCCATGTTGACGTCGATCACGTCGGCGCCGTTCGCCTCCGCCAGCCGGGCGCCCTCCGCCATCCAGCGCGGGTCGCAGCCGGCGAGCTGGACCACGTGCGGCCGCACCCCCTCGCCCTCGGCCCGCAGCCGCGCCTCCGCGCTGCCGCGGGCGAGATCCTCCGCCGCCACCATCTCGGAGACGACCGCGCTGGCCCCGCACCGGCGGGCGATCCGGCGCAGATGCAGGTCGGTCACGCCCGACAGGGGGGCGAGCAGGGCGCCGGGCGCGCGCGCCCCCGGTTCGGGTGGCGGCGCTCCCGGATCGGGCCCGGGCCGCTGGCCGCTCAAAGAATGGTCAATCTTCATTCTGCACAACAAATAGCCAAAACTCGGCCGTGCGCAAGCGGAGAAGCTTCGCAGGCCGCCGATTTGATTTTGCGCCGCACCCCTTCTAGGAACGGGCATCCCGTCGGGACGCGCGTCCCCGCCGTGTGAGGATCCGGTCCATGTCCGAGACTGCCGCGGTCGTCGTCGCCGCGGGCCGCGGCATCCGCGTCGGCGGCGGCACTCCCAAGCAATATCGCCGCGTCGGCGGCAAGGCGGTCCTGACCCGGACGCTCGAGGCGCTGGCGCGGCATCCGGGCCTGGCGCGGATCCAGGTCGTGATCGCGCCCGACGCCGCCGCCTTCTACGCGGAGTGCCTCGCCGGTCTGGGCGATCTCGCCGCCAAGCTGCTCCCGCCGGTCCCGGGCGGGGCGACGCGCCAGGATTCGGTGCGGGCGGGACTGGACGCGCTGGAGCGCGCCGGGGCGCCGGACCTCGTGCTCGTCCACGACGCCGCGCGGCCCTTCGTGGACGAGGCGCTGATCGAGCGGGCGATCGCGGCGGCGCGCCTCCACGGCGCCGCGGTCCCGGGCGTGCCGGTCAGCGACACGATCAAGCGCGTGGACGCGGCGGGCGTGGTGCGCGAGACCCCGCCGCGGGATGCCCTGCGGGCCGTGCAGACCCCGCAGGCCTTCGGCTTCGCGCTGCTGCGCGACGCGCATCGCCGCGCCGCCGCCCAGGGCCTCGACGCCTTCACGGATGACGGGGCGCTCGCCGAGTGGGCGGGCCTGCCCGTGACGGTCTTCCCCGGCGACGTCCGCAACCGCAAGATCACGCAGGCGGCCGACCTCGAGGAGGCGGACCGCGCCTTCGCGGGCCCGGGCGGCGCCGCGCCCGCCCCAGGGGATGCTCCAGGAGATGCCATGACCCTCGTCACCCGTCTCGGCACCGGCTTCGACGTGCACGCCTTCACGGAGGGCGACCACGTCTGGCTCGGCGGCGTGCGCATCCCGGCCGCGCGCGGCGTGCTCGCCCATTCGGACGGCGACGTGGTGCTGCACGCGCTCACCGACGCGATCCTGGGGGCGCTGGCGGACGGCGACATCGGCGTGCACTTCCCGCCGAGCGACCCGCGCTGGCGCGGCGCCTCCTCGGATCAGTTCCTGGCCGACGCGGTCGCCCGGGTGGCGGCCCGCGGCGGCGTCATCGACCATCTCGACGTCACGGTGCTGTGCGAGCAGCCCCGCATCGGCCCGCACCGGGAGGCGATCCGCGCCCGCATCGCCGAGGTGGCGGGGATCCCCGTCGGATCGGTCTCGATCAAGGCGACCACGACCGAGGCGCTCGGCTTCGTGGGGCGGGCCGAGGGGCTCGCCGCCCAGGCCGCCGCGACGCTCCGCCTGCCCGCCGCCTGAGGGAGCGCCGCGTGATCACCGACACCGCCCTCATCGCCCGCGCGGGCGTGCTCATCGCCGCCTACCGGGAGCGCAGGCGCCGGATCGTCACCGCCGAATCCTGCACCGGGGGCCTGCTGGCGGGGCTGCTCACCGAAGTGGCAGGCTCCTCCGCGGTGGTGGAGCGGGGCTTCGTCACCTACTCGAACGAGGCCAAGGCCGAGGTGCTGGGCGTCGATTTCGGCCTGATCTCCGAGCACGGCGCGGTGAGCGAGCCGGTGGCCCGGGCGATGGCGGACGGGGCGCTCGCCCATTCCCGCGCCGACGTGGCGCTCGCCATCACGGGCATCGCCGGCCCTTCCGGCGCCACCGCCACGAAGCCGGTCGGCCTCGTGCATTTCGGCCTCGTCACGGCCGGGCGCGCGATGCGCCACCTGGAGCGGCGCTACGGCGATATCGGCCGGGCGGAGGTGCGCCGCAAGGCGGTGGAGGACGCCCTCGGGCTGCTGGAGGCGGCGCTGACCGAGGTGTGATGCGCTGCCCGGACGATCACGTCCGGACAGCGCCTGATACGCCATCCGGTTGATGGCGAAGCCATCAACCGGATGGCGTATCAGGCCCGCGCGTAGATCCGGTCCGCCCGGCTCTCGAACGCGTCCGTGAACTTGCGGAAGGCGCGGTCGAACATCTTGCCCATGAGCAGCCCGAGGGCGAGGCTCTTGAACTCGTAGGTGATGTAGAATTCGACCAGGCAGCCCCCGCCCGGCGCCTCCCGGAAGGTCCAGCGGTTCTCCAGGTGGCGGAACGGGCCGTCGATGTACTCGGCCACGATGCGCAGGTTGGGGCGGTCGAGCTGGACGCGGGTGGTGAAGCGCTCCGAGATCGCCTTGTAGCCGACGCTCATCTCGGCGACGAGGATCTCGCCCCCGGCCTCGCCCGGCTGGCGCCGCAGCACCCGC